>CACBZI010000001.1 GCA_902543665.1 uncultured Pelagibacteraceae bacterium
CATGTCATCGAATCCAATGCTAAAAGGTCTAAGTGAATTAAAGATCGATAGATCCTTACTTGTCATATATCCTCCTTTGTTAGCAAGGTTAAAGTCAGTCCCATTAGGCGACCGACAGTACAGATATGGGAATAATTTTTATTTTTTCAAGATTGTTATTTTAAAATTTTTGCAGATTTTAAAATAAAAGAATACTCTTCTGCTAGTTCTTTGATCGCATTGTCGCGGCCAGACATTCCTCCATGACCTGCTGCTTCCATTTTGCATTTTAATAATTGAATATTATTATCAGTTTTGGTCTCTCTAAGTTTTGCAATATATTTAACTGGCTCAGAGTAAAGAACTCTGTTGTCAAACAAAGATGTTGTAATTAGCATCGGCGGGTAGTCTTTTTTATTAATATTGTTATAAGGTGCATAAGATAAGATATACTCAAAGTACTCCTTACTTTTTATCGGATTTCCCCACATTTCCCACTCGCCTGGTGTTAACGGTAACTTTTCATTTAACATAGTTGTCATTGTGTCTACAAATGGCACTAACAAAAGCATTCCAAAAAATAAATCTGGAGCCATATTTGCTACAGCTCCACCTGTAAGACCTCCAGCAGATCCACCATAAAAACAAATTCCACCTTTGTATGTATATCTTTGTTCTATAAGATGTTTGGCGCAAGCTATATAATCTAAAAAAGTATTTTTCTTAAATTTTTTTTTGCCTTTTTCATGATGTATATCGCCTAAATCTCCTCCACCTCTTACATGAGCTATCGCGAAAGTGATTCCTCTATCAATTAAACAAAATCTTGAAGCACTAAAAGATGGAGATATACTATGTTTGTACGCCCCGTAGGCATATAAAAGAATTTTTGATTTTCCATCTTGTTTTGCTGTTTTCAATCTAACCAAACTAATAGGTATCATTTGACCGTCATGAGACTCAGCCTTTATTCTTTCAATAACATAATTACTGGAGTCATGCCCAGATGGGACTTCTGTTTGTTTTATTAATTTTTTTTGCTTTGAGACGATGTCATACTCATATACTTGTCCTGGAGTTGCCATACTTTCCCAACCAACTCTTATCTTTGTAGTATTTGTATCTCTTTGCATTAAAGAAACACTAGGAACACCTATTGGTTCATCTGAAATTTTAATTTCTTCTTCTTTGTTAGTTTTTATATTTCTTACAAACAGTTTTGGGATAGCATCAGACTTTTCTGATCTAAGGATATAATTGTCTAAAAATTCAAATCCACCAATAACAGTCTCTTTTTTTGCTGGGATAAAAACTTCTAATTTATCTATCTGACTAGTCTTACATCTGAGTACCTTATAATCTCTAGCCTCCTCATTAGTGTGAACATAAAAATAACCTTGCCAAGAGTCTATTGAATAACGAACATCATTTTTTCTTTTTTGAAAAAGTGTGGGTTTAATTTCTTTAGCATCAGTAGAAAAAAAATATTCTTCTGTTGTGATGTGATCAGAAGTCCCAATAATGAAATATTTTTCATCAGAGGTAATACCAATACCACAAGTAAAAGTTTCATCTTTTTCCTCAAATACTAGTTGATCTTGATCGGTCGATGTTCCAAGAACATGTTTAAAAATTTGTCTTGGTCTATGATATTGATCTAATTTTGAATAGAAAAAGCTTTTATTATCTAAAGCCCATGTGACGCTTCCACTTGTATTTTCAATTACATCTTTTTCATTTTTTCCTGTTCTAAGATCTCTCAAATAAATTGTATAATATTCTGATCCTTTTAAATCTAGAGAATAAGCAATAAAATTATCACAATAAGAAGTGCTTACAGTGCCAACTCCAAAATACTCTGAACCAGACTTCTTCTTTTCCAAATCACCGTCAAAATAAATTTCCTCAGATTTAGAGCCATCAATCAGTTGTCTCATTCTTTTGCCGTAATTACCCTTAGCTTCTGTTTTTGACCAATAATAATATCTTTTATCTTTATATTTTAATCCAGTGTCATCTAATTTAATTTTTCCTTTGATTTCGTTAAATAAATTTTTCTGTAATTCTTTAACGTCTGTGAAGTAGTCTTCAGTTATTTTGTTGTTAGCTTCTATGTAATCCTTGACCTCAGTATTTAACTTTTTTGGATCCTTTAAAACTTCAAGGATATTTGGCTGATCAACCCATGAATAATCATCTTCTAGTGGAATTCCGTGATAATTTTTCGTAGTCTTTATTTTTTTAAGTTTTGGTATATTCATACTGAGAAATTATATGAATTTGTTTTTGTTGGGAATTATCATTTTCGTCGTAATCTACCTTTTTCTAAATTGGTTCGCTAGGGCTAGTTCAAAAAAGATAGCTACAACTATTAAAAAAATTGCAATTTATATATCATTGATTCTAGCTGTGCTATTTACAATTGGCGGTAAATTCATCTTCAGTCTTCCGATGTGGTTGATTCTGCTCTCAGGGCTTAAGATTAAAGGATTTACTGCTCTACAAATGTATCAATTATGGAGATTAATCCAATTCATGAAAAATAACGCAGGAAGATTTTCTCAAGGTCAGTTTGGCCAAACTCCAGGATCATCAAGTCTTACATCAGAAGAGGCTTATAAATTGCTAGGACTAAAAAAGGGCGTGAGTAAAGAAGAAGTTTTAAAAGCAGCTAATCAATTACAAAAAAAAATTCATCCTGATATGAACCGCAACGTAGATAGTTCTAGATTGAGTCAATTAGTTAATGAAGCAAAAGAAAAAATATTAAAAACTGATTTTAGTTAAATAAAAGCTCAATACATTTATTATAAACTTTATCAAAAGAGATCTTGTCTGCACCCAAAGTATCATGGGTTGTTGTTTCTTCGGTCTCACCTTCTGGAACAATTACATTAATATTTTTTGAGTACTTTCCATAAGCTAAAACTGGACTATCCGTAAACAAAGCTACAGTTTTCAAATTAAGAGCCGCACTGATATGCATAAAACCTGTATCATTTCCACAGTATAAATTACAATTCGCTATAATGGGAAGCATTTCATTTATCTTTAAATTATTTAAAGAAATACAATTAGATCCTATATTTGAATTCAATATTTCATTTATCAAGGACTGATCATTTTTTCCAGCTGCTAAATAAAATTTCGAAGGAAATTTTTGATTTATTTTTTCACTTAATTTAATAAAATTTTTTATGCCCCAACGTTTAGTCGGTCCAGAGGCACTAATCCCTAATACAATATATTTGTTTTGCTGTATCATATTTTTCTTTGCTTCAATTATTTTATCACTATTTAAAAAGAGCTTTGGTTGTGTTGATACAATTTTCCCAAGCTCATTCTCGGTAAAAATTTTTGCTGTATTTACTACATGCTGCCCCTTTTTTTTAAATAGAGGATATTGAGCAATTTTTTTGATACCTGCAAATTTACAAACTAAAAAATATCTTACTGAACTATTAAATATGAATACTTTATCAAATTTTTTTTCTTTAATATCTTCTATCAACTTTATAAATCCATTTAAACCATCGTGGCTACCAGTATTATCCTCCAAGCGATCTAATGTTATCACTTCTTTGATATGAGGATCGTCTTGAAAAAGATCTTTTGCCCTAGTATTTTTTTTGGCTAATATAGAAACTGGTTTTTCATATTTTTTCGAGATTTCATGTATATAATTCAGGTGAATTATACAGTCTCCTAGCCCAACTTTATTTATTAGAATCAAAACTTTCATTTTTGAGACTTATATTATAATTTATTTCAATAAATTGGGACAATAAGATGTTGAAACGAGGCGTATACGCAGCAAGTTTAAGTGTTTTAAATAAAGACTTAACGTTAAATGTTGAGGCTACTATTTCTCATGCTGAGAACCTAATCAAAAACGGATTACATGGATGTTTCTTTTTTGGAAGCACTGGAATGTCCCAGTTAATTTCTAAAAATGAGAAAATGGAACTAATTTCAAAAATTTCCACTCACAAACTAAGAAAACAGTTTTTTTTAGGTACAGGCTGTAACAGTCTTAATGAAAATATTGAATTAGTGAAATATGCAAGTGAGTTTAATTTTAATACAATTTTGTTGATGCCAAGTGCATACTATGTTGGAAATTCCGATGAAGGAGTATTTGAATTTTACAAAAAAATAATTTCAGAATGCCCGAAAATTAAAATTGTAATTTATAATTTTCAAAAATTATCTGGCTATTTATTCTCAATAGACGCAATTACAAAATTAGTTGAGTCATTTCCTAAAAATATAATTGGGGTGAAAGACTCATCTTATAATTTGTACGAAAAATTAAAAATTAAAAATTTTTTAGTCTTTCCAGGAAGTGAGTCAAAATTACTTAAAGGATTAGAAAAAGGATCTAGCGGAATCATAAGTGCAGTAACTAACACAACACATTCATTGGCTAGAGAAGTATTTGATGATTTTGAAAATAAGGTGCCACAAACAAAAAATGACCAATTAATAAGCGTTCGCGAAACCTTCGATGGCTTTAATTTAATATCAGCTTTGCATAGTTTTCATTCGATAAAAGACGAGAATTATAAGAATATATTGCCTCCACTTACTTTATTAAGTGAGCAAAAAAAGAAAGAGCTAATTGAAAAATTAAAAAAACTTAAATTTATAAGTGATGAAAATCTGGCGGCATAATTTATGATCTTAGCAAAATTATTTACAAAAATTTTTAAGGAAGGTGGAATAATACTCATTGATTATGAAAATCAAAAATATATTTGTGGCACACCCAGACAAATTAATCCAATAACTCTAAAACTTTTAAAAAAAGATTTAAATTGGAAAATTCTACTTAATCCGGAGCTTGAGTTTCCCGAAGGTTTTATGAGGGGAGATATAATTATAGAAAATGCAACATTAAAAGAATTTTTAATGGAAGTTTTAAAAAATTTAGGAAGAAATGAAATTAGTACGGCTAGTATTTTTTTTAAAAAAATTTATCAAGCGTGGAGATTTATCACAAATTTCAACTTTCCAGGTAAATCAAAAAAAAATGTTGAGGCTCATTACGATATTGGTGGAAGAAAAGGAGAAATTCTTTATGACTTGATGCTTGACAAGAATCATCGTCAATATAGTTGTGGATACTGGAAAGAAGAAACTAAAACTTTAGAAGAGGCACAAGAAAATAAAATCCAACATATAATAAAAAAACTTGATATTAAAAAAAACCAAAAAGTTTTAGATATTGGCTGTGGGTGGGGCGGTCTTTGTTTTGAAATAGCAAAACAGTATGACTGTGAAGTAACTGGAATTTCATTAAGCACCAATCAAATAAATTATTGTAAAGAGAAGGCCAAGAAGTTGGGATTAGAAAATCAAGTTAAATTTGAATTAATAGATTATAGATTAGTAAATGGAAACTACGATCGTATTGTGTCAGTAGGTTTTGGGGAACATTTAGGAGTAAAGTTCTACAACACTTTTTTTAAGAAAATTAACAGTATTTTAAATAAAAATGGAAATTTCCTATTTCATTTAATTGGTGTAGTGGACAAACCTTCTGCTCCAAATCAATTCATAAATAAATATATTTTTCCAGGGGGTGTATGCCCTTCACTAAGTCAGCTTATAAAACCTATAGAGAAAACTGGTCTAATTGTTGCTGATACAGAAACTTTAATAAGACACTACGATAAAACACTTGAGTCTTGGCTAGAAAGATTTTTGGCAAAAAGGAATGAGATAAAAGATTTGTTTGATGAAAAATTTTGTAAAATGTGGGAATTTTATTTAGCAAGCTGTGCGGCAGCTTTTAGATACCGTGATCTTGTTGTTTTTCAATTACAAATTGTCAAGAACTTTCATTC
Source organism: uncultured Pelagibacteraceae bacterium (assembly GCA_902543665.1). GTDB lineage: Bacteria > Pseudomonadota > Alphaproteobacteria > Pelagibacterales > Pelagibacteraceae > Pelagilacustribacter. The sequence continues at coordinate 5,829 of CACBZI010000001.1, forward strand.
TGCTCATAGAACAAGAGACTATATATATTCATAAAAACTGTTATTAAATTAGATAACAGTATGAAAAGAAAAAAAAAGAAACTTAAAAAAAATAAGCCAATAAAATCAAAAAAATTAAGATCAAAAAAAAGTTCTAAAAGACAAAAAAAAATTATCAAAAAAAAGTCAAAAACAAAAATAATAATTAAAAAAAAAAGAAAAAAAACTAGGTCACAAAAAAAAAAAATTATTCTATCTAAATTAAAAAACAAAAAAACTCAAAAAACAAGAGCTGTCGTATCAGGAATTTTAAGTTTAAGTGATAAATTGAGATCAATGCTTAGATTTAATTTTAATTTAGATAAATCTCTACAAAAATTTTTTCAAGGTATTTCTAATCGAGTTTTATATATAAAAAAAGTCATTCAAGAGGAAAGAGAAAAACAAAAAAAAATTAAAATTCAAGCGATGCATAGAGAGAAAATAGAAGCGCAAAAACGTTTTAAACAACATGAAGAGTTCGCAATAAAAACTAAAGCACTTGAACTTAGAGAAGAGGAAAAACTAGGCCGTGAGAGAAAGATTGAATTACAGAAATTTATAAGATTTGAGCAAGCTGAACTTAGAAAAGAGCGAGCAGAGAAACAGAGAAAATTTTTAGAACAAATTGCTTTAGAAAAAAAGATAGAGCAATTTAGAAAAAGAGAGGCTTTAGAAATAAAAAATTTAGAGAAATATGTGCTAAGCCAACAAAGAGAGTCCTACGAAGAAGTTCAACAGCGCATAGAGAGAATTAAAGAAAAATATAGATCTTTAAGAGAACAAAAAGTTAATGAAGCAATTAGAGAAAGAGTTGCTCAACTAGGAATTAAAATTGAAGATACGGATACCAAGGAAACTTTATTAGAAAAAGAGAGAATTTATAATCAGGAACGAGAAAAAATTGAGTATGCTTTAGAAAGTTTTTACAGATCTGCTCATAGTTTATGCTTTCAAATAAACAAAAGATATATTCCAAAATATTTGAGTATTATGAGGGTAGTTGATCGGAGATTTGAGACTGGTGAAATATTTATAAAATGGGATGATACCGCAGAGGATGATTGGTTAATTTTAATTTATATCAAAGATAATTCACCTGATGAAGGAATTATAATTGAAGATAAATCAAATCCAGAAAAACATAACTCTTATGAATTTAAATCAACAGACATATTTAGAGCCTCAGATCTTATGGTGGACTCGCTAACTAAATTGCTTGATAGAGAAAGAAATAAAAAAAAAGTTAGTTGATAAGATCTTTTAATTTTTTAATCTCACCAATTTTGAATATAATTGCTTCGTCTTTTTCATAGCCGAACTTTTCAGCATTTTCTTTAAATCTTACAGGAGGTTCCCAGATCGGCTCTAAACTTAATATTGCTGTTCCCCAATGCATTCCTATAACTTTTTTTACCTCTAAGTCTTTCATTAAAGACAAAAGCTCTTCAGGATTTGCGTGAGCTGTAGACTTATCCTTGACTGGAACCAGTGGATAGAAATTATAAGCGCCCAAATTTCCAAAACCCAAATCGATAGGACCAAATTTTTTTCCTAATTCTTTATAAAATGGTGCTGGCCCAGTATCACAAGCAAAAAAGATTTTTTTATCTTTGTATTCAATTAAAAAGCTCCCCCAAAGTGATCTATTTGTATTTCCATCTCCCCAGATCCATCGTTTAGACCAATGTTGACTTGGAAGCATTGTTACTGTGATTTCATCATTAATTTTAATTTTATCGAACCAATCCATTTCTTTAACAGTATCTTTTTTATATCCATTTTTTGTGAAATATTTCCCAAGCTTAAGAGGCACAAGAACTTTAGTATTCTTATATGGAAAGTTTTTTATTGTACGAATACTCATGTGATCATAGTGATTGTGTGTCAGTAAAAATAAATCTATTTTCGGAAGTTCTTTAAGAGTTAAAGGAGACTCTATATATTTCTTGGGCCCAAATACCATAGGCCCATAATTTTTTTCGAAAACTGGATCAGTAATAATTGTAGTGTTTCCAAGTTTAATTATAAAGCTCGCATGATCAAGCCACATTACATATGAGTCGGATTTATGTTTTTCTAAATTTTTTAAAACTATTTTTTTATCAATTACATGTTCAGGTGGATAATCAATCTTAAGTTTCTTTTTTTCCTCCCTAAAAACTTTCCAATTCCATTTAAAATTAGGATCCCTTTTAGGTCCTCCCTCAAGGTTTCTAAAAGCATATAATTTTCCGTCTTTATAAACATGATGATAAGGTTTTTTTTCCATAGCATTTAAATTAATACTTAATGAGAATAATATACATAGAATAAGGGGTATTCGCATACCCCTTATTAGCACAGACAATGAAATTTAAAAGGAAATTAAATATCTGAACAATTAGATTTATTTATTCTCTTATCAAATGATTTAAGTGCTTCTTTTGAAATGACCCAAACATACGAGCTTTCTTTTAAACCATTTTCATCGGCAGCTGTACATCTTTTGCCAAATTTTACTTTGGCCATGTTGCTTCCAGCACAATTAGTCAACATAAGCAACAACATAAAAGTAGATAATATTTTCATGATTAAAATTTAAAGTTAGAGTCTGTGCTTTGCTTGGCATAATTTGGACCAAAAAAAGAAATTGAAACTTTATTGAATAAGATAAACTTTAGCCTTATGATTGAAATTATGTCTAAAAGCCACATTTATGAATTGAAAGTTTTTGTTGAAGACGTTGACTTTGGTCGAGTATTTTACTCTAGATATCTTCAGTATATCGAGAGAGCTAGAACGGAGCTAATACACGAAAAATTTGGTCTTACTTTAACTCAACTTATGAACGAGCACGATGTAATGTTTGTCGTTAGGAAATGCAACATTAAATATTTAAAATCAGCAGTTTTTGAAGATAATTTAAGTGTTGAAACAGCTGTTTTAAAAAAAACCAACGTAAGACTAAGCTTGCTTCAAGAGGTTAAAAGGGGCGGAGAAGTTCTTGTAAGTGCAGAAGTGGAACTAGCTGTGGTAGATCGAAGTGGGTCAATAAAAAAACTTTCTAAAGATTTTTTTGCAAAAATTTAAATTTGGCTAAGAAAAGCCCAATATCTGCCTAAATTAACGTTATAAATTATATTCAACTCAAGTTTGCAAATTCAGCAATACTCTTAGAGTTGGGAATAAATTAAAAGGAATCATGAGAATAAAACAACTAAAAAAAAACAAGTTAAAGACTAACATTGTTAAGAAATTCAAAAAAATCTCTCTCTTCGAACTTCAAAATAGTCCAAAATTTCTAAATTTTAGAGTTCGAGCATAATCTTTCCTCCTCAATAAATCAGTGGCTTAATCTAATTAGGCCATTGTTTTTATACCAATAATTGTTAAATTAATCTGTGAAGCTTAATAAACTGAATAATAAAGTAGCAATTATTATGGGATCTCAATCTGATCATTCCGTAATGAAAGGATGCGAGAAGATTTTAAAGACTCTCAAAATTAAATATCAAATTTCAATAGTAAGTGCGCACAGAACACCAAAAAGAATGTTTGAATTTGCAGAGTCAGCCTCAAAAAATGGTTTTGGTGTTATTGTGGCTGGAGCAGGGGGCTCAGCACATCTGCCTGGCATGGTGGCATCTTTGTCTTCCTTACCGGTAATAGGAGTTCCGATAGAAACAAAAAAACTTAAGGGTTTAGATAGTTTGTTATCAATAGTACAAATGCCACGTGGCTGTCCCGTAGCTACAATGTCAATTAATGGATCTATGAATGCAGGGTTACTTGCTGCCTCGATTATTGGAAATTTTGATGAAAAAATTAAATCAAATTTAGAAAAATGGAAACGTTTACAAACTAAATCTATTAAAAAAAAACCTTAACAAAATGTCAATAAGCGTCCTAGGAATCATTGGTTCAGGTCAACTTGGTTCATTGTTATGCCAGGCTGCAAAAAAACTTAATATAAAGACTATAGTAATATCAGATGATGAAAATGGTCCAGCACAAAATTTCTCAGATAAATTTATTTTTTCAAAATATGATAACATAAACAAGATTAGAGAATTCATAAGCGAAGTAGATATCATAACTTATGAATTTGAAAATATTCCAATAAATGTTTTAAAAGAGATAGATAAAGAAAAGAAAGTCTTACCTAAACCTGAAATAAATAAAATTATTCAAAATAGAAAATTAGAAAAAACTTTCGTCAATGATTTAGGTATTAAAACTACAGACTGGGCCTTTATCAAACAGGCTGGAGATGTCGAAAAGAATAAAAACTTATTACCCGGAATTTTAAAATCAAATACACTTGGTTATGATGGACGTGGACAATATGTTTTAAACTCTCTTATTGATGTAAAAAAAAATTGGTGTTTTACTGCTGATTATATTTTAGAAAAAAAAGTAAATTTAAAAAAAGAGATATCAGTTATAATAACAAGATATTTAAATGGTGAAACTTATATTTATGAGCCTATAGAAAATATTCATAAAGACCAAATCTTAAATCATTCAAAAATCCCTGCAGATATAAGTAAAGAAATTTTTATTAAAGCACAGAGTAATGCAAAAATTATTTCAGAAAAATTAGATTATGTTGGAACTATGTGTGTTGAATATTTCATCGATCAAGATGATAATTTGTTAGTCAATGAAATTGCTCCAAGAGTCCATAATTCTGGTCACCTAACAATAAATGCGTTTTCTATAAGTCAATTTACCGGACATGTTGCAGCTGTATGTAATCTTGGTGTAAAAAAAGTTGAAAAAATTTCTAACGCTGAAATGTTTAATATTTTAGGAAAAGATATCGAGACTTATAGATCTAAAACATTTAATGAAAATGAATTTTTTTATGATTACGGAAAAAAATCAATTAAAGATAAAAGAAAAATGGGACATCTTACGGTTTTTAAAAAATAATCATTTAATTGTTATTCTATGCATAACTCTTCTGCAGTTCTTTATTTCACTAGCCATATGCAGAATACTTAAATTATCCCAAAGACAGATATCACCTTTTGTCCACTCATATGAAAATATGAAATCTTCTTTGTTCACGTGATCTACTAAATAATTTTTTAAATATTCAGCTTCGTCTTCCTTTACATTTTTAATCTTCATTAAATGTCCTGGAGATATATAAAGAGTTTTCTTTCCATCTACAGTAATAACTATTGGATGTTCGGCCTCCATACTTTCTGAAGATTTTATTCCCATTTCTTTTTCTCGTTCAAGTCTTGTTATAGCTATTGGACCTGCCGATGAAAAAATTCCAGTAGCGTCTTTAATTTTTTCTTTAATGTCATCTGGTAATTTATCATAAGCATTAAAGCCAGATGAGAATATAGTATTACCTTGGCCAACCGGTATTTCTATACCCATTAACATTGTATATCTAGGTCTATCATTAGCTAAATAACTTGTATCTTGGTGAAGCCAGCTAGAGCCGAAACTTAAATTTTTATCATCAGGCTTTCTCTCGATTACATTTATAAATGGAAATTTTTCATCTAAACCTTTAAGTCTTGGATACACTACGGGTTGACCTATATTCTTTGCGAAATTTTGATAGGTTTCAGGATCAAGATTTTGATCTTTTATAAATATAACTCCGTACTTATTTAAAATCTTTTTTATTTCTGTTGCTTGATCTTGATCTATGGATTTTAAATTAATGTCGTTGATGTAAGCTCCAACATTATTTTTTCCCGGTGAGATAGATAAATTCATTTAGTTCAAAGGTTTAATTAAAGCAGGGTCATTATTTACTGGATTATTAACATCTTTTGATATCTCATGAAACTTTAAATTGGGTGGTTTAATAGAGTTTAATATTTCCATAGCATCTTTTTTAATATTTAAATAATTATTAATCTGGCTTTGATTAATAATCATTGGTTCTCGGTGATGGATGGTACTAATTTTTTCAGTAGCTTCTCTTGTAATTATACAAAACTGGTCATTCTGATATATCCCGGCAAAATACATCAATTCATCATCCTCTTTTGAAAAATAATAGGGAGTTTTTGTTTTATCTTCTCTTTTCCATTCATAATACCCATCAGCTGGAATAATACATCTTGATGTCTGGATAAGACTCTTAAAAGTAACTTTTTCCATAAGGGTTTCTCTTCTTGCATTAATAAGGGGAGAAAACTTATCTAATTTTTTAGACCAACTCGGAACTAATCCCCATTCATAGAGCTCAAGAGCCTTTCCATTTGAATAGGATTTTATTACAGGCAACTTTTGAGTTGGGTGTGCATTATAATTATTTGTATCCTCAACCTTAATGTTTGTTTTTACCAAATCAACGGTTTTAGTAACTGGTTTGCGAATACTATATCTTCCACACATTATTTATTTTTTCTCTCTCTTTTAAGCTTTCTCTTTTCTTTTAAAGATAACTTGGCTTTTTTCATAAAGCTTCTATCTTTTTGACTTTTACCCGAATATCTTTTTGACATAATTATTCATCTATTATTTCATGGAATTGCTCTCCTAGTCTATCTACTTTTAAGTGAAGTTTGTCACCTGTCTTTAGAAATTCAGGTTTTTCCATTTCCATTGCCGTACCCGCAGGTGTCCCGGTAGTGATTATTGTGCCAGGATATAAAGTCATAAATTGACTTAGGTGAGAAATTAAAAAATTGAAATTAAAAATCATTCTTTCTGTATTTCCAGTTTGTCTTCTGTTACCATTTACATCTAACGCTAAATTAATATTATTTAAGTTTTTTATTTCATCTTTAGTCACAAGGTAAGGCCCTGTTGGTCCTGCTATTGATTTACCTTTGATCCATTGACCACCTCTTTCTTTTTGCCAAGACCTTTCAGATATGTCATTAACGATACAATAGCCAAATACATAATCCTGAGCATTTTCTTCTTTGATATATTTGCCCTCTCGACCAATAATCATTCCAACTTCAACCTCGTAATCCATTTTACTAGCAGATTTAGGTTTTACTATTTGATCATTAGGACCCTGAATACATCCAGAGCTTTTATTAAAAACAATTGGTTCAGTTGGTAATTTTGATTTGGTACCTTCCGCATGTGCTTTGTAATTTAAACCTATTGCTAAAAAATCTACGGGATTTGAGATACAAGCCCCAATTCTAATATTTGAGTTGATTTCTTTAAGTTCAGATAATTTTAGTTTTTTTAATTTATTTAATGTTTCTTCATTAATTGTCTGAGGATTTAAATCTTTAATGTGATCTGATAAATCCCTAATGACATTATTACCGTCTAAGGCAGCAACAATTTCACTTCCTAACTCACCAACTCTTAATAATTTCATTAATTAATTTTAGTCTTGGAATCGCTATTTTACAAATCTTTTGATTCTTTCCTCAGTAGTCGTTTCAGGACCAGAGTATGGGGTTTCGTAACTATTAGTCCTTGTTAATACATCAATTCCTTTGGTGAAAATAAAGATAAAAAAAACAATAAAAAAAACTGCAAATATTTTTGCAGGGTTATAATTTCCGGATTGAAAAACACTGACTGGTTGTTCTTGTTTTTTATGAAAAAATTTAAATGTTAAGTAAACTGCTATTATTAATCCAATATGTGCCATAACTACTCCAGCCCAACCAAAAATAAAAGAGGTTACGCTAAATACATATAGGCTAAACACAGTGGACCAAACAAAAGACAAAACAATTAAAATTTGAAGCCTAACAGACTTTGGCAAGCTTCTTAAGTCGTTTTTACTATCATCAAACATGATGTTAGCTGCTTCACTCATCCAATTTTTAAAACTTTCCATAAATGCCTTATATACTTTTTAAATTGAAATTTAAATTATTATAAATTTCGCACCAGTTTTCTTACTTTTTGCATATGTGAATTAAATGTTTCTTGTGTCATACCTGGTAAAACCTCATAAAATCTTATGTAGGTTGTTTCCATCCCACCAAGCTTTAAAACCCCTGCTTTTATTCTTCTAAATGGAATATTTTGGAACCAGGTTTGAATTGAAAACCAATTTCCACCGTAAGACATCGACATTATAGCTTTTCTACCTTTCATCGCGCCAGCAACAGGGTAACCCCAATTACCAACAAGTCTTTTAAATGAGAAAAACCATTTAGGAGCTAAAGTTAAATCAATCCAATTTTCTAAAATTGCAGTTGCTCTGAGATTGTAACATGGTGAAATCATAAATAATACATCGCTTGCTTCTAATCTTTTTCTATAATCTAAAATTTGATCATTAGGTCCAGAACCGTCAAAAAAAGGAATTGGTTTTTCCTCATGTAAATTAATTAAATCAATTTGATGACCTAACTTTTTTGCTTCTTCGATAAAAGTATCTCTTACAGAAGCATTAAATGATTTTTTTATGTCGTGATGGCCGTAAACAATAAAAATTTTCTTAGACATCTTTATTTGTCTATATCATTTTTTTCATTTTTTCGTATTAGAAATCCTGAACCTATCCCCACTGCAATGGCTGATATAACCCAAGAGTATTCTTGTTCGCTGAAAAGAACTAATAGGCCAAAACCTATAATGATTACTCCTAAAAGCTTATTATCCATTGACAAATATAAACCTTATATTAAGGTTTACTTACCCATCTGTCATGGGAAAAAAGACTCGGCATTCGACATGCCGGACCTATAAAGGGTTGCAAAGTCGGTAGAAATGAAAGGAGTTGCTATGAATAGATTTAGCAAACTGTATGGAAATTCTGCCGTTAAAAAAGCTGAGCAGAAACTCTCAATGCAGTTAAGTAAAAACCAAAAAGCCCCCGAGGCTAACGCCAATGGAACGGCTGGTTATTTGGTTAAAAACGGAAAAAATTCCGGAAAAATTTTGAAGCATTTAAAAACTGATAAAAATCAGCTTTAAACTTTTATAGGGTGGGGACTTTAAAATCCCCACTCAAGTCTTTAATATCCTCTTAATGGAAAAACAAAATTTTTTTGATTTTAATTTTGATCAACTAAAAACTTTTTTAATTGAAAAAGGAGAAGTTGAGCCAAAAAAAGCAAAGATGAGATCTCAACAACTTTTTAATGCAGTTTATAAAAAAAATATTAAAAGTTTTGATGAGCTTACAACATTTGGTGCTGAACTTAGAGGCAAGATCAAAGGTTTGATTAGTTTAGATAAACCAAAAATTATAGATGTTCAAAAATCTAAGGACGGGACTATAAAATTTCTTTTAGAGCTTAAAGATAAACGTAATGTTGAGACAGTCCTTATTCCGGATAAATCTCAAAGCAGATATACAATTTGTCTATCTGTATCAGTGGGTTGTTATCTCTCTTGCGAATTTTGTGCAACAGCTCAAATTTCAAAAAAATTAGTAAGGAATTTATCACCAGGAGAAATAATTTCGCAAATAATTTTAAGTAAAGATTATATTAATGATTGGTCAACACAGAAAAAAATAACCAATCAAGTATTCATGGGTGAAGGCTCGCCTTTTTTGAATTTAGATAACGTTAAAGTTGCTATAGATAATTCAAAAAATAAAGATGGCTTGGAGTATGGAAGAACTAGAATTACAGTGAGTACAGTAGGAGTAGGAAATAAAAAAGATAATTTAGATGCAATAGAGTGGGCTGCAAATGAGTTAGATGTTTATCTTGCATGGAGTTTACATAGCTCTATACCAAAACACAGATCAGAATTAATGCCAATAAATGATAAATACTCAATTAATTCATTATTACCTAAACTTAAAAAATATTATGAAAAAACAAAATTACCTATTTTTATTGAGTGGATATGTTTAGATGAGAACTTAACAGATGAACACGCTAAAGAACTTATAAAGATCATGAAAAAAGTACCTTCAAAATTAAATTTAATTGAATTTAATCCTCTTTCAAACAAAGATTTTAAACCAGCAACTCAAGAAAATATAGATAAGTTTTCTAAAACAATTCAAGAAGCCGGATTTCTCTCTTTGTTTAGAAGAAGTAGGGGTAGAGACATAAATGCATCTTGTGGATCGCTAGCGAATAGTAAAGCTTTACTTAATGGATAATTTACATATTTTTTTAGGTGCAACAGTTGCGGACGCAGCGACTAGACCTCTACATTGGGTATACGATCCAAAAAAGTTAAGGAAATATATTAAGGGAAAAAAAGAAATAGTTTTTTTGAAAAAAAATAGAAGTCCTTTCTATAACATTAAAACTGGAAAGGTGTCAGGGTATAACGATATTGGACAGGTAATGTTTCAAACTTTGATTTCCTCAAAAAAAAAATCAGAAATTTTTAAGAATTTCAAAAAAAATATCATTAAACACTTTGGACCAGGGTCAAATTATTGGAAAAATCTAAAACTAAGAAAAAAATATAAAAAAGTGAAATGGAAAAAACCTATGAATGGTCCATGGATCCATCAAAATATCTTAGAGACTATACAAAATATCAAATCCAAGAAAGTTATTACTGGTGGGACGAAAGTAAACGAGTCCGATGGTTATTGCGCTGCTCTCCCTTATTTTCTTTTCAATGATAAACAAAAAGAACTTAAAAAGGTTATTAAATCTGTTGCCAATTCAAGAATAAATGAAAAATATGCTTTATCCAAATTAAAAATTATAGAATTAGCTTATAAAAAAGATGGAAATCCTATTCGATCGTTTGTTAAAAAATACAAAAAGAATAAATATTTCAAAGACGTAATTACTAATATTAAAAAAGTTCAAAGACTAAAAAACCAAAATCATATAATGACTGTAAGAAAATTTGGTAAAGCTTGTAGTTATCCCGGTACATTTATGGGATCAATTCACGCAATTATTACATCCAACAGCTATAAATCTGCTATCATAAAAACGATTAAAGCTGGTGGTTGCAATTGCTCAAGAGCAAATTTTGTTGGAGCATATTTCGCAGCCTTAAAACCAGAAAGTATTCCAAGCCACTGGATTAGAAGAACTTTGCCAGCGAAAAAAATTTTGAAATATATTAATTCTTAATGTGGTATATTAATTTATGGATTCGTTAATCATAGTTTTAGTAGCGTTATTGGTCATTATAAATCTCGGAGTTATTTTCTTTATAGTTAGAAATAAGCCTGAAAAACAAATAAATCCAGAACAGTCCTTTAAAGATGAATTTAACTCTTTTAAAGAAACATTTGGCCAATCCTTTAGTTCTATGAGCAAAGAAATTGCTAAAGATATGACAGGAGCTTTGACTAAAGTCGATGAAAAAGTTTCAGTTTTTAACCGGCAAGTAAGTGAGCTTAATAAAAGCCAAGATAATTTTAGTAGAATTTTAAGCGGTGTAAAAACATATGGAACTCTTGCAGAATTTGGATTAGGTGCCCTTCTTAAAGATTTATTACCAGCATCTCAATTTATTGCTAATGTAAAAATGAAAGATGATACGTCCGAGACAGTTGAATTTGCTATAAAACTTCAAGATGTTTTATTACCTATCGACAGTCATTGGCCAGTTGAAAAATTTAAAGCAATTGATGACGCTTATAATGCTAATAATAAAGAGGCACAAGCTGAGGCAAGAAAAGATTTAGCTGTAGCATTTAGATTAAAAGCTAAAACAGTAAATTCAAAATATATAGCTCCACCTAAAAGCACAGATTTTGCAATAATCTATGTTCCAACTGAAGGATTGTTCTCAGAACTTTCAAGTTATAGAGATCCAAAGACAAAAGAATTATTATTACAGGAACTTAGAACAAAATATAAAGTAACAGTTTCTGGTCCTAATACTTTATCTGCTCTATTGCAATCTTATTATTTAGGATTTCAAACCTTAAAAGTTCAACAACATGCAACTCAAATCTATAATGACTTAAGAAATATAAGCTCAAGGTTTGAAAAACATTTTGATGGGATTAAAGACCTAAGGAAAAAATTAGAGCAGGCTATGACTGCAACCGATGCTTTTGGTAGGGACGCTAGATCGATAATGAATACGCTTGGGAATATAAAAGACCCAGAGCAAGTTACAGATTCCTTGAAAGAAAATCCAGAAAAGATAAAAGTTCTAAAGTAAACATAAATTATGTCTAACTTTGTCTTTTACGATTTTGAGACCAGTTCATCTAATAAATATTGGGGCCAAATAATTCAAATTGGCGCGGTATTAACTAATGACAATTTAGATGAACTAGATCGTTTTGATGCTAGGTGTAGATTAAGTCCTGGAATAATTCCGGAAGCTATGGCGCTGATTGTGAACAAGACCTCACCCTCAATGCTAAAAAAGTCTAACCTCTCACATTATGAAATGATTAGGCAGTTTGTTGAAACACTTAAAAGATGGGGTAAGGCTACTTATATTGGGTTCAATAGTATTGAGTTTGATGAGGAATTTTTAAGGTGCACTTTGTTTCAAACATTAGAATATCCTTACATTACAAGCACAAACGGAAACACTAGAGGAGATATTTTAAGTCTGGCAAGAGCTGCCAATCTGTATTATCCAAATACACTTAAAAATTCTGTAAACGAAAAAGGGAACGATGTTTACAAATTAGATCAAATGGCACCTTTAAATGGAATTGAACATGGAGACGCACATAGTGCAATTGGTGATGTAATAGCAACTATTGGAATAGCGAAATTAATTTCTAAAAAAGCTCCAAATGTTTGGAAAGCAAGCATGTTAACTATGGATAAAAATCAGTCTTTAGAATTAATAAAAAAAGAATTACTTTTTTGTACGAATGAATATTTTTATGGAAGAAGTAGACCATATGTTCAAACGTTTATTTGTCAGCATCCTCAATATCAATGGCCATTATGTTTTGATTTGAGACATGATCCTTCTCCATATTTGAATATGCCAATTAAAGAATTATCTGCAGCAATGAAAAAACAACCAAAATTTATTAGAACTGTTAGACATAATAAACATCCAGTTATTATGAATCCATCTTATGGAAATAAATTTGATGAGTATAAAATTATTGGTACAAAAAAATTAGAGGAAAGAGCTAAATTGATAAAAAACAACGAACCTTTTGCAGAAAAGGTTGCTTCGGTAAAACGGTCTGAAATTGACGAAAAAGAACAAACAAAGTCACAAGAAGATTTATATAATGAGGAAAGCATTTATGCTAAATTTACTTCAACAGAAGATAATAAAATAATGCCAGAGTTTCATAGTGTCGATTGGAATAAAAAACTTCAAGTTATCTCTAAGTTTAAAGATGAAAGATTACAGTACTTTGGAAAAAAACTTCTTTACATGGAAAAACCTGAGATTTTAACTAAAACTGACTTTAATTTAATTCACAAAGATATTTCAAAAAAAATATTAAGCACTAATAACGAAAACTGGAATACAATTCCAAGAACTTATTCAGAGATAGATACTTTAAGAGCAAAATTCGAAAAAGAAAACCAACCAGAGAAACTAAAAATATTAGACGATATTAACGCATACGTTGAAGATTTAGAAAAATATTATTCATCTGCATAGTTGACAATAAAGAAAAAATACTTAATTAAAGGTTATGGCCTTCAAAAATTCTTCAGATGAAAAATTTAGCGAACAAATTGGCGGAGACAAACTTTCACTAATTCAATTTTCAGCCTCATGGTGCGGACCATGTCAACAACTTAAACCAATTATTGAAAAAATTGCAAATGAAATGTCTGATAAGATCGATTGTTATTATCACGACATTGAAAGCCAACCTAATGAGCCAACCAAATATTCAGTAAGAGGAGTGCCAACAATACTTTTGTTTAAAGAGGGTAAACTTTTGGGCACTAAGGTGGGAGCTTCAAGCGAAAAGGATATGCTTGAATTCATAAAACCACATATTTAATTTTTATTTAAAATGTTACCACAATTATAAAGGCTGCCAAAACAAACTATAAGTTTTTTCTCTTTACTACTAATTTTTTTTAGCGCTTCTTTAAAACTTTTGCTGCTTTCTGATTTGAATTTATTCTTCACCGCTATTTGATACAGCTCTTTAGCTGAGACTGACTCATATTCACTTTCAATTGGCATAGTTACAATTTTCTTAAACACCCCTTTAAGTTCTTTGATAAACAAATCTGGTTCTTTATTTTTAGTCATAGCCCAAATTCCATATTTCGGAATTTTAAGTTCCTTTAAGTATACTGCTAAGTTTTTTGCATCGGCAATAGCGTGAGCTCCATCAATCATAATTATTTCGTTTTTATGAAGCTTATTCTTTATTTTACCTTTGTTTAGGTATTGAAATCGACCTTCGAAAGATAGAGAAGGCAAAGTTTTTTGGATAATTTTCTTATCAATATTAAGATCAAGAGCCACTTTTATAGCTTGGCAAACATTTTCAAACATCCCTTTGGAATAAACATTTCTTGTGTTCAGTTTAATTTTTGTTTTCATATCTTGATAATAATATAATTTATCTTTTCTAATTAGTTTCCAGCTATTTGGATAAATAATCTTACTTGCATTATTTTTCAAATATGCTTTAATTTTTTTCAAGACATATGGAGATTGTTTACCTATATAAATACTTGTAAAGTTACTAAGAAAACCTACATCCTCTTTTATTACTTCATCTAAATTTTTTTTCTTTAAGAAATTCAAGTGTTGTTTATTTATATTTGTACAAATTTGAAGTTTTGGAAAGTCGTTGATATTATTTGAGTCCAATCTCCAAAGAGCACCTGTTTCTTGGATATTATAGTCTGCATTTATTTTTGATGCGTTAATAATGTAGACTAAGGTAAGACACTCAAAAATTGTTAATGGAATATTTAACTTTTCTATCTGTTTAATAGTCTTTTTAATTTCTTTATGAGTTAAGTATTTATTTCCGATATAAAATCTTTCACTAATGTCTTTAAGTGACGGTGAAATATGTGCTGTTACTTTTTGATTGTTTGCCTCTATAAATGATTTTAAAGAAAATAACGTAGTGAATTTACCAGACTCACCAATTATCGAAATTACATTTTTAAGTCTTTTCTCTGGATGATCTAATAATTTTAGAGCTAATTTAATTCTTTTTAGGCCAAACTTAACAGATTTATTAAATAATTTATGCTTAGCTAGCTGATTGTATATCAACTTTGACATTAGACGTTGACTCAGCTCGAGCTTCAATTTCAGATTTTTTAAGAAGAACTCTTACTAGATTAGTTATTTTTTCTCTGATTTCTTTTCTAGACTCAAATGCGCCATCAATCATACCGTTATCAACGATACTTGATGCTTGACCGAAATCTTTAGGTAATTCTTGACCCTTATTCACAGCAGCGCTTACGCGTTTTCCAGCAAATAACATATTTTCTACTTTAGGAGACTCTGCAAAAATAAAATCATTTCCATAAACATTACAGAATGTTCCACCAGTAATCTTTGATGAACAAATTCCAATAGTAATTATACCTGCTTGCCTTAACATTTTCATTGCCATCATTTGGACCGGCATATTTTTAAGAGAGTTTAAGTTACCTGTTACTGCCATCCCACCGCTTTGATAGAAAGATACTACAGCATCAACTTTTTCATCTAAAGCTTTTTGGATACCTGCAATTAAATGCTCACCTTCTCTTTGTGTTAAAGCAGCTCCACCGTGAGAAAAATTATAACCAAATGCAATTATGTTTAGACCATTAACGACTCCTTTTGCTGCTAATATCGCACTTTGTTGGCCAGTTTTCTTTTTATAAGAATTATATTTATCGATAAATCTTTTCTCTCCAATTTTGAAATTCAAAGGATCTGGATCAGCCCACTCGGGACAGTCAATAATCTCATATTCGCCATCATCAAAAAACATTTCTGAAAAACGAACTTTTGGATCTAGATCGAAATGGTATGTACATTTACAAATATTGAAATTTTTGTTTAAATCCTCTTTTAATTGCATTTGATTGCAACCAGGGCAATTTACCCACATACTTTCAGCTTGGTCTTCTTTTGAGGGCCTTTCCCTTTTGAAAGTTTGTCTAGCTTTTTCAACAAAGCTTTTTACTTTTTCTTTAATCCAATTCATAAAATTTTGTTTTTAAGATTGTACACAACTTTATCTAACTTTGTGACAGGATTTTGTCTCATTTTGATAGAATTACTAATAGTTTTACACAAAAGACTGCCTACAACTAGCCCATCTGCTAATTTTAAGGCATTTATTGTCTTATTGGTGATGCCGAACCCTATTACTAAATTCTTTTTGGGTTTAATACTTTTTATTTTATTATAGTTTTCTAAAATTTTCTTAGGAGAAACCTTAAGCTTTCCTCCAGTAGTCGAAAGCATTGAAATATAGTAAATCATATCATGTGAGTCATTAATAATCTTTTTCATTCTTTCTTTAGTAGTAGTTGGAGCTAAAAGTTGTATAAAACTTATTGATTTTTTTTTACATTTTTTAGCAAATGATTTATTTTCAGGATAGGGAAGATCAACAATTATTAATCCATCTACACCAGATTTTTCACAATTCTTTAAAAAATTATTTTCACCACTTTGATAAATTAAATTGAAATAACCCATTAGTATTATAGGTTTTGACGGATTTCTTTTTTTAAACTTCTTAACAATTTGAAAAACATCTTTTAATTTAATTCCATTTTTAAGTGCTCGATGAGAGCTACCTTGAATTTGTCCTCCATCAGCTATGGGAGTATTATGTGGAAATCCAAGCTCAAGAATATCAGCATGTTTTGATATTTTATTTAATATGTTAAGTGATACATTTTTTGTATTATCACCTGCAACAATGTAAGTAATTAAAGCTGGTCTTTTTTCTTTTTTACATTTATTAAAAGCCAAAGTGATACTTGATTTCATCTTATATAGTAACCCAATCTTTGCTTTATAATATCTTTATCTTTAAGACTATCTCCACAAGAATTAACAATAATTACTTCTGAAGACTTTAACTTTGGAGCTAATCGTATTGCTTCTGCAAATGCGTGAGAAGGTTCTAGCGATGGAGAAATATTTTCAAGCTTAGATACTAATTTATAAGCTTTGAGGGCATCTTCATCACTTACCGAAGTATATTTAGCTCTCTTTGAATCTTTAAGAAAACAATGAAGCGGGGATATCCCTGGGTAATCAAGCCCTGCAGAAATTGACTCTGTTGATCCAATTTGTCCTTCTTTATCCTGGATTACATATTGCGCTGCACCATGAAGAATTCCGATTTTTGATCCATTAGTTAGAGGCGCAGCATGAAGTTTGCTATTTTTTGGTCCACCTGCTTCAACACCTATAAATTCAGCGTCTGTTTCCATAAACTCATTCCAAAAACCTGCCGCAGAACTTCCGCCACCAACACAGTTTATTAATTTTAGTTTTTTAGGAATTTTTCCAAATTCAAGTATTACTTGGTTTACTAATTCTCTAGAAATCTGAGCTGTACTCCAAGCGCAAATCTTTACAAATATATTTGGACCAACTGTTGAGCCTATACAATTATGGACACGGTCACAGTTTGATACCCAATATCTCATACATTCGCTAACAGCATCAACTAATGTTTGACTTCCGGTTGTTACTGGAACAATTTGGGCACCATTTTTTTTTATAGCTTCAACATTCGGCCTTTGTCTTTTAATATCTTTAGCACCCATAAAAATTTTACATTTAAGTCCAAATTTTTTTGCCGCCATTGAGAGCATTTTTCCAGCATAACCAGCACCTGTATCTCCTACGATATATTTTTTTCCTGCTTTTTTTGCTATCAAACAATGTACAGTGGCATTATAAATTTTATGCGCACCACCATTAGCTTCAGAAACTACTTTTGCATATATTTGAGCTCCACCTAATTGATCGGTCAAGTTTTCAAGTTTAATAAAAGGTGTGGGTGTACCAATATATGTCCGAAAATAATAATCTCTCTCTTTGATAAAACTTTTATTTTTCCTTAATTTTGAAAATAGTTGAGTTAGATCATCTATAGGTTTTTTTAACGTTTCGGGAATAAAATTTCCCCCAAATTTACCGCCATACATAAAATTCTTGTCATGTTGATCTATAAGAGGAACACCTTTTCTAATTTTTAAGCTCATTAACTTTTTCAATAAATTTTTTAATCTTATGATGATCTTTGTATCCCATTTGGTTATCTGATTCCAAGCTGCTAGACAAATCACAAAAGTTAACCCCTAATTTCATAATATTTCCAATATTAATATGAGAGATTGAGCCCGCTAAAGCAAATTTTTCACCTTGAGGTAGCTTAGAAATTAAATTTTCTGGAAATTTTATAGATTTTTCCATACCAGGCGTATCAAATAAAATTATATCTGCATTATTGTACTGTTTATAAATATCTATATCATGCTCTTTATAAATCTTAATTGCTTTTATAATTTTAATACCCATTGATTTAATTTCCTCAACTCTTTTACTAGTTTCGGACCCGTGAAGCTGTATGTAATCAAAATTATTTAATATTACCTTTTTTATAAATTCATTAGTTGGATTTACTGTCACAGCTACAAATGATGAGTTTTTTTTATTATAATCTTTTAATAATGGAATATATTTTAAATCAATATTTCTGGGTGATTTACTATAGAATACAAATCCAAGAAAATTAATTTTCAAATCAATACATATCTGTACATCTCTGACTGGGTGTAAGCCACAAATTTTCACTTTCATTTACTTTAATTCTTCAACAAGTTTTTTAATATTCTTTTTAATATTTCCGTTTGTAATACTTCTACCCATCACTAGAGCGGTAGCACCATTTTTAAAAGCACTTTTCGGACTCATTATTCTGATCTGATCATCTTTCTTAACAGAATTGAGTCTTATTCCAGGAGTAATTATTTCCTTTTTAAATACTTTTTTAACTATTTTAACTTCTTGTGGACTGCATACCAAACCATCTAACCGTGCTTTCTTTGCGAGCCTTGCTTGATATAGAACAACTTTTTGAACATTTTTATCAAAACCTATATTTTTTAAGGACTTATTATCTAATGATGTAAGCACTGTAACACCTATTAGTTTTGAAAAACCTGAGACTTTTTTAGCAGCTCTAAGAGCTTTTAATCCAGAATTAATATGAATAGTTATATAATTAAATCTTAAATCTTTTACAGCTTTTACTGAGGCAGCACAAGTATTTGGAATATCCGCAAGTTTATAATCTCCAAAAGTAATCTTATTTTTTAACGTTGATATAAATTTTCTACCATTTTTTGAATTTAAAAATTCTAAACCAAATTTGTAACCAAAATTTAATTTTGAGTTTTCAGTTTCTTTGATAATTTTTTTTACCTTTTTAATGCTAGTAGTATCACATGCGATAAAAATTTTTAATTTTTTCATAAGTTAATGAATTTTTTAAGTTTTTTACTTGCTTTAAATCTTACCTTATTTTTTTCAGGAACATATATTAATTTTCCTGTTTTAGGATTTCTAGCGGAGTATTTTTCTTTAATTTTTTTTATAAATAAAGTTCCGAATCCTCTAATTTGAATATCATTCCCTTTGATTAGCGACTTTTCTAGGCAATTACAGAATATATCATATATTCGTTCTAACTCAGATTGGCTTAGTTTTGGATTTTTTTCTTTTAATTTTTTAATTAAGTCAGGTTTTGACAATTATTTTTCTTTTTTACCCTTTTTTCCGATAGCCTTTTCAAAAATTCCTTTTAAGGTTGCGCCAGACTTAGTTGCTCCCTCACCAAATTTTGCGATTAGAGATTTTTCTTCATCTATTTGGGCAGCTTTCACACTCAGCTTAATTTTTCTTGCTTTAAGATCTAAATCAGTAATTTTTGCATCAAGAGCATTTCCAGGTGAAAATACTTCAGGTCTCGCATCTGCAGTATCCTTCGCTAAGTCAGCTTTTCTGATAGTGACTATAAGTTTTTTATCTTTATCTATAGAAACTTTTACACCTGTTTTTAATACCTCATGAATTCTTGTTGTTATAACATCTCCAACTTTTTTTTTGTTTTCATCAAACCATTCAAAAGGATCTTTATCTAGAGCTCTTTTTGAAAATCTAATCTTATCATCTTTTATCTCTAAAATTTTTACTTCTATTATATCGTTTTTTTTAAATTTCTTCAGATTTTCAACATTTTCATCATATGATATCTCCTTGTAATGCAACATACCTGAAAGTTTTTTATCTACCAATTCTCCAAAAAGAGCTTTATCAGTAATATTATTTATTTTAATTTTTACTTTTTCTCCCAATTTGTTTTTAATTTGTTCCCAAGGATTTTCCAAGGTTGCTTTATAAGATAAAGAAATTCTTTTAGTATCCTTATCGATATTAACAATTTTAAATTTAATTTTCTGAGACACAGATAAAATTTTACTTGGTTTTACATTTTTATTTGTCCAGTCAAGTTCTGAATTATGAATAAGACCCTCTATAGAATCTTCAATTTTAACAAAACATCCGTAGTCCATAATTTTTGTAACTACACCTTCGTAAATTTCACCAACTTTATATTTTTTGTCTATGTTTTCATATGGATCTTCTGTTAAAGCTTTTACTGACGCTGAAACACGATTAGTTTTTTCATCAATTTTAGTAATTTTTACCTTTAACTTTTGTCCAATGGTAACCAAGTCAGCTGGTTTCTTAACTCTTCCGTGACTCAGGTCAGATACATGTAGTAAAGCATCTATGCCATTAATATCTAAAAAAATTCCCCAGTCAGTAGTAGCTTTGACTATTGCATTATCAACAATGTCCCCTTCTTTTATATTTTTAAGAGCTTCAACGATTTCAGCATTTTTACTTTTTTCAAGAACAGCTCTTCTTGATACACAAACATTACCACGATTTTTATCAATCCTTGTCGCAATAACTTTCACAGGTGTATTCATAAGATGATCTATTCTTTTTAAAGGTCTAACATCGATTTGAGAAGAAGGCATAAAGCAAGGGAGTCCCTCAACAGTTGCTATAAATCCACCTTTAACTTTTCCTGTGATGTAGCCAGTCATTTCTTCCTGTGTTTCAAAAACTTTTTCCATTTTCCTCCACGCTTTCATTTTACGCGCCTTATCTCTTGAGATAATTATTTCCCCTTTAAAACTTTCTATACGTTCAAGATACACATCAATTTGTGATCCTGGCTTCAATTTTTCAAATTCATTATCATTTTTAAACTCTTCTACAGGTATCATACCTTCCATTTTAGCTTTACAATCTACAACAACAAAATTTTTTGTAATTTCTGTCACAGTTGCCTTAATAATTTCGTTTTCTTTTAATTTTCTATTTTTGAAGTCTTTATCTAGAAGTGTTTGGAATTCTTTGTGTAAAGTGCTATTTTTTTTAATTTCTTGTTCGATAGCCATAATTATTCTTTAATAACTTTCTCAACGTATTTAATCATTTTTGTCAGCATCGCTTGTTTATTAAGTTTTCCGGTGTCGATTTCTATCGAATCTCGATGTTTAAGTAAAGGAGAGTTTTTTCGCTTTGTATCTAAATTATTTCTTATTCTAAGGGCTTTTTTAACATCCTTAAATGTTATGCTATTATCTCTTTTTTTTAATTCTTTGTATCTTCTTTTAGCAGCAGTATTTAAATCACATTTGAAGAAAAATTTCACATCAGATTTTGGAATAATTTTTGTAGATATATCTCTTCCTTCAATACAACAATTTTTATGTTTCTGAGAGAAATTAATTTGAAATCGTTTTAAAATTTTTCTTATTCCATTTTTCTTGGCTATAATAGCACTATGAGCAGATATTTTTGGAGTATGTAAATTTAAATTCTTAATTTTGTTATAATCAAGATCTTTAAATTTAATCCTTAAAAATTTTACAATATTTTTTGGATCTTCTTTCAATATCAAATAACTAGCATATCTATACAATAAACCAGATGATAAAAATTTAAGCTTGTACTTTTTGGATATAAGCTTCGCGCCAGTTGATTTTCCAGTCGCCGCACCACCGTCACATGAAATCTGTAATAATTTACTTTTGTACTTCAAATTTTACTCCTAATGTCCTCATAATTTTTAAAAAAGATGGTGACGATGTATAAACAGTTTCAAAATTTTGAATTTTAATTTTTGCACCAATTAAAATAGCTAAAATAAATGATGACATACAAATTCGGTGATCACCTAAGGATGGAACAATGATTTTTTTTTCTTTGATCTCTAAAATATCTTTTCCATATATTTTTAATTCATTATTTTTAGATACACTTTTAATGCCGATTTGCTTTATAATTTTCTGCATCTCTTTTATTCTATTACTTTCTTTGTTTGCTAAGTCAGCAATACCTTTGAACACTGAAATTCCTTTTGTTAATGCAGCAATCACAAAAAGTATAGGATATTCATCTGTTGAATTTACGTAATATTTTCTAGAGGCATTAATAGATCTCATTTTCGAACTTTGAATAATAATATCTCCCCGTAGTTCATTATTTTTTTTTACACAGTTCTTAAATTTAATTTTTGCACCATGATTCTTTAAGATTTCATAAAAACCTGTCCTAGTTTTATTTAGCCCAACTTTTTTTATTTTTAGAAGTGAATTTTTATTTAAAAGAGTCAAAGCAGTAAAAAAAGCTGCAGATGATGGGTCACCCGGAATACTAAAATTTATTGGATTAATATATTTTTTTCCGAAAATATTAATAAATTTTTTCTTTTTATTTTTTATTCTGATCAAGTGATTATTTTTTGAAAGCATGTTTTCTGTGTGATCTCTGCTTTTAAATTCCTCAACAATTTCAGTGTTGCCGAATGAATTTAAGCCAGCGAAAATCACAGCACTCTTGAGTTGAGCAGATACACCAGCCCTGTAATTTATACCTATAGGCATTTGAGTAGAAATAATTTTAAGTGGAAAATAATATTTTTTTTTTGGAAGAAATGTTGCTCCGAACTCGGACATTAATTCAATTAGTTTTCTCATATTTCTTTTATTTAAAGACTTGTCCCCCCTAACTCTCACTTCAATATCTGGAGTTGTAGAAAGTATGCCTAATAGAAGTCTAGCTAAAGTACCAGAATTACCAAAATTAAGTTCTGAATTTTTTTTTGCATATAATGAACCCAGACCTTTACCGTAAATTAGATATTCTTTTGAATTAGTTTTTTTAATTTTCACACCTAATTTCCTTAAACAATTTATACAAGAGAATACATCTTCAGACTCCAATACATTTTTAACGGAAGATATATTTTGACTAATTGCACCTATTAAAAAACTTCTAATAGACATAGATTTATCTGAGTCAACAAGAATAGATTTTTTAAATGGCTTTATTTTATAATTTACAATTAAATTGAATTTAGATGAATACATCAATATTTAAGAGAATTGTGATCCAAAATATTGTTCAATAGCTTTTGTTGATTTTAATAATTCTCTAGAAGTACCTTCTGCAATAACTGTATGTTCTCCTAGCACGTAACTTCTATCAGTTATATCAAATAAATTTTTTACATTATGATCAGTAACCAATATAGCTGTGCCACTAGATTGAATTTTTAAAATATATTTTTGTATATCTTGAATAACCAATGGATCTAATGCGGCCAGTGGTTCGTCTAACAAAACTATTTTTGGCTTTTTAATCATTACTCTGGCCATCATAAGTCTTCTTATCTCACCACCTGATAATACAGATGCATTTAATGTTCTTAGATGTTGTAAATTGAATTCATCTAAAAGTTTCTCCGTAACTGCTTTTTGATTTTCTGCACTTGAAATCGAAATTTGTGCTATGCCTAAAATATTATCATATACAGACATATTAAAAACACTTCGTTGTTGAGGCAAATAACCTAAGCCTTCGTTTGATCTTAAATGTATGGGTATCTGTTCAATAGATTTTGAATTTAAGTAAATCTTACCACCTTCTACATTTTGCTCACCAATACACATTGAAAACAAAGTAGTCTTCCCGCATCCATTAGGACCAAGAACACCAACACATTCGCCTGGAAAAACTTTAAGAGAAAGTTTTTTTAAAATCGGTCTTCCATCAAATGATTTACTGACATCTTTTACTTCAAATATCGGTTTATCTTTTTTAAATTTTAAAATTCTAAATCCTTTTTTCATAAATTTATTTTAAATTAATATTAGCATTAATTTTACCATCATTAAAAGATGCTATATTTAGTGTTTGTTTTTTTATATCAAATAAAAGTTTATCTGCAAACATAGTACCCTTTTTATCTTTTATTTTAACGCCATCTGAAATTATTAGGTAGCTGTTTGAATTAGAATATTCAGCTTTTTGAGCAAAAAGTTCACTTTCTTCGTAAATTGCCTTTACATTTTTTTCAAAAGTCATATCTAAGGTTTTATTATTATATTCCCCTTTATTAGAATATACGTATAAGACAGTATCATCCTTAAAATAAAAAACTGACTCCACAAATTTCATATAAACGATTTCTTGATTTGATTTATTAGAAAAAGCTTCTTCTGCTTTAAGAATATATCTATTTCCTGCAAGATCTAGACCTGAATACTCAATATTAAAAAATATATCTTTATCTTGAGACTCTCCCTCCAATTGTTTTTTTATTTTTTGTTGAGTTTCTACAGGGACAATCAAATCTTTAGAGGAATTTTCTCTACCATAATAAGTAAAAAATATAATAAGGATACCAAATATAAATAAACTTATTTGTATAATTCTTAATTTTTTTTTTCTATCTGTCACTTTATCCCATTTTTTAATAAAAAATGTATATGTATGATGCCTTTAAGAACTTTTTTGTCTTTCTTGAAATCTTTATCCGAAACAACTAAAAGACTTGTAATCTTTTTTTCATTCATAATTGCCAAAGCTTTTGAAGCTGTCATATTTTCATTAACTATAAAAGGATTTTTAGTCATAAAATTATCTAAACTTTTGTTATTTGAATAATTTTTTAATTCCCTTCTTAGATCCCCGTCAGTTACTATACCTATGATAAAATTATTTTTTAATATAACAACTATTCCAAGTTTTTTTTGATTTATTACTTTTAAAGCATCTTTAAAACTTTTTTTATAATTTATAATTGGCATTTTATGTCCTTTTACCATTATATCTTTGGCTAGAAGCAGAGTGTTGCCTATATTTCCACCTGGGTGAAACACTTTAAATTTTTCTTTAGAAAATTTTTTTTGATGCATCACAGATGCAGCAAGACAGTCACCAAGTAGTAAAGTAATTGAAGTGCTTGATGTAGGAACCAAACCAGTAAGATCAGATTCTTTTACCTTTGGAAGTAAAATTTTGATATCGCTAGCCTTCAACAAAATACTATCCGACTTTGAAGCTATACCAATAATCTTTATTCTATACCTATTAGCGTATTTTAACATATTTGTTAATTCCGTTGTATTACCAGAATAAGAAATAATAATTAAAATATCTTTTTTTTCTAATTGACCCATGTCACCATGTAATGCTTGTGCGGGATCACAAAAGAAACTTGGAATTCCGATACTAGAAAAGGTAGCTGAAATTTTCCTTGCTATTAAACCTGACTTTCCGATTCCTGCAAATACAACCTTTCCTCTACACTGCAGAATATGATCAACAGCTTTTATAAAAGAATGATTAAAAACTTTTTTTATTTTTTTTAATTCATTTATTTGGATATCTGCTGACTTTTTTGCTTGTGTTATATAACTTTTTTTATTCATTAGTGTTCAAAAATATCTTCTTTGAAACCTTTTTGATCTAGTTCTATGCGAGTATCTAAAAAACTTATACATCTTTTAAATACCTCCATTCTTTTTTCGCGTAACAACATAATTTCCAGCTCTTTTTTAATTTTATGCAAATATATGACATCATTTGCTGCATACTCTAATTGCTTGTCTGTTAGTTCATTTATATCTTTATTCCAATCACTACTACCTTGTCTTTTATCTAAAGACTTATTACAGAACTCTTGTACTAAGTTTTTTAAACCATGAGCGTCTGTATAAGTTCTTACAATTTTAGACGCTATTTTGGTATCAAATATGTTTTTTAATTTACACTTTAAAAAATATTCTAAGGAACTTTTATCAAACCTTAAAAAATGTCCTATCTTAAGAATTTTTTCATTCTCTAGAACGGAAACTAAGTTAGGAGCTTTATAATTTTCTTTATTAGGTTGAATAATGTAAACTTCATTATTTTCATTACATATTTGAATAAGACTAAGCTTATCTCTTTCAGGGATTTGAAGGCCAGTTGCCTCAGTATCAATCGCTACACTATTTTTAAAAGAATCAGCTATCTCTGAAGTTATGTCCTCTTTAATCTTTGTTATTTTCATATATAAATCTAAATACCATGAAAAACCAAATTTGCACAATTCTTGGTGGTGGGGGTTTTATAGGAAGATATCTTGTTCGAAATTTGACCAAGAAAAACTATAGATGTATTATTACTACAAGAAAACCCTTTCAAAAAGGGTATTTAAAGACTCAGGCAACACCAGGTGCCATTGAACTCTTAGACTGGAACCCGAATAATTTTTCGGATTTAAAAGAATCAATTGAAAATTCAGATGTAGTAGTGAATTTAATTGGTATACTCTTTGAGAACAGAAAACAAAAATTTTATAATATTCATTCTAAAATTCCCGAAACTGTTGCCAAGATTTGCTCTAAGTCGAGTGTAAAAAAATTTATTCATGTCAGCGCAATTGGGGCAAACGACAAATCAAAATCTCTTTATCAAAAATCAAAATTCCTTGGGGAACAAAAAGCATTAGAGAATTTTAAAAAAACAGTAATCATAAGACCAAGTGTCGTTTGTGGTCCTGAAGATAATTTTACTAATCTTTTTTCTAAATTAAGTATATTACCTGTAATTCCGGTTGTTGGTAAAAATTATAAATTTCAACCAATTTTAGTTTCAGATGTTGTTAGCTCGATTTTAAAAGCAATTGAAACTAAAAATAACGAAAGTAAAATTTATGAAATCGGAGGACCAAAAATAATTAGTTTTGGAGATATGGTTAATTCAATTTTATCTACTATTAATAAAAAAAGATTTGTTGTTGAAATGCCAATGGCAATTGCAAAAATACAGAGTACCATAACGGATTTACTTCCTTTCCCTCCGATTTTAACAAGAGACCAATGCGAAATTTTATCTGAAGCAGATAATGTTGTTTCCAATAATCATCTAACATTAAAAGATCTTGATATAGATCCAACAGATGTTGAAGAGGAGATGAAAAAATGGTTATGGAGATATAAAGACGGCGGCCAGTTCGCTAAAGTACAATGAAAAGTATAAGTTTATTTAGTGGATATATTTATTTAATTCTTGCAGTAATTACGGGTATTGTTACTAACAGTTTTCTTAAGACTACTGAAAGTTTTACCAAGCTCACACCAACAATTTTTTGCATCACAAGTATTGTTGTTTGTATTTTTTGTTTATCAAAAGCAATGACTATAATACCTGTTGGATTTACTTATGCGACTTACGGAGCATTAACGATAACTGCAGTTACATTATTTGGAATATTTAAATACAATCAAACTCCTAATCTTTATGGTACTGTTGGATTAATTTTAATTGTTTCAGGAGTTATACTTTTAAACCTTTTTGGTAAATTAAAGTAAACCCCTGATGTTTTTAAATCAGGGGCATTTAATTACTTTATAAACTAATTATTTAAAGATGCTGTGATAGGTTCTTTATTTTTGTCAGCTCTTTTTTCAGCGATTTTTTTCTCGATACTAGCTATCTTTAGATCAATCTTTGATAGTTTTTTTTGTTTAGTGCTTATCTTATTTTTAAGCTTATCGATTGATTTTAGTATTTTTTTCTTTTTCTTTTCGTTTTTTTTTAACTTTTTTTTCATATTGTTCCTCCAAAAAAGAAAAATCTAAAATAATCTAAAAAATTTTTCAAATGAAATTAAGAAAAATCTTTTAAACTAAAGGTTGAAAAGATTTAGAAAATCCTACGGAACTAATAAATTTATAAATCTGTCTGTTTTTTGGATTTCAAGACTGTTTACGTAACCACAATTTTCACCATCAACTTGTGATAGAACTTTATTGTTTACACCATTTATTTTTAATCTGTTCAATTCTTTTTTAATTACACTTTTTGCAGGAGTTAAGTCGCCTTTGGTTAAAATTAACCAAACATAATAAAGTAATTTTATTCTGGTCAGGTCTTTAAATATGTAAGCCACTATCCTGTTTTCAAATATATTGGTATCATTAGTTATAGAATGGGGACCAGCATAGTATTTTGAATTAGTACATAAAATCCAATCAGCCATAATTTTTTCATTATCTACCTTAACCTCCATTTTATTATTTTTTAAAAATAAAAAATGCTGAAAACCTTTTAAAGCGAAAATTACTTTTCCAAGATACTTTTTAATATTAGTATTTATGGACTCAACAATTCGAGAGTCAAAACCTACACCAGCCATCAAGAAAAAGTACTTATCATTTATTTTTGCTAATGAAATTTTCTTATGATTATCTGATACTAGGACGTTGTAAATCTCCTCCGCCTTTTTTTTAATTTGAGTTTCTATTTGTAAAATATTTGCAGTGCCAGCAGGTATGTATCCAACTAATTTGTCTTTTAGATTATCACTTTTAAACATTTCATTAATACCAAAACATACGCTCCCGTCACCGCCAGCAAATACTAACCGATCAAATTTTTTATTAGACAATTCTTTAAATACATTCCTTGCATGATCCTCGCTTTCGGTTTTAAAAAGATCTACAATATGATTTTTTTCTAAAAGATTAATGACCTTGTTAATTAATTTAAGTTTTCTACCACCTGCTGCATTTGAGTTAAATATCACCGCAAAATTCAATTTTTTATTCATATTTTAACAATTCTGTAACATATTTATGATTCTACTTGTACTAGAGATTCGTTTTATAAAAATATGGTAACAATTCAAACTAAATCTGAGGGAAAGATTTTAAATTACAAAAGCATCTTTATTTCCGACTTGCACCTTGGGCATAGAAAAAGTGCAGCAAACAAATTATTAGAATTTTACAAACATTCAAGGTCAGAGAATTTATATCTTGTTGGTGATATCATTGATGTTTGGGCTTTAAAAACAAAATTTTACTGGCCTCAAGAACATAATGATGTGATTCAAAAAACATTAAGAAAAGCAAGACATGGAACAAAAGTAAAATATATTGTTGGAAATCATGATGATGTCTTCAGAAAATTTTTACCATTACATTTTGGCGATATTGAAGTTGTAAATAGAGCCATACATGTAAGCTCAGATAATAAAAAGTATATTGTTGTTCATGGTGATGCCTGGGATGGAGTGATGAAATATGCTCCATGGTTATCAAAAGTAGGAGCTATTGCTTATAGTTTTTTACTTGAGTTTAATGTTGTTATCAATTTTTTTAGAAGATTATTTAAAAAGGGTAATTGGTCTTTAGCAAAATATTTAAAACACAAAGTAAAGAACGCTGTAAAATATATAGGCGATTATGAAAAAACTTTAGCAACTTATGCTAAAAAAAAAAATGTTGATGGTATAATTTGTGGTCATATTCATCATTCTGCCGATCAAGTCTTAGATGGTGTGAGATATTTAAATTGTGGTGATTGGGTAGAAGGTGCAACTTTCTTGGTAGAACATTTCGATGGTCGCATGGAAGTTATTGACTGGGACAAAATCAGAGGTGATGTTGTCGATTACAAGCCATATCTAAAAGTAGTAAATAAATAAATGAAAATTTTAATCGTTACTGATGCCTGGTATCCGCAAGTGAATGGTGTTTGTAGAACTTTAAAAAATCTTGGCGATGAATTAAAAAAAATTGGACATCAGGTTGAATATATTGAACCTAATCAATTTTTTACTGTGCCAATGCCAAAATATAATGAAATAAAACTTTCTCTTAATGTTTGGCCTAGAGTAGGTAGATTAATTTCTAAAGCCGATGCTGACATAATTCACATAGCAACAGAAGGCCCGATAGGAATATTTGCAAAAAGATATTGTGTAAAAAATAAGCTTAAGTTTACCACGTCTTACCATACTCAATTTGATAAATATTTGAAGTTATACTATCCTTATTTGCCAATTAAGCTTGCTCAAAAGTTCCTTAAAGGATTTCATTCAAAGGCGGAAAAAATTTTAGTAACAACTCAATCAATGAAAGATGAACTTCAAGAAATTGGTTTTGATAAGGATAAGATGGTTGTTTGGACCAGAGGGGCAAACCACGGGGCATTTCAAAAGCCTAAAAAGATTAATTTAGAGTATAAAAGACCAATTTATCTTTATGTGGGTAGGGTATCTATTGAGAAGAACATCAGAGCATTTCTGGATTTAGAGTTAGAAGGCACGAAACTAGTTGTTGGTAAAGGACCTGATTTAGATAAACTTAAAAAAGAATACCCTGAAGCAATATTTAAAGGAGAGAGAACAAATGGTGAGCTTGCAAGTTACTTTACTTCTTCTGATGTTTTTGTTTTCCCGAGCAAAACAGATACTTTTGGAATTGTAATTATAGAAGCTTTAAAATGTGGATTGCCAGTAGCTGCTTACCCAGTAGCAGGACCAAAAGATATTTTTAACGGTACAAACATTGGCTCGTTAAACAACGATCTTAAAAAAGCAGCACTTGAAGCTCTTAAGTCAGATAGAAGCGCTTGCATTGAGCATGCAAAAAAATATACCTGGGAAAATTGCGCAAAAATCTTTTTAAATAGTGCGGTATCAAACCGCTAAAAAATATTTCTTTAGTCTATATCTTTAAAGTATAATCAAATCATGGAATTATTATTTTACTCTCTTGCTGGAATAATTGTGATCGTAGTAATTGCAGTATCCAGAAAATCAATTGTAGCAGGTATGGAGGCAAGATCCGATATTAAGAGAGAGAACAAACCAAGTAATAATGAAGAGGAAATAGAAGACATCACCAATGAAAATATTGAAAAAACTAATGAGCAAGTAAAGATTATAAATCAAATCGATGATCTAATTTTAATTGTAGATAAATTTAAAAATATCAAATTTTTTAATAATAGTGCAAAAAAAAAATTTGGAGAAAATAATTTAAATAAGCACGTGGCTACTTTATTGAGAGTTCCTGATTTACTCCAAAATATTGATTTAGTGCTTTTAAAAAAAGAGACAATTACTATGGATTTAGAATTATCCTCTCCCTCATTTCAGTTCTTTAAAGTTCATCTATTCTCTGGACCGACCTCATATGTCGATGATCCTGACTCAGTTGTTTTATTTCTAAAAGATTTAACTGATATTATAAAAGCGCAAAGGTTCAAATCTGATTTTGTAGCCAATGTAAGCCATGAACTTAAAACGCCTTTAGTTTCTATTAAAGGATTTCTAGAAACTATAAGCGGACATGCGAAAGATGATTTAGAAGCACAAAAAAAATTCATACCGATAATGCTTGAGCAAGCTGATAGGATGGAAAGCTTAATTAAAGATTTACTTTCACTAAGTAAAATTGAGTTAGAGGAACATATACAGCCTCAAGATAAAGTAAATTTAAAAGAAATTTTAAGTAACGTTGAAGACATCCATCAAAAAAATTTAAAATCTTTTGAATTTAAAAATAATATAAAAGATGATTTCTTTATTAAAGGCGATCATGAAAAATTAATTGAAGTTTTTTCAAATATTATTGATAACAGTATAAAATATTCAGAAAAAAATAAAAAGATCGAGGTTAATTGTGGACAAGGTAACGGAAAAGTAATAGGAGACTCTTACACCGTGTCCATTAAAGATAATGGTATTGGAATTCCAACTGAACAACTTCCGAGAATTACAGAAAGATTTTTTAGAGTTGATGCAGCTAAAAGTAAAAAAGTTGGTGGCACTGGACTTGGAATGGCGATCGTGAAGCACATTGTTAATCAGCATAGAGGTGAGTTAGAAATAAAAAGTGAGGCTCAAAGTGGCACCGAAATAAAGGTTCACTTTTCTAAATTTTAGCAAATATCACAAATTTATTAAATTATGTCTTGAGATAGACAGTAAAATAGTTAAAATTCTAGTATGACTAGAATAACAAATTATATAATTCTGGTTTTATTAACTTTAACTTTTACAACTGTTAAGGCAGATGTAAACTTAATTGAGAAAACTTTACGTTCTCAACCTCTCACAGTTTTTGATCTTGGACTTTTAAGACTTAAAAACGATCTTAGGCAAGCTAAAAACGATTTAGTTCTTGAAGTAGATAATAAAAATGTATCTACAATTTATACTGAAGCTTTATTTTCTAGAAGAGACGATGGAATTCAATTAATTGTGTCAGCACCGATGAGCACTCATTTAAATGCTAACTCGTACATGGTGGACTCAATTAAATGTAGAAAAATTTTTGAAAAAGTTAAAAATAATCTTTTAAAAGGACAAAACGAGAGCAATATGATTCACTCAAAAGCTGCATCTTATTTAAGTGAAGTATTCACCGCTCCAACACAATGGAATGCTTGGAGATATGATAAAGGTTTTACTCAAAAATTAGTTAACTTTGTACAACTAGAAGTTACATTAAAGCCAACTCAATCCTACGCAGTTAAAAATAAAGTAAGACCTTTTAGTTGCGGAGGGTCTTTAGCCTCTGATTATCAACAAATCGAGATAACTAGAAAGTTCAACTAAAAAGTTATCATTTTAATAAATTTGTAACATATCTGTAATAATTAAGAGTCCTCTTAATTCTATGAATCCAATGTTTGTTAATTAATTAATAAATGAAAGGATAAACAATGAGAAAACTATCAATCGCTTTAGCTTCATTAGTTGCAATGTTAGTTGTAACTTCTGCTCAAGCTAGAGATCAGATTAAAATCGTAGGTTCTTCAACTGTATTCCCTTATGCAACAATCGTTGCTGAAAGATTTGGTTCGTCTGGTAAATTTAAAACACCAGTAATCGAGTCAACAGGAACAGGTGGTGGAGCTAAATTATTCTGTGCTGGAGTTGGTACAGAGCACCCAGACATAACAAATGCATCTAGAGCTATGAAGGCTAAAGAGTATGCGCTATGTCAAAAAAATGGTGTTGAAGAAATCGTAGAGATTACAGTTGGTAACGACGGAATAACGTTAGCTTATTCTAAAGATGCTAAACCAGTAAACTTTACAAAAAAACAATTATGGGCAGCATTAGCAAAAGAAGTTGCTAAAGATGGTGCGTTAGTACCAAATCCATATAAAAATTGGAGTGATATCGACCCATCATTACCAAACTACCCTATCAAAGTTATGGTGCCTCCAGGAACATCAGGAACAAGAGATGCTTGGAATTCATTAGTAATGAAAAAAGGTATCGATGATGCTTCTAAAAAAGCTGGCGCTAAATATAAAGCGTTAAGAGAAGATGGTGCGGTAATTGAAGTTGGTGAGAACGACTCACTTATTATTCAAAAATTAGCTGCGGACAAAGAAATGTTCGGTTTCTTTGGTTTCAGTTATTTCTTAGCTGCAAAAGATAAATTGCAAGCTGCAAGCATTGAAGGTGGTCAACCAAGTCTATCTTCGATTCAAGATTACAGTTACGCAGTTGCAAGACCTTTATTCTTCTATGTGAAAAAAGCTCACGTGGGCGTTGTACCTGGCTTACATGAATTCGTAAAAGAGTTCACAAGTAAAAAAGCTATGGGTAATAAAGGTTATTTAACTGATATCGGGCTAGTACCTCTAGATGGCAAGTTATACAAAACATCTAGAACTAACGCTACGAAGTTAGTTAACATGCCTGCTAAGAAGTAGTAGTATCAATTAAACAAAAAGGGGGTATTTTACCCCCTTTTTATCTCTGGAAGCTCAATATGAATTTAATACTTGTAACTTTTATTATTCTCTTAGCTTTCACAAGTTATTATTTCGGTAGAAAAAAAGCTCTAGTTATTCAATCATCACAAAGACTTACGGCATTACCAAAATTTTATGGATATTATTTAGCTGCTTGGTGTGCTGCACCAGCATTAATAATTTTTGCTCTTTGGTCAGTTTTTGAACCATCAATAGTTAAAACATTTATTTTACAAGATTACACTGATCAGAACTTAACTAAAAATGAGCTTCAGCTTATTTACACAAAGGTTAAAGCATTAGCCGCAGGAACTTACACGGGAAATATTACTAATTTTCTAGATGAGTCTGCTAATAAGTACATTCAATTAAAAGGAATAGCTAACAGCGCTAAAGTAGCAATTATTTTAGCAATTTTAATTTTCTCTCTGAGTTTTGCGTATAGATCTGTTCAGAAAAATGATCGAATGAGAGAACCAGTAGAAATTTTTCTTAAATGGGTGTTATTTGTTGCATCATTAGGCGCAGTTTTAGTTACAATCGGAATAGTTTTTTCACTTTTATTCGAAGCGATTAGGTTTTTTCAAGCAGTAAAAATCTTTGACTTTATATTCGGAACTCATTGGTATCCTGCTAAAACTTTTGTAAGAGATGGCCAACCAGATCCTGAATTAATGAAGGATGCTTTCGGAGCTGTGCCTTTATTTGCTGGAACTTTTTTTATTGCTTTTATTGCAATGTGTGTTGCCATCCCCATAGGTTTGCTGAGTGGGATATATCTATCTGAGTATGCTGGAAGAGGCATAAGAAAATATGCGAAACCTATTATTGAGATTTTAGCTGGTATTCCAACAGTGGTATATGGTTTTTTTGCAGCTTTAACCGTCGGTCCTTTTGTTAAAGAAATTGGTAACGCTATGGGTTTAGAAGTTTCAGCGGAGAGCGCTTTAGCTGCAGGAGCAGTTATGGGAGTAATGATAATTCCTTTTATTTCAAGTCTAAGCGATGACGTTATGACGGCAGTACCTCAAAATTTAAGAGATGGGAGTTACGCAATGGGCGCAACAAAATCTGAAACTGTAAAAAAAGTAATTTTTCCAGCAGCCCTACCTGGTATCGTAGGTTCGATACTTTTAGCAGTATCGAGAGCGGTAGGAGAAACAATGATTGTTGTAATGGCCTCAGGACTAGCGGCTAATCTTACAATGAATCCACTTGAGTCAACTTCTACCATTACAGCGCAAATTGTAGTAATTTTAATTGGAGACCAACAATTTGGAGATCCAAAAACTCAATCAGCTTTTGCATTAGGAATATCTTTATTTATAGTAACTTTACTCTTAAATGTAATCGCTCTTTCAGTTGTTAAAAAATATAGGGAAAAATATGAATAGTTTTAAGAAAAATTTATTAAAAAAAAGATATAACGCTGAAAGAAGATTTCAATGGTATGGCAAAATAGCTATAGGATTAGCTTTAAGCTTTTTAGCAGTTTTTATGTTTCAGATATTTTCAAAAGGTTACTCAGCTTTCCAAAAAACTTGGATAGTAACAGAAGTTCATTATGATAAAGAATTACTTTTAATCGATGCAGAAAGCCCATCAAAAGATGATTTAGAAAATGCAGACTATTATGATGTTGCTTACAAAGCTATGACCTCATTAGATCCTGGACTTCCTGAAGAAGAGGATCGTCAATTGATACAAATGGTTTCGTATAAATATGAGGCAGAGGTTAAAGATCTACTTTTAAAAAATCCAGACTATCTAGGTAAAATAGTGCCCATAAAATTAACAGCTTCTGATGATGTTGATCAAGTTCATAAGGGAAATTATCCAAGAGATATTCCTGAGGAGAATAGAAGAGTAAATGATTACCAGTTGCAGATTTACGATATGCTTAATGAAAGAGGAGATATTTTATCAGAGTTTAACATTAGTTTTTTTACAAGTCCTGATTCAAGAGAGGCAGAACTAGCAGGTATAGCTAGCTCGTTTATGGGAACAGTTTTTAGTATACTAGTATGTTTAGCGTTTTCATTTCCTGTTGCAGTGCTAGCTGCAATTTATCTCGAGGAGTTTGCACCAAAAAATAAATTTACAGATTTTATAGAAGTAAACATTAACAATTTGGCAGCTGTTCCATCGATAGTATTTGGTTTGCTAGGTCTTGGTGTTTTATTAGCAGTTTTTAATTTACCAAGATCGACACCACTTGTTGGAGGAATTACTTTGTCTCTTATGACATTACCAACAATAATTATTGCTGCAAGAGCTTCTTTAAAAGCTGTTCCCCCAAGTATAAGAGAAGCTGCTTTAGCGATGGGTGCAAGTAATATGCAAACAACCATGCATCATACTGTGCCACTATCAATGCCTGGAACTTTATCTGGGACGATAATTGGCTTGGCTCAAGCTTTAGGGGAAACAGCCCCTTTAATTTTAATAGGAATGGTTGCTTTTGTGAATACAATACCTGGTACGCCAGTTGATCCTGCTGCAAGTTTACCAGTTCAGATATATATATGGTCAGAAAGTGCTGAGAGGGGTTTTGTTGAAAAAGTATCTGCATGTATTATGGTGCTTCTAGCTTTTTTAATTTTAATGAACTTGGCAGCTCAAATCGTTAGACACAAATTTGAAAAGAAATGGAGTTAAATGAGTAAAATAAAAGCGGAAAATGTAAATGTTTATTACGGATCCAAACAGGCATTATTTGACGTCTCTATAGATATAGCAGAAAAAGAAGTTACAGCTTTAATTGGACCATCTGGGTGTGGAAAGTCTACTTTCTTAAGATGCTTGAACAGGATGAACGACGTCATAGAAATTTGTAGAGTTGAAGGCAGTATTAAAATGGACAACCTAGAACTGAATTCAAGAAAGTTAGATGTTGTGAGACTTAGGGAGAACGTTGGTATGGTTTTTCAAAAACCCAATCCATTCCCTAAAACAATTTATGAAAATGTAGCTTATGGTCCTACTATTCACGGTATTGCACAGAGCAAAGAAGAAATGGATCAAATAGTTGAAACAAGTTTGAAAAAAGCTGCCTTGTGGAACGAAGTTAAAGATAGACTTGATGAAATCGGAACTGGTTTATCAGGAGGTCAACAGCAACGACTATGTATTGCTAGAGCTATATCTGTAAGTCCAGAAGTGATTCTTATGGACGAACCATGTTCAGCGCTTGACCCAATAGCAACAGCTCAAATTGAAGAACTTATAGATGATCTTAAAAAAGAGGTCACAATTGTGATAGTTACCCACTCAATGTCACAAGCAGCTAGGGTATCTCAAAAAACAGGTTTCTTTCATTTGGGAAAACTTATAGAATTTGGACCAACAGATAAAATATTTAAAAATCCTGATAATCAGCAAACTCAGGATTATATTACAGGAAGGTTTGGTTAATGAGTGAAAAACCGCACATTGTAAAATCTTACGAAGAGCAACTTCAGTTATTAAAAGATACAATAGTGAAAATGGGAACTGGAGTTGAGAAACAGCTTGAAAACACTATTCAATCTTTAGTTAAAAAAGACATTAGTTTAGCAGAAAAATCTATCAAAGATGACGAATTGACTGATAAGTATGAAATAAATATAGAAGAGCAAGTTGTAAATTTGATTGCCTTAAGGCAACCTATGGCAATAGATTTAAGAGAAACAGTTGTTGCCTTAAAAGTTTCTTCAGACTTAGAGAGAATTGGTGATTTAGCAAAAAACATCTCAAAACGATTAACTAAAATTGGAACTGATTTACCTATTGATATTACTAAAAATTTCGAAATAGCTGGTTTAAAAGCATCAAAACAAGTCAATGCAGTTTTAAATTCGTATTTACATAGAGCTAAAGATACAGCAGAAAATGTTTGGAATTCTGATGAAGAAATAGATCAAATGACTAATTCTAATATGGAAGCTGCAGTAAAGCATTTAGAAAAAAATAAAAACGATATACAAAAAGTAACCCAACTACTTTTCATGCTTAAAAATATTGAGAGGATTGGAGATCATGCAACCAATATTGCAGAGCAAGTTTATTTTCTGATTACAGGAGATTATTTAGAGGGAGACCGACCAAAAGGATAATGAGGGCAAATTTATTCATTGTTGAAGATGAAATGCCCATCGTAACTTTACTTAAATACAATTTAGAAAAAGAGGGTCACAAAGTTGATTATGCAGTCAATGGAGAAGACGCTATTAGAAATATAAAGGAAAAAAATCCTGATTTAATTTTATTAGATTGGATGTTGCCAGATATTTCAGGTGTTGAAGTCTGTAAAAATTTGAAAAGAAGCAATCTTCACAAAAATATCCCAATCATTATGTTAACAGCAAAAGGTGAGGAAGAAGACAAACTTAAAGGATTTGAAACAGGAGCTGATGACTATGTAACTAAGCCATTCAGCCAAAAAGAACTTATTGCAAGAATTAACGCTTTATTAAAGAGATCTAAACCAAGTGTTGCCGCTGATGTTGTAGTATTTGAGGATCTTAAAGTAGATAGAGTTCAACGAAGAGTTTATAGAGCAGATAAACAAGTTATAGTCGGCCCAACCGAATTTAAACTAATTGATTTTTTAATAAAGAATCCAAAAAGAGTATATTCGCGTGAGCAACTTCTAAATTCTGTATGGGGAGATGATATTTATGTTGAGTCCAGAACTATAGATGTTCATATAAGAAGACTAAGAAAAGCAATAAATATTGATGGCAAGAAAGATCTTATCAGAACAGTAAGATCTGCTGGCTATTCCTTAGATGTTTGAAGATCTTTTGGCTTTATAAATGATATTAATTTTCCTTTAACTTTTGATAACTTTTCCCAATCATTGAAATTAAAACTTACTTCAGCAACGGCTGCAGTAGGAAATTTTCTTTTTAAATTTTCAAATTGTTCAGAGTTTTCTTTAAGACAGATTCGATTTATGAGTTCACTAATTGAAGGTTCATGATTGATTAAAAGTAAAGTTTTATAATTATCAACTGTTTGTTTTAATATATGAATAATTTCATCCTCACTAGCATGATAAAGCGCTTTTTTTTTAATAATTTTCTTAAAACTGATTTTTTCTGACAATATATTTAATGTTTGTATTGTCCTTTTAGAGGATGAGCAATAAACTAAATCAAATTTTAATTTCTTTTTAATAAAAAATTCACAAATTAATTTTGCTGAATTTACCCCTCTTTTATTCAATGGCCTGTCATGATCATCTAAATCTGGAAAATCCCAACTAGATTTAGCATGTCTCATCGCATATAATTTAAACATATTTTTAATTTAACATTTAAATATGTCGAAAGCATCATTTTC
Source organism: uncultured Pelagibacteraceae bacterium (assembly GCA_902543665.1). Classification (GTDB taxonomy): domain Bacteria; phylum Pseudomonadota; class Alphaproteobacteria; order Pelagibacterales; family Pelagibacteraceae; genus Pelagilacustribacter. The sequence goes on from CACBZI010000001.1 coordinate 44,871, forward strand.
AGAAAACGCTAATATTAGCAATCAACTCATAAACAGAGAATTATCTTGGCTTCAGTTTAATGATCGTGTTTTAGAAGAGTCAAAAGATAAAACAAATCCTTTATTTGAAAGAGTAAAATTTTTATCAATCGCAGGTACAAATTTAGATGAATTTTTTATGGTAAGAGTCGCTGGACTTTTTAATCAAATTAAAGATGGTTTTGACGAATTAAGCGCAGATGGATTAACTGCAGAGGATCAATTGAATATGGTCGTATTAAAAACTAAAGATCTATTAAAGAAGCAAAACGAAGCATTCCTAGAGTTGAAAAAAGAGCTATCGAAAGAAAAAATTTTCATTCGAAAAATGTCAGAACTGAATAAGAAGGATCTTATGTATCTAAGAGAATATTTTCAGGAAACAATTTATCCTATAATAACACCTACTGCCATTGACCCATCACATCCCTTTCCTTTTATACCAAATAAAGGCCAAGCAATTTTACTAAGAATGACTAGAATAAAAAAAAAAAGAGAACTAAATGCAATTATAGTTATACCAAGAGCACTTCCAAAATTTGTATCTCTAAACAACTCTGAAACAATAAATGAATTTGTCACAATTGATGACGTAATTTGTAAATTTGCTAATGAAATATTTCCAGACCATAATATCGAGGCAAGTTTGCAGTTTAAAATAATTAGAGACAGCGAAATTGAAATAGATGATGAAGCTGCTGATCTTGTGAGATATTTTGAAAAAGCAATTAAGAAAAGAAGAAGGGGAAACGTAGTTAAACTCGAAGTACTCACTAATTCAAACAAAAAACTTTTAAATTTTATTTCAAAAAAATTTAAAATGGATGAAGATCATATTTATGAGGTTGAAGGATTGGTTGGAATACAAGATATAGATGAAATTTGTAAAAAGAAAGATCCAAAGCTGAGATTTAAAAAGTTTAATCCTAGAGAAGTTGAAAGATTGAAGGAATTTGATGATAAATTTTTTTCGGCTATAAGAAGTAAAGATTTTGTTGTACACCACCCTTTTGAAACTTTTGATGTAGTAATTCAATTTTTAGAAGCTGCAGCAAAAGATCCTAAAGTTATCGGTATCAAACAAACTTTGTATCGAACCACACCTGACTCTCCTATCGTAAAAGCACTAAGTAGAGCAGCAGAAAACGGAAAAGTTGTTACAGCCGTAATAGAAATAAAAGCTCGATTTGATGAGGAAGCTAATATTGAATTATCTAGGAAACTAGAGAAAGCTGGCGTTCAAATTGTTTACGGATTCGCAAAATACAAAACGCATGCAAAGGCAAGTTTAGTTTTAAGAAAAGAAGGAGCTAAAACGCGAAGCTATGTTCACTTAGGTACAGGAAACTATCATCCTATTAACGCAAAAATTTATACTGACTTATCACTGTTTAGCTCTAATCAAGACTTGGCCAAAGATGTCGAAAAATTTTTTAATTATGTAACTGGTTATGCAAAACCAAAAAAATTGAATAAAATTTTTATGTCTCCATTAAATAGTAGGAATTTTTTTGACGAAAAAATTGAAAATGAAATAGTAAATGCAAATAAAGGAAAACCTGCAGAAATATGGGCAAAAATGAATTCTCTTGTAGACCCTGGAATTATTAAGAAATTTTACGAAGCTTCAAACGCAGGAGTAAAAATAAATTTATCGGTAAGAGGAGTATGTTGCTTAAGACCTGGAATTAAAGGTCAATCTGAAAATATAAAAGTAAAAAGCCTTATTGGCAGATTTTTAGAACACTCAAGAATTTATTGTTTTGCAAATGGTAGTTCTATGCCCTCTCGAGAGAATCAGGTATATATTTCATCTGCAGATTTAATGCCTAGAAATTTAGATAGAAGAATTGAAATTATAATTCCGATAGAAAACAATACTGTACATGAGCAAATTTTAGATCAAATTATGTTAGCCAACTTTAAAGATAAATCGGAAACATGGTATTTAGATAGCATAGGAAACTATCATAAAGAACAAGAAAAAGGCTTTTCCGCACATTCCTATTTCATGAAGAATCCAAGTTTATCAGGTCGCGGTAAGTCAATTTTAAGAGCTAAACCTCAAAATTTGAGATTAGTAAAATGAAACCAGAATTAAAAAATCTTTTTAAATTTCAGTCTAATAAAAAGTCTAAGCAAGCCATAATAGATCTTGGATCAAATTCAGTAAGAATGCTCATATACGATAATTTTAAAATTTCTCCAATCCCAGTCTTTAATGAAAAAGCAGTTTGCAAACTTGGAAAAAATTTAGATAAATCTAAAAAACTAAATCCCGATGGAATTAAAGGTTCTTTAAAAGTTCTAAATAGATTTAAAGAAATTTTAGATATTTCAGACGTTCAAGATTTAGAAATTATTGCAACAGCAGCTTTTAGAGAGGCCACTGATGCAAGTGAATTTTTAAGAGAAATTGAAAAAATATTTAATAAAAAACCACTAGTATTATCTGGCGAGGAAGAAGCAAGAACATCAGCAAATGGTGTAATGGTAGGATTTGATGAAGTAGATGGATTAGTTGCAGATTTAGGAGGTGGAAGTTTAGAACTTGCCAGAGTTTCTAAAAATCAAATTTTTGAAATAACCTCTTTACCTCTCGGAGTATTAAGACTTGAAAATAATCCTATTATAAAAAAAAGAAATTTGGGAAAATATGTTAGAAAACTTTTAAGAGATGAAAAATGGCTTTCTAAAAAGAAATTTAAAAATATTTATTTGGTAGGAGGGACTTGGAGATCATTATTTAAATATCATCTCTTTAAAGAAAAACACCCATTACATATTTTGCATCAATATAAACTCTCAAAAGATGTAGCAGTTAAATACTTAAACAGAATTTCAAAATTTAATAAATCATCTTTGAAATCAATGGAATATATTACTAAATCTAGAACTCCCTATTTACCTTTTAGCTCTATAATACTTAACGAAATAATTGAAGCAGCAAGCCCCTCAAAAGTTATTTGCTCAATCAGTGGACTTAGAGAGGGGCATATGGATACAATTATAAACCAAGGAATGAGCGAGGATGAAATTTTCAAATTAAAAACTGATGGTATATCTTTTAAAAAAGGGGACTATGGAAAGAGTTTTGAGAAATATTTTAATTTTATTTCACCATTATTTGAAGACAACGAATATTTTAATCGAAGATTACTAACCTTGGCTTGCATCTTAAGTAAAATGGATTGGGGCCTAGGAGCTTTTCAAAAAGCAGAATTAGTTTTTATGGAAGTGTTAAATACTCCATTACTAAAACTAGAACATAGAGATAGAGTAAAAGTTGCATCAGCAAGTTTTTGGAGACATTGTGGCTTAAAATATAATCCGAATTATCAGTTTTTATCCTTATTAAATAACAACGAAATTTTATCCTCAAAGCAAGTGGGATCTGCTTTAAGATTAGCAGAGTCACTCACTAGCATGTCTTCTTTGTTGTTAGATGAATTTAAAATTTATAAAAGAAATAAGACTATTTTTTTGAAAATACCTAACAATCATAGCGATATAGTCTCAAAACAAGTAACTAAAAGACTTAAAAACCTGGCAAGAGAGATGAATGTCGACTCCAATATCATTTATTCTTGAAAATTAATAAATCTTTAACTTAATTTAAATATTTTTTTAGCATTTATATATTATTAACTGATTATCAGTCTCCCAACTGTTGTTAATTAATTAGCCCAAGGTACCAATATTTCCTTGGGCTGCCCTCCAATTACAAAATAATTTTTCTGATTAAATAGACAGCCAATATTCCACCAAGCATCTCAGCAATGATATAGCTAGGAGTATTTAAGTAATTAATTCCAGTAAATGTGTCTGTAAAAGTTCTTGCGATTGCTACCGCTGGATTTGCAAAAGAAGTTGAAGAGGTAAACCAATACCCCGCTGTTATAAAAGTAGCTACTGATGAAGCGACCGCAAGTTTGCCGCTCTTTAAAGATCCAAATATCACAAAAATTAATCCAAAAGTTGCAATGATCTCAGCTGTAAAAATATTTATTCCAGGTCTAATCTTCTGTGAAAGCTGCAACAAAGGAAGATCAAACATAAAATTTGCTAACATTACCCCTAACATGCAACCTAAGATTTGAGCAGAGATATAAGTGATAATTAAATTTTTTTTAATCTTGTTGGTAAAATACATTGCTAAAGTAACGACAGGATTGAAATGTGCGCCGGAGATATCACCGATTGAAGTAATCAGAACAAATAATCCTGCACCTGTAGCTAAAGTATTCGCTATTAACATTACAGCGATATCATCAGTTAGATTTTGAGCCATAATACCTGAACCAACAATAATCATGACTAAAAAACAACTTCCTATAAATTCACCAATAAATATCTTTTTACTTTTCATTTTTTACCCAATGTTTAATTTTTTCATTAATTATATTATAAGTTTCTTCAGCTATTAAATTTATTTTATCTTTATTTTTAGTTTTTTTAATTTTTTCAACAGGGTCCGCGATGTCCCAGTGCGTAATGGTCTTTTTTTTGGGCCATACAGGACAAACTTCTTTATTGGCGTTATTACAAACTGTAATTACGTAATCAATATCAATATCATTTTTTAAAAATTCATCAAAATTTTTTGAATAATACGTGGCTAAATTAAATTTTTTTCCTTCAAGATACTCTTTAATGTAGGGATTAATTTTTCCTGAAGGATTACTTCCAGCGCTAAATGCGATGAATTGATTTCGGAAATTATTGTTTACAATACTTTCCGCTATTATGCTTCTCGCAGAGTTTCCAGTACAAACAAATAATATTGTTTTTATTTTCTTCATAAAAAATGTATTGAAGTGTCCCGAACTTACGGAACCAAAATTTGATAAAAACCAATAATAAATAATGGAATCTGTAACCCAAAATTGGTTAATATTGCTTTATCCTTAGAAATAAAACCTGCAATAGTCCATCCAACAACTCCCGCTCCATGAAACATTATATTTACTGGATACATATTCAAATTTGTTAATAAAATACCTGTAAGAACTAAAAAAGTACTTAACCATTTAAGGTATTTTTTAATAAACTTCATAGCCAATTATATGATTGTAATGTTAAAGTTTTGTTAACCAGACGAGGCTTTAACTTTTTTCTCGATAAATTCTGGTATCTCATCACCAAGATCATCGTCTTTTTGATTTTTAGGTTGAAAGGCATACAAAACATGAAGTTTGCAATAAGGAAAATCTCCTTCAGGCTTTCTACCGCAAAAATAGAATTTTTCCTCATTAGGATGACCTATAGGCCACTTGCATGTTTCATCTGTTAGTTCTTCCAGTGATTTCGGGTTTTCTGGCTCAAAGTTTTTATCTAATAATATTGATTGAAATTTAGCTTTTCTTGATGTTGGCGCTGGACCTCTTCTAATCTGCTTATTATCATTGGTTCTAGGTGAATTAGATTGCTTAGAAGGGGCTCTAGCTTCTAAATTTAACCTATGAGCTTTTCCAATGACTGCGTTTCTAGTTGTGTCACCTAATGCTTCGGCGATCTGACTTGCAGTATGCCCTTTAGACCAGAGTTCTTTTAATTTAGCGACTTTTTCTTCTGTCCAACTCATAGTATATAATTACAATATTTAGTAATTATTAAAAACTTAGGGCATAATATTGGGGTTTAAAACATTAAAACGCATCAAAGCTGTGAGTAGATTTAGTTTTGCACAGTTTTTTTAATAAAAGGTTATAAGACTATCAATGGTTGAAATTTCGAAAAAATATAAAATTGGAAAAAGAAGATTTGGATTAGTTAATTGGTACGGAACATGGACTTTATATAAAAAAGAAGTTCTTAGATTCTTAATTGTGTGGATACAAACTATTTTTTCCCCACTAATTTCATCTTTACTCTTTTTACTTGTTTTATCTTTAGCCATTGGTGCTGATAGAGGAGATGTTCTTGGTGTACCTTTTATTACTTTTTTAGCGCCAGGGTTGATTTCCATGCAAGTAATTCAGCAATCCTTTTCTCATTCTTCATCATCTTTTATGATTAAAAAAATTGATGGAACTATAGTTGATTTATTATTTGCCCCCTTATCTGCAGGAGAAGTTACCATCTCAGTTTCACTTGCAGCTGTAACAAGAAGCGTCGTAATTGGAATAGTTTCGATTATTGTATTTCATTTAATTATTGATATTGAAATCAAAAACTATTTAACGCTTATAGCATTCACCTTACTTTCTTCTTTTGTTTTAGGAAATATAGGAATAATTGCTGGACTATGGGCTGAAAAATTCGATCATATGGCAACAGTCACCAATTTTGTAATAGTTCCATTATCTTTCTTATCAGGCACTTTTTATTCAATAGAGAGACTCCCTGACTTTTTACAAACAGTGAGTAAAGTTAATCCGTTTTTTTATATGATTGATGGTTTTAGATATAGTTTTATTGGCACTTCAGACGGTTCAATCTCTATTGGCTTGGTTTATTTAACTACCTTAAGCTTTGTTAGCTGGCTTGTTTGTTATTTATTGTATAAAAAAGGCTATAAAATAAAATCATGAGTAAAATTTTAAATACTTATAACAGAAAGAAAATCTCTTTTTCTAAGGGAAAAGGAAGTTTCTTATATACAACCAATGGAAAGAAATATTTAGATTTCGTTCAAGGAATTGCTGTAAACTGTCTTGGTCATGCTAATGACTATTTAATTAGATCTATTAATAAACAATCGAAAAAATTATGGCATGTTTCAAACGTTTTTACTATCCCTGAGCAAGAGAGATTGGCAAAAAGAATAGCCCAAAAAACATTTGCAGATTATGTAACTTTTCAAAATTCTGGTGCTGAGGCAACAGAGGCAGCTATTAAATTTGCTAGAAGATATTTTTATTCAAAAGGTCAGCCGAGAAAAAATAGAGTTCTTTGCATTAATAACAGTTTCCATGGAAGAACTATCGCAGCTATTTTTGCCAGTAACAGTAAAAAAGCAATTGAAGGCTTTAAACCTAAAGTAGACGGTTTTGATCATTTTAACTTTGGTGATCACAAAGGGTTAGAGAAAGCGATAACCAACAGAACAGCAGCTATCATGGTTGAGACAATAATGGGAGAAGGTGGGATAAAAGTTATTCCAGATTTTTGTCTAAAGGGCTTGAGAAAACTATGTAATAAGAAAAAAATTTTATTAATTCTTGATGAAGTGCAATGTGGAATTGGAAGAAGTGGCAAATTTTTTGCTTTTGAATACGCAAAAATCAAACCTGATATCGTTCCAATAGCAAAAGGGATCGGCGGTGGCTTTCCCATAGGTGCAGTTTTAGTTAATAAAAAAGTAGCATCAGGCATGAAGCCGGGAACTCATGGATCAACATTTGGAGGAAATCCTTTAGCAATGAGCGCCGGAAATGCAGTCATGGATATTATGTTTAAAAAAGGTTTCTTAAATAATGTAAGCAAAAATGGAAAATATTTTATTAGTCAACTTGATAAAATTAAAAATAAGTATCCCAAAGTTATAAAAGAAGTAAGAGGTAAAGGACTGCTAATTGGACTATGTCTTCACGTAAATCAAGTAAAATTTATTCAAAAACTTTTAGATAATAATTTGTTGACAGTAAGAGCTGCTGAAAATGTTGTCAGACTTTTGCCTCCTTTAAATGTAACAAAGAGCGAGATTAACTTAGGTTTAAAAATAATAGAGAAAGTTTGCAAAAAATTTTAAATGAAAAACTTTATAAATATCTCTGACTGTTCTTCAGTAGAGCTTAGAGCCATTATTGAAGAAGCAAAGAAGAGAAAACAAAATAGATCTGGATTAAATAAATCTACGCCTGACGAAGATAAGCCCTTTGAAGGTAAGTCGATGGCTATGATTTTTGAAAAACCCTCAACAAGAACAAGAATGTCGTTTGATATCGCTGTTAAACAATTAGGCGGATCATCAATTATTTTAAATCCAGACGGTATACATTACGGTAAGGGAGAGGAAACTTTAAAAGATACGGCAAAAGTTTTATCTGAGTATGTCGATATTGTTATGTTGAGAACTTCATCTCATAAAAATTTAGAGGAATTTGGAAAGCATTTAGATATCCCAATTATCAACGGCCTTTCAGACGTAAGCCACCCATGTCAAATTATGTCTGACATTCTTACTTATGAAGAAAGTAATGGTTCTATCGAGGGTAAAACTGTTTCTTGGATTGGAGATGGTAACAATAATATGTCTAATTCTTTAATTGAAGCTGCAGGAAAATTTAATTTTAAACTTAATATTGGTTGTCCAAAAAAATATTCTCCAAATAAAAGTATATTGAATCTTGCGAAAAAGGAGAAAGTAAAGTTAACAATTACTACTAAACCTATAGAAGCGGTTACAGGTGCTGATTGTGTAATGACCGATAAATGGATCTCAATGAATGATAAAGTAAATAAAATTTCTAAAAAGAAAATTTTAAAACCTTACCAAGTTAATGAGAAGTTAATGAGCAAGGCTAATTCGGACGCTATTTTTATGCATTGTCTTCCAGTCGGAAGAGGAGAAGAAGTCACAAACGAAGTAATAGATGGAAAACAATCAGTGGTTTGGAGACAAGCGTTGAATAGAGTGCATGCTCAAAAAAGTATTATTAAGTGGTGTCTTGATTAAGGTAAGGGTTTTGGATTATCAGCCTTTGAATTCATATATAAAATAACTGATGCTCGATCTTTTTCTTTTCTAAGACCTGCAAAAGCCATTTTAGTTCCTTTAATATATGCTTGAGGTTTAATTAAGTAACTATTCATTTCTTCAAAAGACCATTCTTTCGCATAAGCAACCATGGCTTTAGAATATTTATAATCACTTACCGAACCAGCAGTTCTTCCAATTACGTTCCATAAATTAGGACCTATCATATTTTTTCCTCCAGCTGCAATCATATGACAAGCACTACATTTTTTAAAAACTTTTTCTCCATGAGCTAAGTCTCCCATAGCTAATAGAGCTTTAATATCTACTATCTCCAAAACTTTTTCAGTTGTTTCATCGGTCTTACCAGCTGTGATAGTCTCCAATCCTTCAACTTTATATGCCGACTGCTCTGGTTTCTCTACATGAAATAAAATGTCAGTGAATTTTCCTATACCAATAACAATTAAGGCTGTTAAAAGGACTGCAGCTATTATTTTATTTATTTCAAAACTATCCATAATTTTGGTAAATACTTTATAGACGTATAACACGAGTTTAAAAAAAAAAACTTAAAATTACCAAATTTTTTTGCGTCTCTAGGACGCATAATTTATGAACAAAACTGTAATAGTAATACCTTCAAGACTGGATGCTCAAAGATTACCTAATAAACCTCTTAAACTTATAAACAATAAAGAGATGATTCTTCATGTTTATGACGCTGCAAAAAAATCTGAGTCAGGGGAAGTTTATGTGGCCACACCTGATCAAAAAATATTTGACAAAGTTAAAAGTTATGGTGGAAATGCGGTTTTGACAGATCAAAGCCATCAAACAGGTACTGATAGAGTTTTTGAGATTTTTAAAAAAACACTAAAAGAAGATCCTGAAATAATTATAAACCTTCAAGGCGACATGCCAAATATAAAACCTAACTCTATTAAACAGTTAGCCGACTATATGCGGCAAGGAAAATGTGAAATTGCTACTTTAGCTTCTACTTTATTAGACGATGAGGTCTATAATGAAAATGTAGTTAAAGTTTACACAAAAGAAAAAATTAAAAATTTATCATTTGCTGCTGTTTCAGATTTTGATAGAAAAATTACAACAAGTCATAATGATTTAGCATACCACCATATTGGGATTTATGGATATACTAAAGAAGCATTAAGAAAGTATGTAAATCTTAAAAGAAGTAAGTTAGAATTAGAAAGAAGTCTAGAACAAATGAGAGCTTTTGAAAATAATATGAAGATACATGTTGGTTTTGTGATCTCAAAACCTTTAAGCGTAGACACTGAAAAAGATTTAGATGAAATTAAAAAAATGATGCAAACTAATGAGTAAAATAAAAATTGCTATACAAGGTGAGCTTGGGGCTTATTCACATATTGCTGCAGTAAATCTCTATAAAGATGCAGAAATAAAAACTTGCACTACTTTTGAAGAAACTTTTAAAAAAGCCTACAATGATCCAAGTTATATAATTGTAATACCTATTGAAAATTCTCTAGCTGGAAGAGTAGCCGATATCCATTATCTACTACCAAAATATAAATTACAAATTCATGGAGAACATTTTCAAGCTGTAGAACATAACTTGTTGTGTAAGCCAGAAGCCAGCATTAGTGATATTAAATTTGTAAGAAGTCATGCACAAGCTATAGGTCAATGTCAAAATTTAATAATCAAAAAAAAATTCAAGCCAATAATTTCAGCGGACACCGCAGGTTCTGCGAAAGAATTAGCTGAAGGAAAAGACAAAACAATAGCCGCGATAGCATCTGAACTCTCTGCAAAAATATATAATTTAAAAATTTTAGAAAAAAACATTGAAGATGAAAAAGGAAATGTTACTCGTTTTTTAATAATGGGAAAAAATATCACGCAACCAGAATTCAATAAAGAAAAAAAATATATAACGAGCTGTATATTTAGAGTTAAAAGTGAGCCATCAGCGCTTTATAAATGCCTAGGTGGTTTTGCAACTAACCAGGTTAATTTAACAAAGCTTGAAAGTTTTTCAGTTAAAAATACTTTTGATCAAGCAAATTTCTATTTAGATCTTGAGGGCCACATAGAACAAAATGGAGTAAAAAAGGCTTTAGAGGAACTTGGCTTCCACACTGAAACTTTAGATATACTTGGGGTATATGAATCTTCAAAATTTAGGCAAAAATAGTCCACAAAATTGAAATCTTGTCTTGTAGTATTTAAATTGATCTTGATATACTTATATTGAGGTTGGCATCAGGTGGATGTTTCATAAACCCGGTCAGGTCTGAAAAGAAGCAGCCGTAGTGAAAATTTTTCAGGTTGTTGCCTGCCTCTAACAAATGAAAAACAAAATTTTAGCGTTAAAATATAGACCGCAAGAATTCGAAGATTTAATAGGTCAAGAAATTATTACTCAAACGATTTTAAATGCAATTAAGATTGAAAAAACTCCTAATGCTTATCTTTTAACTGGTATTAGAGGAGTAGGAAAAACTACTACTGCGAGACTAATTGCAAAAGCTTTGAATTGTGAAAAAAACAAAAATTCAAAAATAAAATGTTCAACTGATAATTTTTGCTCAACATGCAAGGAAATTGTAAGTTCTAATCATATAGATATATTAGAAATGGATGCAGCATCTAAGACAGGCATAGACGATATAAGAGAGTTAATAGAAAACTCTAAATATAGTCCGACGAGCGCAAAGTTTAAGATATTTATTATTGATGAGGTTCACATGTTATCTAAACAAGCTTTCAATGGTTTACTTAAAACCTTAGAGGAGCCACCTCCAAGTTTAAAATTCATTTTGGCTACAACAGAAGTGAGAAAAATACCCGTTACTATTTTGTCGAGATGTCAAAGATTTGATCTTAAAAGAGTAAGTGTTGAATTACTTTGCAAACATTTGAGAAAAATATCGTTAAAAGAAAACGGTAAAATCTCTGATGAAGCAATAAAATTGATTGCAAAATCTTCAGAAGGGTCAGTTAGAGACTCCATTTCTTTATTAGATAGAGCTCTAATCACCCAATCGCTTAAAGGCAATGAAACAATTGAAGAAAATGAGGTAAGAAATATGCTTGGCCTTGCTGACAAGACTAAGGTTATCTCACTTTTTAAAGAAGTTTTAAGCGGAAAAGAAAAAGAAGCTCTTTATATTCTTAAACAACTTCAAGAAGATGGTCTTGATGCAAAAAATTTCTTAAATGATATTTTAGAAGTTATATATCTTTTTAGCAGAAGAATAAATTTAGGCCCAATTGAAAAAGATATTTCAATTTCAGAGGCCGAGGTACAGATGGTAGATCAATATTCAAAAAATATTGATATGCATGATATAGGATTATTTTGGCAACTCACTATAAAAACGATTGATGATTTGAGAATAGTTGGAAATGAATATTTGACACTTGAGATGTATATAATGCAACTAATTCATTTAAAAAATTTATATGAAAAAAAAAATTTGAATGTTGAAACTCAGACTCATTACGCTAATTATGAAAATACAGACAAAAATATACCCGAAAAAACTATAAAAGAGGAAGAAAAAAAAAGTAATGTTAAAAATCAGTTGAGAAGCACAGAGCAAATAAAAACAAATCCTATAAAAAAATTTAACGACCTAAAAGAAAAGTCAAAAATTGAAATAACAAGTTTTAAAGATTTAATCAACAAATCAAACGAAGAAAATGAAATTGAATTGAAATACGATTTAGAGCGTAATGTAAAATTAGTTAGTTTTAAAAATGGAAAAATCGATATTAGTTTCAACGAGAAATTAAATAAAAATTTTATAAAAAATCTAACTGAAAAATTGATTCAATGGACAGGGAAAAGATGGATAATATCTTTAAGTAAAAATAATGAAGCAAAAAGTATTCATGAGAAAATTATAGCAAGCAAAAATAAACAAATTGAAGATTTTAAAAAAAGCAAAATAGCTAAAGATATTAAAACGTATTTCCCAGATGCGGAACTAATAGATTTAAACGAAGAGGAATAATAAATGACAAATTTTAGTGATATGCTATCAAAGGCTAAAGAAATGCAAAAGAAAATGAAAGAAGCACAAGAGCTTATAAAAAAAATTGAAATTGAAGGAAAGTCAGGGGGAAATTTAGTAAAAGTAATTTTGACAGGAGATTATGAAATTAAATCCATTGAAATTTCTGATGCTGCCAAGAAAGAAAATCAAGAAATAATTAACGATCTTATAATTGCAGCTTATAACAATGCAAAAGATAATTTAAAAAAAAAATCTTCAGAGGAGCTTTCTCGCTTAACAGGTGGTCTCAACTTGCCTTTAGACTTTAAATTACCTTTTTAATGGATAACGATATTCCAGAAATAAACGATCTGATAAATCAGTTTTCTAAACTGCCTGGTCTAGGACCCAAATCAGCTAAAAGAATAATACTTAAATTAATAAACAACAAAGAAAATATGATTAAACCTTTGACTCAATCTTTAGCTCAAGTTTATAAAAAAGTTGTCCGTTGCATTGATTGTGGAAATCTAAAGTTAATTGATAAAATTTGTATTTGTTCTTCAGATAAGTCATATGATAAAATATGTGTAGTAGAAAATTTGGCAGACATGTGGGTTATAGATTCGGCCAAGATATTTAAAGGTCATTTTCATATACTTGGGGGTACACTAAATTCTAACGAAAATTATGAGCAAAAAAATTTACTTGTAGACTCTTTAGTGAAAAGAATTAAAAAAAATAATCTTAAAGAAGTAATCATCGCTACAAGTGCTACCGTAGAAGGTCAGACAACAGCTCATTATATAGAAGATATGATTAAAAATGACAAAATTAAAATTACTAAATTAGCTCAAGGGCTTCCAGTTGGGGGAGAAATCGAACAACTTGATGATGGAACTTTATTCTCAGCTTTTAAAAATAGAGTTCCTGTAACGGATGATTAATTAGATATTTTTTTTTTTAACCTTGTTTCATGCAATAAAGGTTCGGTATAGCCAGAAGGTTGAATTCTACCCTTAAAAATAAGATCGCATGCTGCTGAAAACGCTAAAGAATTTTCAAAATCTTCCGACATCTTGTTATAATTTAAGTCGTTTTTATTTTGTTCATCAACAATTCTTGCCATTTTCTTCATAATTTTCAAAACCTGTTCCGGTTTGCAAATTCCATGATGCAGCCAATTTGCTATATGTTGAGATGAAATTCTCAGTGTAGCTCTATCCTCCATTAGGCCAATGTTATTGATATCAGGTACTTTGGAACAACCAACACCCTGATCAACCCATCTGACCACATAACCTAGAATTCCTTGAGCATTATTTTCTAATTCGCGATTTATATCTTCAATTTGCCAATTTGGTCTATCTGCTTTAGGTATTTCTAAAATCTCCTCAAAATTAGTTTTATTTCTAGATTTAATCTCATTTTGTTCATTAAAAACGTTAACCTTATGATAATGAATAGAATGAAGAGTTGCTGCTGTTGGTGATGGTACCCATGCACAATTTGCACCTGACTTTGGGTGATTTATTTTTTGTTGCATCATATTTGACATTTGATCGGGCATTGCCCACATACCTTTTCCTATCTGTGCTTTTCCTGAAAATCCACATGCAAGCCCAACATCTACATTCCAATTTTCATAAGCATTTAACCATTTTGATTTTTTCATGTCTCCTTTAAATATCATTGGCCCAGCCTCAAAAGAAGTATGCATCTCATCTCCTGTTCGATCTAAAAATCCTGTATTGATAAACACTATTCTATTTTTTACTTCTCTAATACACTCTTTGAGATTAACGGTTGTTCTTCTCTCTTCATCCATTATTCCCACTTTAATCGTGTATTTCTTTAATTTTAAGGTCTCCTCAACTTTTTCAAACAATTTATTTGTAAAAGCAACTTCTTCTGGTCCATGCATTTTAGGTTTAACAATGTAAGTTGATCCTGTTCTGGAATTTTTTTTATTTTTAAAGTCATGTAATGCACATAAATTGGAAATAAATGCATCTAAAATACCCTCTGGTATTTCAGAGCTATCTTTTAAAATAACAGACGGATTTCTCATTAAGTGACCAACGTTTCTATTTAAAAGTAATGCTCTACCATGAAGTGTCACCTCACCACCGTTTTTTGAATTATATACTCTATCAGAATTTAACTTTCTTAAAACTTTTTTTCCATTTTTCTCAAATCTTGCCTCTAAATCACCCTTCATGAGACCTAGCCAATTTCTATAACATTTAACCTTATCTTCAGCGTCAACTGCAGCTACCGAATCTTCATTATCAATTATTGTAGAGAGCGCTGATTCTACTATCACGTCTGAAATGAAAGCCTTATCATTTTTACCTACTATAGTGTTAGGATCAATTTTTATATCGATATGTAAGTTATTATTTTTAATTAAAACTGAAATAGGGCTTTTTTTATCACCTGTAAAACCTATAAATTGATTTTCATTTTTAAGAAAATCTTTTTTTGAGTTTATCAACAAAACTAATTTATTTTCTTCAATTTGAATTTTAGTAATTTCATTCCAAGATGAAGTTTTAAGAGGAAAATTTTCATCTAAAAAACTTCTTACGTAAGCAATAACTTTTTTTGCTCTATCAGCATTATAATCTTTAAATTTTTCACCCGCTATTACATCAGTACCATAAAGAGCATCATACAAACTACCCCATCTAGCATTTGCTGCATTAAGAGCGTACCTCGCGTTATCTACTGGAACAACTAATTGTGGTCCAGCAATTGTAGAAATTTCCTCATCTACATTTGAGGTTTCTATTTTGAAATCATCTTTTTCTTCTACTAAATAATTCAAAGACCTTAAAAAATTTACGTATTCAGTTTTATCGAATTGTTTGCCTTTTCTTAATTTATGCCAATCATCTATTTCTTTTTGTATTGTCTCCCTTTTTTCAATTAGTTTTTTATTTATTGGAGCTAGCTCATGGACGACTTTGGAAAAATTATCCCAAAATTCCTCAGAATTAATGTTAGTTCCAGGAATTGCTTCATTATTTATAAAATCAAACAATGTTGAACTTATTTTTAACTGATTTTTGTTTACCAATTTCATATTAACACGACCTTTACAATATTTTATAATATAATAATACTGTCATTATTGTAACATTTTATATGAAAAATTATTTAGACTTTGAAAAAGAAATTAAAGCTTTAGAAGAAGAAGCCGATAATTTAAGAAGCCCTTTCGGATCCGGTGGAATCTCAGAAGTTGATACAAAAAAGATAAAAGATACAGAGGAGCAAATTAATCAAAAACTTGATCAAATTTACTCAAATTTAAATAGTTGGCAAAAAACACAAGTAGCAAGACACGAAGACAGACCTAAAGCAAATTTTTATATTAAAAAAATTTTTTCTCAATTTACTTTACTTTCAGGAGACAGATATTTTGGTGACGACAAATCTGTAATTGCTGGATTTGGTTTAATTGATAACAAATCAGTTTTAATTATTGGTCAAGAAAAAGGCGAGGATTTAAATAGCAGGATAGAAAGAAATTTTGGAATGATGCGACCTGAGGGTTACAGGAAATGTATTAGGCTCATGGAACTTGCAGATAGATTTCAAATTCCAGTAATTAGTTTTATTGATACGCCGGGAGCACATCCAGGCATTGGCGCTGAGCAGAGAGGTCAAGCTTCAGCTATAGCAAAGTCAATAGAGTGCTGCATGTCTCTAACAGTTCCAAATATTTCAATTATTATTGGAGAGGGAGGATCCGGTGGGGCTATAGCTTTAGCATCCTCTAACAAAGTAATAATGTTAGAGAATTCAATTTATTCAGTTATTTCCCCTGAAGGATGTGCATCAATTCTTTGGCGAGATCCAAGCAAATCTTTACAAGCAGCTGAGGCGATGAAATTAACAGCTAAAGATTTGTTTAAATTAAAAATTATTGATGAAGTAATAGCTGAACCTCTTGGGGGGGCACATAGAGATCCTGAAAGTATCGCTGAAGATATAAAATACTCAATAATTAAAAATTTAAAAAGTTTTGAGAAACTCAGTAGAAATGAAATTCATGACCATAGAAAAACAAAATTTTTGCAAATAGGTAGGGATAAAGGGCTCAGCAAGGTAACAAATTTAAATAAAGAAGGCTTAAGCTACAAAGAAAACCTCACGTTCAAACTAAATTTTCATATAGCTAAGAACAAATATGTTTATGCAGGTTTAGGATTGGTGTTATTTGTTGGTTTAATCGCTCTAATATCTTAATAATGTTGCAAAAAAACAATTGCGTCAAATAATTTAATTCTTCTATTGACTTTCATTGAGCAAATCTATTTAAGAATGTTCGAAACTAACTTTTAGTTAGTTAAAGTTAATAATAATAAGGAAACAAGAAAATATGAGTACACTAAAAGGTAAAGTTAAGTGGTTCAATGGCACTAAAGGATATGGTTTCATTGAAAGAGAAGACAAAGAAAAAGACGTGTTCGTCCATTCTTCTGCCGTTAGAGAAGCTGGTTTAAAGTATTTAAACGAGGGTGATGAGTTAACGTTTGAAG
Source organism: uncultured Pelagibacteraceae bacterium (assembly GCA_902543665.1). Taxonomy (GTDB): domain Bacteria; phylum Pseudomonadota; class Alphaproteobacteria; order Pelagibacterales; family Pelagibacteraceae; genus Pelagilacustribacter. The sequence goes on from CACBZI010000001.1 coordinate 62,075, forward strand.
TGGAGAGCACAGAAAAAGGTCCTTCAGCAGTAAAACTGCAGAAAACATCTTAATCTAAATTTCCAAAATCACTGATTATCGGGACATTAACTGTAGTCTTAACTATTTTTATTGTCCCGCTAATTTCATCTTGAAAAAGTCACAATTATTTTCTAAATACAGAATCATGATTATAAAAAAGAAAGTCATTTCAACTTTAAGATCACATTCACACAGAATGCACGCTAAGCTATTGCTTAGCTTATAATCAAAAATATATAAATTTAACTAAAATTAAGATAAAAATAACAGGGATGCAGCAGTAGCTCAGTTGGTTAGAGCACTAGTTTGTGGAACTAGGGGTCGGTGGTTCGAATCCACCCTGCTGTACCAAAAAATGACAAAAGAAAAAAATTACAAACCTTCTAAAGAACTTCCATTAGGTTTTGTAGACAGACAAGAAAAAGAATTACTCGTACGTGATTTTATAATTTCTAATATTAAAGAAATAATGATCAAATACGGTTTTCAATATCTCGAAACGCCAAGTTTTGAGTATTCAGATAGTATTGGGAAATTTTTACCTGATAAAGATAGACCTGATGAGGGTGTTTTTTCATTTAAGGATGAGACCAAGTGGTTATCTTTGAGGTATGATCTTACAGCACCTCTAGCACGGTATGTTGCAAAAAATTATTTAGAAATTCCAAAACCATTTAAAAGATATCAACTAGGCACTGTTTGGAGAAATGAAAAACCAGGTCCTGGCAGATTTAGAGAATTTTTACAATTCGACGCTGATTTCGTCGGTACTAAAAGTTTACAAGCAGACGCTGAATTGTGTGTAATGATTTCAGAAATTCTCGATAAGTGTGGTTTATCAAAATCAGATTATACAATCAAGATATCATCAAGAAAAATTACTGAAAGTTTGTTTAAAAAGATAAATGTAAAAGATAACGATCAAAAACTTATTGCTTTAAGAGCTTTAGATAAAATTGATAGACTTGGTTGGGATGAAGTAAAAAAACTATTAGGCAAAGGAAGAAAAGATAAATCTGGAGACTTTACAAAAGGTGCGAATTTAAAAGCTAACGACATTCAAACAATAGAAGAAACACTCAAGAAAAAATTACCTGAAACAGAGGATCTAATTGAGATAATAAAAATTTTAAAAGATTATAATTTTAATAATTTTGAATTTGACCCGTCAATAATTAGAGGACTAGAATATTACACTGGCGTAATCTTTGAGGTGAATTTAAAATTTGATGTTACTAATAATAAAGGTCAGGTAATCCAATTTGGCTCTATTGGAGGTGGTGGGAGGTATGATAATTTAGTTAACAACTTCGGAAATTATGATGCTCCAGCTACAGGGATATCAATCGGACTAGACCGATTGGTTTATGCTTTAATGCAAAAAAAAGGAATTCAAAGTTAAACAATCTAAACCTGTTGTGATTTGTGTTTTCGATAAAAACTTAATGAAAGAGTACATCAATGTGCAAGCGTTATTAAGGAATGCTGATATTAGTTCAGAAATTTATCCTGGAGAGGGAAAATTAAAGAAGCAAATGGAGTATGCTAATAAAATTAAATCACCAGCTGTAATTTTATACGGTGAGAATGAAATTAAATCAGGCAAACCAACCTTAAGAAATCTTAGTTCTGGTAAAGAACTATCAATTGAAATTAAAGAATTAGTAAATGAAATCAAAAAAATTATCTGAAATAATAATAAAAACTTTTAAGAGCAATGGTTTTGTTTTATCCGAACCTGATGTTCTTTTAGACTCAGACTATATAATTGAGAGGTCTGGAGAAAAATTTAGAAGTTCCATGCTTACTTTTAATAGTGAAGATGGAAAAACGATGTGTTTAAGACCGGATTTAACTGTAGCATCATGCATCAGTTTTTTGCAAAAGAAGTCATCTTCTAAAATTTATTACTCTGGACAAGCCTATAGAAGATCTAACAAAAAAGGATCTAATTTTATTAATGATCAACTTGGTATTGAAATTTTAGGTTCAAAAAATGAAACTCAAGATGATTATAAAGTTATAAGTACAATTTTGAATTCAGCAAAAAAAATTAAAAAGAAAAAAATTAAAATCAAAGTTGGAGACATTGGCTTATTTAAACGTCTGATAAATGCATTGGATATGCCTGAAAGATGGAAGCTTAGACTAATAAGACACTTTTGGAGACCAAGTTATTTTGAAGAGCTTTTAAAAAGATTAGAAAAAAATACAGATATTGATGCAGTTACTTTTGATGAAGATAAAAAAAGATTTTATGAAATGAAAAAATTGGATCAGGGTAAAATAATTGCGGGAAGATCAATATCTGAAATCTTAAAAAGATTTGATAAAAAGCTAAAAGATCCAAGATCTTTTACTGATGGAAAAAAAATTGTTAAAATTATTAAAACCTTTTTACAAATTAACTGTAAACTATCTAAACTTGATGAAAAGCTATTGGATTTCACCAAAAAAAATAATCTTAAAAAAAATATATTTAAGGATTTTAAGTCTATACTCAGTCTAAAAAAAATTGATCAAGATATTCTTTTCATTGCGAATTTTGGCAGAGATGTAGAATATTATACTGGAATTGTGTTTGAAGTATTTTCAGGAAATAAAGAAATTGCTAGGGGTGGTCGATATGACGATTTACTTAAAAGTCTAGGTGCAAAAAAGAATATCCCTGCTGTTGGCGCTGCTATCAACTTAAAAAATATATGAAGGATTTAATTACTATAGGTCTACCAAGTAAAGGACGTTTAAAAGATAAAGCGATATCATTTTTTAATGATAGAGGTCATAAGATTTTACAAAGTGAAAAAGAAAGAAATTATTTTGGGACTATTGAAAATAAAGTCAACATCAAGATTATTTTTCTCCACGCTAAAGAAATTATTCAAAGATTAGGAGATGGAACTTTAGATATAGGTGTATCCGGGTTAGACCTATTAAAAGAGTCCGATAAAATTTTACAGAGTAAAATAAATGTTCAGAAAAAACTTGATTTTGGAAATGCCAACTTAGTTATTGCAGTGCCAGATGATTGGATAGATGTGCAAACAATTGCTGATCTTGAAGAGGTTTCATTTGATATAAGATCTAAAAGAAATTATAGATTGAGAGTAGCAACTAAATATCCAAATTTAACTAACGATTTTTTGATTTCTAAAGGAGTTACTCAATATAAATTGATTCCCAGTCTTGGTGCTACTGAAACTTATCCCTTTATAGGCTCCTCTGAAATCATTACAGATATAACCTCTACAGGTAAAACCTTGACTGATAATAATTTAAGAGTTCTTAAAGATGGATTGATATTAAGCTCAAATGCATGTTTATTTATTGCAAAAAAAAAGGCCGCAAAATTGCAGCCTTTTTTGAAATCTTTTGACTAGGTGAAATTACATTCCCATTCCACCCATACCGCCCATTCCACCCATGCCGCCACCCATTGGAGGCATTGCAGGACCAGCATCTTTTTCTTCAGGTTTGTCTGCGATCATTGCTTCTGTTGTAATTAATAGTCCAGCTATCGAAGCAGCATCTTGCAATGCCGATCTCACAACTTTAGTTGGATCAATAATTCCTTTAGCAAACATATCTACGTAATCTTCATTCTGAGCATCGTAACCTTGAGAAGATTTTTTTCCTTCTAAAAGTTTACCAACAACTACAGAACCATCAACACCTGCGTTAGCAGTTATTTGTCTGATTGGAGCTTGAAGAGCTTTTTTAACTATTTCTACACCAGCTTTCTGGTCATCACCTTTTACTTTAACGCCATCTAAATCTTGTGCTGCGTAAAGTAACGCACATCCACCACCGATTACTACTCCTTCTTCAACTGCAGCTCTAGTTGCATTAAGAGCATCTTCAACTCTATCTTTTCTTTCTTTAACTTCAACTTCTGTAGCTCCACCCACTTTGATTACTGCTACACCACCAGCAAGTTTAGCTAATCTTTCTTGAAGTTTTTCTTTATCGTAATCAGATGTTGTTTCATTAATCTCAGATCTAATTTGATTACATCTGGCTTCAATATCGGATTTTTTACCTTCACCAGCTACAATTGTACTGTTCTCTTTATCAATTTTTACTTTTTTGCAAGAACCGAGATCTCCAATTTTAACGTTCTCTAATTTTATTCCAAGATCTTCTGAAATAACTTGTCCTCCAGTTAAAATAGCAATATCTTCTAACATTGATTTTCTTCTATCACCAAAGCCTGGAGCTTTAACAGCAACCACTTTAAGACCACCTCTTAACTTGTTTACAACTAAAGTTGCTAAAGCCTCACCTTCAACATCTTCAGAAATAATCATTAATGGTCTATTAGCCTGCACTACTGACTCTAATAATGGCACCATTGGTTGTAAGTTTGTTAATTTTTTTTCAACTAAAAGAACTAAAGGATTTTCAAGCTCAGTTGTCATCTTTTCGGTATTAGTCACGAAATAAGGTGAAAGATATCCTCTATCAAATTGCATACCTTCGACAACGTCTAATTCAGTTTCCACTCCTTTTGCTTCCTCAACTGTAATTACACCTTCATTACCAACTTTTTGCATAGCTTTAGAAATCATATCACCTATAGATTTTTCACCATTTGCTGAAATTGTTCCAACTTGCGCGACTTCTTCGTTGGCTTTAACTTTTTTTGATGACGTTTTTAGTTTATCAATTACTTGTTCAACTGCTTTGTCAATTCCTCTTTTAAGATCCATTGGATTCATTCCAGCTGTAACATATTTAAGCCCTTCATTTACAATCGCTTGAGTTAAAATAGTAGCAGTTGTAGTTCCATCGCCGGCATTATCATTTGTTTTGCTAGCAACTTCTTTTACCATTTGAGCTCCCATGTTCTCAAACTTATCTTCGAGTTCAATCTCTTTTGCAACAGAAACACCATCTTTTGTAGTTCTTGGAGCGCCATAAGACTTATCCATAACTACGTTACGTCCTTTTGGCCCAAGAGTAACTTTTACAGCATTTGCGAGTGTGTTAACTCCAGTTAACATTTTTGATCTTGCTTCTGTATCAAATTTAATAATTTTTGCCATTTTCTTCTCCTATAAAGGTTATTTTTTACTTTTTGAAATTCCCATTATGTCTGACTCTTTCATAATGCTATATTCTTTACCGTCAATTTTGACTTCAGTTCCAGACCATTTTCCGAAAAGAACTATATCTCCGACTTTTACGTCCATTGGAGACACTTTACCGTCTTCATTTTTTGCACCCGATCCCACAGCTACAACCTCACCCTCTTGAGGCTTTTCTTTAGCAGTGTCTGGTATGATAATTCCGCCAGCAGTTTTTTCCTCACTGTCTAGCACTTTAATAAGTACGCGATCGTGCAAAGGTCTAAATTTCATATGTATTTTCTCCTATAAATTTTGATTTAAGATTGATATGGTAAGTTTTAACTATATTTCAAGAGGCAAAAATCATAAAAAAAACCATTAAATACTGTATTAATAATAAGTATTAAAAGGAGAAAATAGAACATTGAAAGAACTAAACCATCTGGCAGACATATTCGAAAATTACGATACATTTATCATAGATTTATGGGGTGTAATGCATAATGGAATTACTCTTAATAATAGTGCGATAGAAGCAGTAGACAAACTTAAAAAAAATTCAAAAAAAATAGTATTTTTATCTAATGCTCCTAGGCCTAGTGCGAAAGTAATAAATTTTTTACTTAAAATGAAAATGGACAAAAAATATCTAGAGCATGTAATGACTTCAGGTGAAGCAGCAATGCAAGCAATAAATCAAAAAAAATTTGGAAAGACATTTTACCACCTTGGACCAGATAGAGATATTTCCGTATTTGAAAAAGTAAAAGATAATAGAACCGATCTTCAGAGTTGTGATTTTATTTTATGTACTGGATTATTTGACGATTATAATAATGACTTAGATTATTACAAAAAATTTTTATTGAAGCATGTTTCAAAAAAATTAATATGTACCAATCCAGATTTAATAGTTCATAGAGGCAGTGTTGAGGAATTATGCGCAGGTTCTGTTGCAAAAGTTTTTGAGGATATCGGAGGTGAAGTTATATATTTCGGTAAACCACATAAAGAAGTTTACAATATGTGTTTTGACACCAAAGAAAAAGTTTTAGCCATTGGTGATAATTTAAGAACAGATATTAAAGGCGCAAATAATTTAAAAATAGATTGTATATTCATATCTGAAGGTGTGCACAGGAAAGAATTTAATAGCTTTTTTGAATTAAATAAACTTTTAGAAAAATATGATGTAAAAGCAAATTTTTTTCAAAAAGAATTAAAGTGGTAAAATGAGAATTTATAAAAATCCAAATTTAAAAAAAAAGCATTACTACAGTGTAATAGCTATAGGTAATTTTGACGGATTACATTTGGGTCATCAAAAAGTTATCAAAGAGGCAAAACAAAAAGCTAAAAAAAACAAGATACCCTGTGGGGTCATGACTTTCGAACCTGTGCCTGTAATGTTTTTTAATAACAAAATTAAAAATCATAGAATAAATTCTTTAGAACAGAAAAAAACTCAATTAAAAAAATTAAAATTAGATTTTCTAATTATCATTAAATTTAATAAAAATTTTTCCTCTCAATCACCAGAGGAGTTTATAAATAAAATAATTTTTAAAAAAACAAAATGTAAATATTTATATGTAAGTAAAAATTTTAAATTTGGTTTTAAACGGCAAGGCAATATTAAAACACTTAAAAAATTTGAGAAAAAATACAATTTTAAAAATATTGTCACAAAACCCTATAAAAAAGGTAATAAAACAATTTCATCCACATTTTTAAGAAAGAAAATTAGATTAGGTAAAATAGAAGAAGTAAATAAATTATTAAACCGTAATTGGAGTATTAACGGTAAAGTAATAAAGGGACAAAAAAGAGGGCGTAAAATTGGTTTTCCAACATGTAATTTAAAATTGAGTAATTATGTTGTCCCAAAACTTGGGGTCTACGCAGTAAAAGTTAAAAGTAAGAATTTTTATAAAAACGGTATTGCAAATATTGGTTATAGACCAACATTTAATGGACAAAATTTATTATTAGAAACAAATATCTTTGGAATTAATAAAAACTTATATAATAAAGTAATTAGTATTAATTTTAAAAAATTTATTAGGCCAGAAAAAAGATTTAGAAATTTGAAACATTTAAAAAAACAAATCAAACTTGATATAAAAAAAGTAAAAAATAATGTCTAAAGATACTTTACAACTTCCTAAGACAGCTTTTTCAATGAAAGCTAGTTTACCACTCAAAGAACCTGAGATTTTGAAAAAATGGGAAAAAAATAAAATCTTTGAAAAACTGAGAAAAAAGTCTAAAGGAAAAGAAAAATTTGTTCTTCATGATGGCCCGCCTTATGCAAATGGACATATACATATGGGTACCGCATTAAATAAAATTTTGAAAGATATGATTACTCGTTTTCACCAGATGAATGGAAAAGATTCTGTTTACGTTCCAGGTTGGGATTGTCATGGTCTACCAATAGAGTGGAAGATAGAAGAACAATACAAAAAAAAGAAAAAAAATAAAGACGAAGTACCCATTAAAGATTTTAGGCAAGAATGCAGGGAATTTGCAAAAAGTTGGATCGAAGTTCACATTAAAGAGTTTAAGCGATTAGGGGTAGTTGGAGATTTTGACAATTATTATTCTACAATGAGTTTCGAGGCAGAGGCTCAGATTGTAAGAGAGTTAGGTAAATTTCTTTTAGATGGAAGTTTATATCAAGGATTTAAACCAGTTCTTTGGTCTACTGTCGAAAAAACTGCCCTAGCTGATGCAGAAGTGGAATATTTAGATCATACTTCAAATACAATTTATGTTGCATTCAAAGTTAAGGAGACTAACAAAGACTTTTTAAAAGACACAAGCATTATAATTTGGACTACAACACCCTGGACTATACCTGCTAACAAAGCATTAGCTTTTAACAGTGATATTGAATACACAATTTTGGAAATTGACCAACTTGAATATTTTAAAAACAAGAGAATTGTAGTTGCAAAAAATTTAATTGAATCGATTACTCAAGAGTGTGAAATTAAAAACTATAAAGAATTAAAGACTTTTAAGGGCTCTGAATTTGAAGGAACAATTTGTAGCCATCCATTTGTCAAAATGAATTTTGACTATGATGTCCCAATGTTGGATGCTAAATTTGTTAACTTAGAGCAGGGGACTGGAATTGTTCATTGCGCTCCTAGCCACGGACCAGATGACTTTAATCTATGTTTGAAAAATAATATACCATCACTTTACACGGTTGATAACTCAGGTGTTTATACAAAAGAAGTGCCTTTTTTTACAAATATACACGTATTTAAGGCTGACCCAATTGTTATAGAAAAACTTAAAGAACAAAAACAATTACTTAAAAACGATAAACTTAATCATAGCTATCCTCATTCATGGAGATCTAAAGCTCCATTAATTTACAGAGCAACACCACAATGGTTTATATCTATGCAAAAAAATAAATTGAGAGATAAAGCTGTTAAAGCAATTAATGAAACCATCTTCTATCCAAACAAAGGGAAGGAAAGGTTATTATCAATGATTGAAGGAAGACCAGATTGGTGTGTTTCAAGACAAAGAGTTTGGGGAGTTCCATTGCCAATTTTTATTAATAAAAAAACAAAAGAGCCATTAAGAGATCAAAAAATTATAGATAGAATTGCTTCTATTTATGAAAAGCAAGGCTCCGATTGCTGGTTCCATGAAGATACAAAACTTTTTTTAGGTGAGGACTATGATGCTAAAGATTATGAAAAACTGAATGATATTGTTGAAGTATGGTTTGACAGTGGATCAACACACAGTTTCGTTTTAGAAAAAAGAAAAGATTTGAAATGGCCTGCAGATATGTATTTAGAGGGATCTGACCAGCATAGGGGATGGTTTCATTCCTCCTTACTTGAGGCATGTGGAACTAGAGGCAAAGCTCCATTTAAAAGTATTCTTTCACACGGTTTCGTTGTAGATGGAAAAGGTATGAAAATGTCAAAATCAATGGGAAACGTAATCTCACCTGAAGATATATTAAAGAACTATGGAGCAGACATCCTGAGGGTTTGGGCTTCAGCATCTGATTATGCAGAAGATTTGAGAATAGATAGAAATATTTTAATTCAACATGCAGAGTCTTATAGAAAAATAAGAAACACCTTTAGGTTTATGCTTGGAAATTTAAGAGATAATTTTGAAAAACAAAACTTTGAAAAAATAAAACTGAATGAATTTGAAGAGTTAGAACAATTTATTTTACATAAACTATTTTGGATAAACAAATCTTTTGAAGAGAATATGAAAAATTATAATTTTCATAAACTTTATAAAGAACTATTGAATTTTTGTACTCTTGATCTTTCCTCTTTTTATTTTGATATTAGAAAAGATGTACTTTATTGTGACAGCTTAAATTCAAAAAAAAGAAAAAATTGCGTAATTATTTTAAATATAATTTTGGAAAGCTTACTAAAATGGTTTGCTCCAATTTTAGTTTTTACCACTGAGGAAATCTATAGTTTAGTAAATAAAGATAACAATGAAAGCATTCATGAAAATAATTTTGTAAAAATTCCAAATAGTTGGAAAAATGATAAACTAAATAAAAAATGGACAAATTTATTTAAGATTAAACAAGAAGCAAATATTGCAATAGAAGATAAAAGGGCTAAAAAAGAGATTGGATCAAGTTTAGAGGCTGAAATTAAACTAATTTTAGAGAAAGAGAAATATGAACTTCTCGATAAATTAGATCTGGAAGATTACTTTATTGTCTCAAAGGCAGAAAAAGAGTTATCAAATAATGATAAAACTAAGATTGAAGTAAAAAAAGCCATAGGACAAAAATGCGAAAGATGCTGGAAAATTTTAGAAAAAAAGTGTGAAAGATGCTCAAGTATTACATAATTAAAAGTGATTAAAAGCGAAAATTTTGAAAATTTAAAAAATAAAATAATTAAAAAAGAAAATATTTATTTTCTAGTAATTATTTTGTTAACTTTTTTTTTGGACAGATATTCTAAATTTTTCATTTTAGAAAACTTTATTGGAGATACTTATTATATAAATGATTTTATTAATTTAGATTTAGTTTGGAATACTGGGATAGGTTTTGGTTTACTTAGCTCTAAATCAACAATTCTATATAATTTAATTACACTTGTAATTGGGACAGTAATTGTAATTTTATTCATTGTATTTTTTAAATCAGATAACTACGAAAAATTTATATTTACAATCATAATAGGAGGAGCACTAGGAAATTTTTACGATAGAGTCTATTTTAGGGCTGTTCCTGACTTTATAGACATACATTACGGTAATTTCCATTGGTTTACGTTTAATGTAGCTGATATTTTCATAACTTTAGGTATAATCATATTTTTGTTAAAAAATTTTGTGAAGTAAAATGAGATGAATAAACTTTTTATTTTATTACTTTTTTCTATATTGATATCATGCTCAAGTTTGAAAGAGGCAGACAAAGTGCTGAGAAATGAGAAAATCAGAACTACTGACGAATTTCTTGTAAAAAAAAGAGACCCATTGATATATCCTCCTAATTATGAGGAGGTTCCAGAGCCAGGATCTAAAAATGAAAATCAATCAGATAAAGATAGCATCAAGCAAATTCTTAAAATAAACGAACCAGATAATAAGACAAATATTGAAAAACCATCCTCTTTAGAAGATGCAATTCTTAGAAACATTCGTAAGTGATAAAAATATTTTCAAAAAATATGTTCTTAAGATCAAATTTAAGAAACAAAAATTCTAAAAACATTAAAACCATAGTTCATAATAATCTAAAAAATATTGACAATTTAAATACAACTTTGAATGTTTTAAGTGAAAAATTTAAATTTAACATAAATTTTAGTCATCTAAAAAAATTTAAAAAACTAAAGTCAATAGTTATTATAGGAATGGGTGGATCAATTTTAGGTGCTGAGGCTATTTATTATAGTTTAAAAGAAAAGATAAATAAGGATTTTTATTTTTTTGATGATCTTGAATGGAGTCAAATAAAAAATTTAAAAGAAAAAATAAATATTGGCAAAACACTCTTCATAATTATTTCAAAATCAGGAAATACAATTGAAACAATTACAAATTTTCTATTTCTAATTGATTTTAAAAAGAATTCAAAAAATATAATTATTATATCTGAAAAAAAGGACTCTGTATTGTATTCTCTAACAAAAAAATTTGATTTATTTTATATTGAACATAAAAATAATATTGGAGGCAGATATTCAGTACTATCAGAAGTAGGTATGGTGCCAGCTTATTTCATGGGTCTTGATATTAAAAAAATTAGAAAAAACTTAAAAAAATATTTAAAGATTAATGAAGCATCTACATTAAAAAATAATTCTTTAATCTTAGCTAATATGTTAAATCAAAAAAAGAAAAATAATTTAATTTTTTTAAATTATGTGCCTAAACTAGAAAAATTTCTTTTTTGGTGTCAACAACTTATGGCTGAAAGCTTAGGTAAAAAAGGCAAAGGATTTTTACCTTTAATTTCAAATGTTCCAAAGGATCACCATAGTTTACTGCAATTATACTTAGAAGGACCTAAAGATAAATTTTTTTATATTTTTAGTCTTGAGGAAAAAATTGAAAGAAAATTAAATACCAAAAAACTTACTAATAAAATTAATTTTTTAAATCATAAAGACCTGAATAGTATTAAGAAAGCCCAAAAAAAAGCACTAATTAAGGTTTTTAATGAAAAAAATATTCCTTATAGAGAGTTTAAATTAAAAAAAATAAATGAAAGCGTTATTGGTGAATTGTTTTCTTATTTTATTTTAGAAACTATAACTGTAGCAAATTTAGCCAATATAAATCCTTATGATCAGCCTGCAGTAGAAAAAGTAAAAGAATATACAAAAAATTTTCTTAGATAAAATTACCAAAAATTATTTTTGATCTTCCATATTTTCTTATCATAATGGGTTGAAAATTTTTTCCAAAATCATCATCTGTTTTTTTCTCTCGATGAATTATGATTAAATGATTTTTGGTAAAAATTTCTTTTTGTTTTATAAGTTTTAAATCTAAATTTAAGTATTTTTTTTTGTAAGGAGGATCTAAAAAGATAATATTATATTTTTTTTTTTTAGAAATATTATTTATACATTCTACCTTTTTATTAATTACTAAAGATTGGTGAGAACAAGATAATTTTATTATATTATCTTTTAAAATTTTAATAACATCAGAGTTTTCCTCAATAAAAGTAGCCATTCTAGCCCCTCTAGATAAGCATTCTAGTCCAAATGATCCAATACCAGAGTAAAGATCCAAAATATTAGAATTTTCTATTTCAGTTTTAAATTTTTCTGAATGATTCAAAATGTTAAATATATTTTCTTTTACAGAGTCTTTTAACGGCCTTGTGGTTTTATTTTTAATATAATGTAAAAATTTGCCTTTAAATTTTCCACTAATAATTCTCATTTTTTTTAATTACTCTCCAGCCTATATCTTTTCTATAAAATCCATAGTTCCAATTTATTTTTTTTATCAATCTAATAATATTTTTTCTTATTAATAAAAAATTTTTACCTAGAGATGTTATATTCAAAACTCTTCCACCTGTTGAAATAATCTTATTTTTATCTATTTTTGTTCCAGCATGATAAATTATTTCATTTTTTTTTAGATTGATACTCTCCAAGTTTTTAATAGGTCTGCTTTTAATATAGGTACCAGGATAACCTTTTGAACAAAGTACTATCGTCATACTTTTAGTTGTCTTCCATTCAATTTTGCACTTTGATAATTTATCTTTTGTTGTATTCAAAATTATTTCAACTAAATCTGACTTTAATCTAGGCAAAATTACCTGGCATTCTGGATCTCCCATTCTAATATTGTATTCGATTAAATAAGGCTCCCCCTTATTGATCATCAAACCAATATATAAAAAGCCTCTATAAGGATTTTTTCTAATTTTCAAAGCATTCAATGTTGGTTTTACAATTTTATTGATAATTTTTTTTTCAATTTTTTTATTTATTATTGGAGCAGGTGAATAGGCGCCCATACCACCAGTATTAGGGCCTTTATCGTTTTCTTTTACTCTTTTGTGGTCTTGCGCACTTCCAAAAAATCTATAACTATTTTTATCAGCTATTATAAAGTAACTTGCTTCTTCTCCCTGTAGAAATTCCTCTAAAACGATTTTTCTGGATGATTTAAATTTACCTCTAAAAATTTCTTTTGATATTTTAATGACTTGTTTTTTTGTATTGCAGACAGTAACCCCTTTGCCTGCAGCTAAACCATCAGCTTTTACAACTGTTGGTAAATTTCCACTTTTTAAAAAGTCTTCGACTTGTCTCAAATGTGTACAAACTTTAAATTTTGCTGTGGGTATATTATTATCTTTGCATAGTTTTTTCATGAATGCTTTCGATCCCTCTAATTTTGAAGCATATTTATCTGGTCCAAAAACTCTTATTCGGTTTTTTTTCAAAAAATTTACTAATCCCTTGACTAAGGGCTCTTCAGGCCCAATAACAACTAAATCAATTTTGTAAAATTTTAAATATCTAAGTAATTGATTAAAATTTAAAATATTAACATCAATATTTTTAGCAATTTTAGAAGTCCCAGCATTACCAGGAAAGCAAAAAATATTTTTGCAAAACCTAGATTCTATTATTTTTGCACATAAGGCGTGCTCTCTACCTCCACCGCCTATTAATCCAATATTCATGTATTATGATATATTGTATAATTTATTGATGAATAAAAAAAAAGCTAAACTTATATATAAACACAATTCTTTCGATATTATTGAAGACGGAGAATACGTTTTGTGCGCTGTAAGCGGTAAAGAAATAATGTTAAAAAACTTAAATTATTGGAACGTAGATTTACAAGAAGCATACTTTTCACCAGAAGAAGTAAATAAAAGAGTTAAAAATTTAAAAAAACAATCATAACTTCCATCGATTATGTGTCCAAATCCATTGACTCGGGTTTTTTGTTATCATTTTTTCAATAACGTTATTTAACTTTTTTGTTATATTTATTTTGTCTTTATAATCACTTGCTTTAATGTTTTTATAAAATTCAATTACAAATGTATTATTTCTTCTTTGAATAAATACAGGAACAACGTTTAAGTTATATTTCAATGATAATTGAGCTGGTAATGTAGTTGTTAAGGCTGGTTTATTAAAAAAGTTTATTTTCTCTCCTTCACTTACTCTCTGATCGATCATTAAAGCTATGCTATGATTTTTCTTTAAAAAATTTATCGCCTCTCTTACACCATTAATCCCTTTTTTAATCTGATTCTTACAAATATACTTTGTTCTTAGATATTCCATAAACGGATTCAAAAAAAAATTATTAAGAGGTCTGTAAATTGTGGCAAGTTGAATATTATGTTTTGCAATTATCATTGACATTAATTCAAAATTCGCAAAATGACCTGAAACAAAAATCACTGGTTTTTTTTTAATAAGAATTTCTTCCAGGTTTTCTTTTCCATCTATCTTGATAAGAGGGTTATCTTTGTGAAAAAAATCTAAAAATATATATTCTATAAAAGTCATTCCATAATTTTTCCACATATTAGTAATAATTTTTTCCTTTTCAACTTTTGGTAAATTCGTTGAAAACTGATCGAGATTTTTTTCAATTATTTTTGTTGATTTAAAAAACCTTCCTAATTTCAAGAATAAAAAAGAAAATAATTTTCTTGATAAATTTATTCCCAATAAACGTCCAATAATGAATAAGATATAAATCAATAATGCTTGAGCAAAATATTTGAGAATTTTAATCATAAACATTAGATATTCTTTTTAAGAATTTTTCTTTTTCGCTTAACCTAAATTCAATTTTAAGAAAATTAATTTCCTTAAAGTCAAATTCTTCAATTCTATAATAATCTTTTTCAGTAGTAATAATATGAAAATTATTCTTTTTTGCATGATTAATCAAATCTGTTATTTCTGACTTTTTATATTTATAATGATCTGGAAAAGTTATTTTTTTTACAATATTCAAGTTATTTTCAGATAGTAAATCAAAAAAATTATCTGGGTTGCCAATACCAGCAAATGCAATTAATTTCTTATTAGTAAAATCCTTAACATTTGTTGGAAAATAATTAGAATAATATATGTCTAATTTTTTATTTATCTCTAAAATTTTTTTTTCAAAAATACTATCTCTTTTACCGTTAATTACTACGATTTGAGCATCAACAAGTCTCTCAAGACTCTCTCTTAAAGGTCCAGACGGAATTACCTTTCCATTTCCAACCTTCTGAAGTTGATTAAAACAAATTATACTTAAATTTTTTTTTACTTTGTAATCCTGAAATCCATCATCAAGTATTACTAAATCATAGCCATTTTTTTCTGCTTCCTTAACAGCAAATATTCTATCTTTATTAATGATTAAACTCTTAAATTTTTTTTTAATTAATGTATGTTCATCAAAATGTTTTTTATAAAATTTCCTAACTATTATTGGATTTCTCCCTTTTTTGAGCAATTGATTTGCTAGAAATATTGACAAAGGAGTTTTTCCAGTACCGCCTAAATAAATATTGCCAACACAAATTATTGGAATTTCAAATTCTTTAACTTTAACCATCTTTCTTTTGATAAAAACGAAAAAACTTACTAAAAAACTAAGAGGGCTAAAAAGTAAGCTAAGAAAACTTTTTTCAATATCCCAAAATTTAGGCTTATTTATTTTCATTTAAAATAAAATTATTTATTTTCCTCATATTATTTATAAGAGTTTTATTACTTAAATTATTCATGAATGATTGATTTTTTTTTAAATCTTTATTAGCATTTTTAAAATCCTCTTTTAAATTTTTAGCTAATTCATCTGAATTTTTAATCATTTTTGTTATATTATACTCCGATAAGGTATTATAAACTTCATGAAAATTATATACATAAGGTCCGTGGTAAATTTTACATCCCATTGTTGCGGCTTCAATAGGATTTTGACCACCTTGTTTTTTTAATTTTTCTAATAAAGATTTTCCAATAAAGACACTATTTGCAAATTTAAAATAATTTGGCAAATTTCCGAATGAGTTTACGAATACAATCTCACTTTTATTATCTATAATCTCATTATTATTTAAAATTTGAGAACTTAAATTTAATTTATCACATAATTTTTTTAAACTTTTAATTCTCTCAATATGACGAGGAAAAATGATAGTAATTAGTTTCTTATAATCTTTCTTAAGTTTTAAATGAGTATCAAAACAAATCTCTTCTTCACCTTCGTGGGTGCTTGCAGCACACCAAAATTTTTTATTTATCAAAATATCCTCATTTACATTAAACAGTTTTGACTGATCAATTTGGTCAATAAATTTAAGATTACCTGCGAAATAAACATTTTTTATTCTAAGTTTTTCAAAATATTTTTTTGTTTCAAGGTTAGAAACTAAGCATAGTTTAAAACATCTAAAAACTTTTTCCGCTGTTTTTTTTAAAATCATCCATTTTTTGAATGATTTTTCTGTTATCCTAGCATTTAGAATAGCTACAGGTATTCTCATTTCTTTTGATGCAAGAATTAAGTTAGGCCAAATTTCTGAGTCAACTAAAAAAATATAGCTTGGCCTCCAATCATTTATAAATTTTTTTATCAAAAAAGGTATATCCAATGGCAAAAATCTATGCTGCATATTACTAAAATCCTTAATTTTTTCGTTGGTAACGATACTTGAACTTAAAGTTAAAGTTGTGATTAAAAATTCTAAATTTTTATTATTTTGATTAAGTTGATCTATAATTGGAAAAATACTCTTAACTTCACCAATACTAGCTGCGTGAAACCAAATAAGATTTTTATTCAAGTTTCTCTTTACATTAAATGAAAATGGAAAAATTTTTTCTTTATATCTTTTTACGTCCTCTTTTTTTTTAATTTTTCTAAAAAAAATTAAAATAATTAAAAAAGGATAAATTAAATAAGTTAAAATCCTGTATAGAAAAATCATTTAATTAATTCAATTGTTTGCTATAAAGTGATTTATATTCCTCACAATTTTTTATTAAAAAGTCATGATTACCTGAATTTAAAATTATACCCTTTTTCAATACAAAAATTTTATCAGCCTTATGAATAGTTGACAGTCTATGTGCAATAACTAAAGTAGTTTTATTTTTTGTTAAATTTAATATTGCGTTTTGAACAACTTCTTCTGACTCAGCATCTAACGAAGATGTAGCCTCATCTAAAAGAATAATTGGCGACTCTTTTAAAATAGCTCTAGCTATTGATATTCTTTGTTTTTGTCCTCCTGAAAGTTTAATTCCATTTTCTCCTATTAAAGTTTCATATTTTTTAGGTAAATTATTAATAAATTCATCAGCTGCCGCAAATTTACATGCCATCTCGATTTCTTCTGTAGAAGCATTTTCATTAGCATAAGCTATATTATTTTTAATTGTATCATCAAATAAAATTATATCCTGACTTACTAATGAGATATTTTTTCTTAACGATTTTAAAGAAATATTTTTAATATCTTGACCATCTATAGTTATGGAACCTTCTTGCGGATCATAAAATCTTGGCAGTAAGTTGATTATGGTACTTTTGCCGGCTCCACTATGTCCTACAAAAGCAGTCATCATATTCCCTTGAATATCAAGATTAATATTTTTTATAGCTCTTTCCTCCGTTGTTTCATAAGAAAATCCAATATTTTTAAAAACGATTTGTGTTTTTTTTAAATTAAGCGATGGTAATTCTTC
Source organism: uncultured Pelagibacteraceae bacterium (assembly GCA_902543665.1). GTDB lineage: Bacteria > Pseudomonadota > Alphaproteobacteria > Pelagibacterales > Pelagibacteraceae > Pelagilacustribacter. The sequence goes on from CACBZI010000001.1 coordinate 79,893, forward strand.
ATTGTTAAAAATCTTTATTTCTTTATCTATTACGTTTTTTATTCTCTTAAAAGCTGCTGCACCTTGATGAGCTCCCATATGAATCGTAGCTAAAGATCTAATTGGTTGGTATGCTAACATCATAGCAGCTAGAAAAGAAAAAAAATTATTAATTCCAAGTTCTCCAACCGCGATTAATTTTCCAGAAAAAATAATGAAACCTGCAATCATAAAACCAGTGAGTGTTTCCATTATCGGAGTAGCCCTGATAAGAACTTTGCCAATTTTAATATTTTTTTCAACTAAATCATCAATTACACGGTCAGCGTTTTGTTTTTCAATATTTTCCTTTTGATAGATTCTGATCATTTTTGAACCTCTTAAAATTTCAGTTAAGAATGAGGCCAATTTTCCTGAAGACTCACCAGCTTTGCCAGTAGCTTTCCCAATTCTTTTACCTAGAGACTTTGCTAATCCACCAGCTAAAGGCATCATTAATAGTGCAAATAATGCTAACTTCCAATTTTGATAAAACATTAAGGAGACCAAAGCGATTACTGAAAAAGTATCTTTCATTAGGTTTAGCACACCGGAACTGACGAAATTTTGAACTTGACGTGTATCAAACATTATATTCGATATGTACTTTCCGGAATGTCTATTTTCTAAAGTTTGGATGTCAGATAATAATATATTGTCTGCAATTTTTTTTTGAAGTGCCCCACCAATTTCTTCCCCTACTCTGATTATATTTGTTCTTGCAAAGTAAAGAGAGAGACCTTTACTTGAAAAAGCTATAATAATTAAAAGCGGAATTGACCAAGCAAAAGTTTTATCTTGCTCTATAAATATTTTTTTAACTGCAGGGTCAAGCAACCATGCAATAGCTGAAGTGCTTGCTGCAACAATTATAGAAAGAATAAGGGCAATTAAAATTCTTTTAAGATGGGCTCTTATATATTCCTTGTATAATCTAATTAATATTATTTTAAGTTCATTTAATTTCATTTTAATTATTTATCATCAAAAAAGTTATGAACAACATCAGACCTGATAAGTTGTTAGTTTTAAAAGCTTTAAGACATGAAAATTTACTTGATATTTTGAACGTTACTATTTGAAAGATAAGACTTGAGAAAAATAAAATAAGAAATATTAATAAGTAAGAATTTAAAAAGTCTTTTAAAATATAAAAAATTATTATCCCACTTAAACAATAGCAAAGTGTTATAAAAAGTTTAATGTTTTTTTTAAACTTGATAGAGGTTGATTTAACACCAATAATTTCATCTTCAGACATATCTTGAGCTCCATATATCGTGTCATAGCCCAATGTCCAAAATATGGCTGCAAGGTATAGTAAAATTATATTTAGTGAAATGTCGTTATTTACAGAGGTCCATGCCATAATAATTCCCCAATTAAAAGTAAGGCCTAAAAATAGCTGAGGCCAATAAGTAATTCTTTTCATAAAGGGATAAGCAAATGCTAAAAACATAGATCCAAGACCTAACATTATTGTCGTAAAATTAAATTGAATAAGCACTATAAAAGCTGTTACACAAAGTAATACAACATAAACCATTGATCTAATAACTGAGATTTTACCTGAAGCAAGTGGTCTCAGTTTAGTTCGTTGAACTTTTTTATCAAAATCTTTGTCTACAATGTCATTGAAAATACATCCAGCACTCCTCATTAAAACAGAACCTAAAAAAAAAAGAAACATATAATAGAAAAGTAAATTTGTATTTTTGTTAAAGCTATATGCGTAAGCTAAACCCCAAGAGCAAGGCCAAAATAAAAGCATGAAGCCAATAGGTTTATTCAATCTAGTTAATTCTATGAAAATTTTAAATTGACTCATAAAATATTACTTGTAAATACCAAACACTAACTACATAATCAATTTGATTCGATATGGACATAGATTACACAGTAGCAGCTTTGATGTTTCCAGCTATTCCACTAATGATGACTATGTACAGTAATCGTTTTCATACATTAAGTGCTCTAATTCGTAAGATACACGATCAATATACTTTTGAAAAAAAAATCCCGCCTGAGTGGGAAAATCAACTTCATGTTCTTAACAAAAGAACAAATTATCTAAAGTTTGTTATGGGTTTTTCTGCATTTGGTTTTTTATTTAATATGCTTACAGTTTTATTACTTTATTTGAACCTCATTTTCTTCGCCAGACTTAGTTTTGCATTTTGTTGTATTTGTATGATTTTTTCTATTTTTTTATTCCTGCAAGAAATTAGACTTTCAAATGAAGCATTAAAATTTCATTTAAGTGATATGGAGTCAATGAAAAAAGATTTTTAATTATTTTTTTTCTATAAGGCTTTTTTTAAAAAGAGAAATTCCTTTGTCTTTTTTGTGTTTATATGACTCTTGAAAAGTTTCTAGTTGCCATCCTTGCATTCTTCCATGAATTATTTTTAAATTTTCAACCTTCCAATCGTCTGATGTTTTTTCGTTTTTCCAATTTATTTTTTCTTCATTAGTTCTTGCACATCCATAACAATACCCTGTAACTGGATCAGTTTTGCAGATACTGATGCATGGGGAAATTATCTTGTCTTTCATTACGGTATAATTACAGCTGGACCAAGTAACTTTCTAGCTTCTAAATCAGAGTGAGCTTGTTTTACATCACTTAATTTATATTTTTTTGCAATTCTTACTTTAATTTTTCCGAATTTTACTTTTTCAAAAATTTCGTTAGCTCCAGTTTGTAGCTCTTTTCTATTAGTAAAATACTGCGCAATAGATGGTCTTGTTAAATAAAGGCCTTTGGGTTGAATGTCTTTTGGTACATTTACAGGATCTAATGGACCAGAAGCATTACCAAAACTTATCATCATCCCTCGTGTTTTAAGACATGCTAAAGATTTTTGGAAAGTATTTTTTCCTACCCCATCGAACACTGCAGTAACACCCTCATTTTTTGTTATATTCATCACTTCTTTAAAAAAATCTTGTTTTGAGTAATTAATTATACTTGAATATCCATTCTCTTCTGCAATTTTAATTTTTTCATCTGATCCTACAGTTCCAATTACTTTTGCTCCAATACTATTAGCCCACTGAGCAAAAATCTGACCTACACCACCGGCTGCTGCATGAAATAATACTGTCTCACCTGCGTTTAGTTTATAAGTTTTAGTTAGAAGATAATTTGTAGTTAAACCTTTAGTCATTAATGTTGCAGCAAGCTCATGAGAAATTCCATCAGGAAGTTTCACAGCTATTTTTGCAGGAATAATTCTTTGCTGTGAATATGCACCAAGAGGAATTGAAGCGTAAGCAATATTATCACCTTTATTAAGTTCAGTAACATTTGAACCTATTTCATCAATTTTTCCAGCAGCTTCTAAACCGATCCCGCTTGGTAACTTTATTGGGTACAAACCTGATCTATGATACGTATCAATATAATTTAAACCAATAGCATGATTTGTCACCTTAATTTCATCTGGCCCTGGAGAGCCAACTTTTACATCTTGAAGTTCTAAAACTTCTGGACCCCCATTTTTTTTAAGAATTACTGATTTTACCATTTTTACGGAAACGTACTTTAAGTTTTAATATTTAGCAAATGTTCCGTTGTTATAATCTTGAATAGCCTCAAGTATTTCAGCTTTTGTATTCATCACAAATGGTCCACCTCGTGCAATTGGTTCACCAATTGGCTTACCAGCTATAAATAAAAACTCAGATCCCTTGTTTGCTGTAATTTTTAGTTTAGTTCCCTGCTTTAACAATATTAAATTTGAGTCAGCAGTTTTATTATGGCCCTTTTTTCCAATTTTTAATTCTCCTTTTAACAAGTATACAAAAGAGTTATGTCCTGATGGTACATCACAATTAAATTCTTTTCCTTCTTTCAAAATTACATGAAAATAAATTGGATCTACGTTATGATTTTTTTCCGGTCCCTCAGCTTTTTCGAATTTACCTGCAATTACTTTTACAATTTTTTCACTATCTTTGTGTTTTCCGAGTTCATTTCCTTTAATATAAAGGTATTCTGGTTTATTCTTTTTCTTATTCGCTGGCATGTTTATCCAAAGTTGAAAGCCTAATAACTTACCCTCTTTCATGGCAGGCATTTCTGAGTGAATAATTCCTCTTCCAGTTTTCATCCACTGTACATCTCCAGATGTCATAATACCTTTAGCTCCAGTGCTATCTTGATGTTCAAACTCCCCGTTTAACATATAAGTTACTGTTTCTATTCCTCTATGTGGATGAGGAGGAAAACCAGCAACATAATCATCTTTATTTTCAGAACCAAATTCATCAAGCATCAAGAATGGATCAATATAATCTGCTTCTGGAGTTCCAATGCTCCTTTTTAATTTAACACCTGCACCATCTGAGGCGTTTAAGGCTTTAACAATTTTTTTTACTTCAATCTGAGACATAAGATATTTATAAAGAAAGTTTAAATTATATCAAGTAGCTGCGTTAAATTGCTGATTTCATTTTTGGGTTGAAAATCTAGGGTATCGAAAACTGAGTTATTTCTATTAACCCAAATAGAATTATAACCATAGTTTCCACCTCCAGAAACGTCCCAAGTATTTGCACTTAAAAAAGTAATTTCACTAACTTTTACATTATATTTTTTTACCGGTATTTCATAAACTTTTGAATCGGGTTTATAAACTTTAACTTCTTCAATAGAAAAAAGATCATCAAATAAATTTTTTAACTTGTTTCTTGTAACTAATTCATCTAGAAGAGCTGGGGTTCCGTTAGAAAGTATAGCAAGTTTAAAATTTTTCTTTTTTAAGTTTTCTAATACTCCTCTAACTTCAGGGTATGGGGATAAAATTCTATAAAGATTTAATAACTCATTTTTCATGGCTCTATTGATATTGAACACTCTCATAGATTTATCCAAACTGTCCTCGGTAATTTCCCAAAAATTTTTATGTCTTTCCATTAAACTTCTAAGCCAGGTATATTCAAGTTGAGTAGTTCTCCAAAAATTTGCAAATGCTTCCCAATTAGTTCCAATTTTATCTTTGCATTTTTCAGCAGCTGAATTTACATCGAATAATGTACCGTAAGCGTCAAAAACTATCGTCTTTGTTTTCGTCATTTATTTTATGTTATGTGAACCATCGCATAATGGTTGATCATTTGTTTGTTTGCATGAGCAGAAAAAAACTTTTTTAGATTGCTCAGCTAAATATTTTAAAGGCATAAATTCGGTTCCTTTATGTGAACCATCACAAAAAGGTTGTTTTGAACTATTTCCACAAGTGCACCAAAAATAAGATTTCCCTTCTAATACATTAATACCAATTGGGGAATCTCCAGCTCTTTTACCTTTTTTCATTAAAGCTCCTTTATATCTCTAAAATTTGTTTATATTATAGTAACAAATGAATATTAGATTATATCATCCAGACAGTATACTAGAAAATAATACAAGTTTGCTGAGTAAAGAGCATACTCACTATGTTGTAAATGTAATGCGTCTTAAAAGAGGTTCTAACTTAAATTTTTTTAATAAAAATGGAGAATGGAAAAGTGAAATAATTTTTTTAAATAAAGATAGAGTTGAAGTAAGGTTTTTAGAAAAAATTAAAGAAGCTAAAAATTTATCTAAAATTGAAATAGCAATTTGTTTAGTAAAAAAAAATCCGATGGATACTATTCTGCAAAAAGCTACAGAGCTTGGCGTTGGTAAAATAATTCCAATAGTTTCAGAAAGAACAGAAGTAAAAGAATTAAATATGGACAGAGCCAAAAAAATTGTGATTGAGGCAACTGAGCAATCTAATCAACTTGTTCCCCCAGAAATTACAAATGTAATTAAATTGAAAGATTTTTTGAAGACCTTTGATGAAACATCAAAACTTTTATTTGCTGATGTCAATTCAAAAGATAATCTTAAAATTGAAGATTTAAAAAACTTTAAATGCCTTTGTATATTAATTGGTCCTGAAGGTGATTTTTCCCCAGAAGAGCGTGAGTCCATCCTTCAAATCAGAGCGGCAAAACCTTTTAAGTTATCTAGAAATATTCTAAGGTCCGACACTGCTGTAATAAGCGCGATTTCATTAGTAAATTTTATCAATAACTTTAATTAATTGTCGCATTATTTGAAATTGTGAAATCATCTAAAAACTGTATAAAAACTCATGATTAAAAAAATTGCCTACATACTTTTATCTATTTGGCCAACAGCAATCCTAGCTAATGAGCCTAGGGACTGGCAATTAGGTTTTCAAAAGTCAGCTTCAAAAAGTATGGACGATATAGTTTGGTTTCATGACTATATGTTAGTACCAATAATTACAGCTATCACAGCTTTTGTTCTATTTTTACTTTTATATGTATGTGTAAAATACAGAGCTTCAAAGAATCAAGTGCCATCTACTACAAGCCACAATACATTAATCGAGGTTATTTGGACTCTAGTCCCGTGTTTAATTTTGATTGTTATGGCAGTTCCTTCATTTAAAGTTTTATACTCACAAGACGAAATACCAAAAGCAGATGTAACAATTAAAGCTATCGGATATCAATGGTATTGGGGATATGAATACCCAGATGAAAATATTATTTTTGACTCATACATGATTGATGAAAAAGATTTAAAAGAAAATCAACCGAGATTGTTGGCAGTTGATAATGCAGTTTATGTTCCAGTAAATAAAGTTGTAAAAGTTATGATAACCGCAAATGATGTTTTACATGCATGGGCACTTCCATCTTTTGGGGTAAAAAGAGATGCAATTCCTGGAAGAATAAATGAGACATGGTTTAAAGCTGATCGAACTGGAACTTTCTACGGTCAATGTTCTGAATTGTGTGGAATTAAACACGCTTTCATGCCAATTACCGTAAACGTTGTATCCGAAGAAGAATATAATAAATGGTTAGAAGAGGCTAAGGTTAAATTTGCTAAAGATGAAATTAAAAATAATATTAAGGTAGCAAAAAAAATTAAGGATATAAAATTAAAATAATGTCAGTTACTACAGCAGATCACGAGCATCATCATAATCCAACAGGTTGGAAGAGGTGGGCTTATTCAACTAATCATAAAGATATAGGAACAATGTATCTTATCTTTGCAATTATTGCAGGATTAATTGGGTCTGCATTTTCAGTTTTAATGAGAATGGAATTAATGCACCCAGGAGATGGAATTCTTGGAGGTGATTACCATTTATACAATGTTTTGGTAACCGGTCACGGTCTAATTATGATTTTCTTTATGGTAATGCCAGCAATGATCGGTGGTTTTGGTAACTGGTTTGTTCCAATTATGATCGGTGCACCAGATATGGCATTCCCAAGGATGAATAATATTTCTTTTTGGCTATTACCGGTTGCTCTAATTTTATTATTAGTATCAATTTTTGTTGATGGACCTCCAGGAGCAAAAGGAGTTGGAGGAGGTTGGACGATTTATCCACCTTTATCATCAAAAACGGGTCAGCCAGGTCCTGCGATGGATCTAGCAATTCTAAGTCTGCACGTTGCGGGCGCTTCATCAATACTAGGAGCAATTAACTTTATCACGACAATTTTAAATATGAGAACTCCTGGCATGACTTTACACAAAATGCCTTTATTCTCATGGTCAATTCTAGTTACAGCATTTTTACTTTTATTATCATTGCCAGTTTTAGCAGGAGCTATAACAATGCTTCTTACAGATAGAAATTTTGGAACTGCTTTCTTTGAAGCACAAACAGGCGGAGATCCAGTTCTATTTCAACACTTATTTTGGTTTTTTGGTCATCCAGAGGTATATATTTTAATTTTACCGGGTTTTGGAATGATAAGTCATATTGTTTCAACTTTTTCAAGGAAGCCTGTGTTTGGTTATCTAGGAATGGCTTATGCGATGGTTGCTATAGGAGTAGTTGGTTTCGTTGTTTGGGCTCACCACATGTACACTGTTGGATTAGATACAGATACAAAGGCTTATTTCTTAGCGGCGACAATGATTATAGCAGTCCCGACTGGTATTAAGATTTTTTCTTGGATAGCAACAATGTGGGGTGGATCGATAAGTTTTCAAACTCCCATGCTTTGGGCTATTGGCTTTATATTCTTATTCACTTTAGGTGGAGTAACTGGAGTAGTTTTGGCAAATGCAGGTGTTGATACAGCACTTCACGATACTTATTATGTTGTTGCGCATTTCCACTACGTATTATCAATGGGCGCTGTGTATGCGATCTTTGCGGGATTTTATTATTGGTTTAGTAAAATGACAGGTTATGAATACTCAGAATTCCTAGGAAAACTACATTTTTGGCTTACGTTCATAGGGGTTAACTTAATATTCTTCCCACAACATTTTCTAGGATTAGCAGGAATGCCAAGAAGATACGCTGATTATCCAGACGCATTTGCTGGTTGGAACTATATTTCTTCTATTGGTTCATATATATCTATTGCCGGTTTAGCGGTATTTTTATTAAATCTATTGTACGCCTTTATGAAAAAGAAAAAAGCAGAACCAAATCCATGGGGAGAAGGAGCAACGACTTTAGAATGGACAGTGTCATCACCGCCACCATTCCATACTTTTGAAGAGCTGCCTAAAGTAAAGTAAATTGAATCAGATAAGTATTAAAATTAGAAACTCTAAACTTGGTTTATCCTTAGACTTAAATTCGTTTTTCAATTTAATGAAACCTAGAGTAATGTCGTTAGTTTTATTTACTTGTATGGTTGGTCTTTTAATAGCTCCAGTTAATGTAGATTTTACCTCTGCTTGTATTTCTCTATTAGCGGTAGCCATAGGTTCAGGCGCTGCTGGAACACTTAATATGTGGTACGAATCTGATTTAGATGCTTTAATGAGCAGAACTTGTTTAAGACCTATCCCAACTGGAAAAGTTAAAAAAGATCAAGCTTTGTACTTTGGTATTATTTTATCAGCTTTGTCAGTAAGTATCATTTATTTTTCAGCTAATTTAGTTTCTGCAATTTTATTAGCATCAACAATTGCCTTTTATTTTTTCGTTTATACAATTTGGTTAAAGAGGAAAACTCCACAAAATATTGTTATAGGAGGTGCTGCTGGAGCATTACCACCTGTCATCGGATGGACAATAGCAATAGGAAACATTTCTGTTGAGCCATTAATTTTATTTTTAATTATCTTCTTATGGACACCATCACATTTTTGGGCGTTAAGTTTATATAAATCAGGCGATTATAAAAAAGCAAAAATTCCAATGCTTCCTATAATTTCTGGAGTTAAGACAACAAAAATAAATATTCTTGTCTACGCTTTGATTATGTCACCAGCAGTTATGGCTCCATATTTTTTTAATTTCGCTAGTACATTTTATTTAATTACATCTTCAATAATGACAATGTACTATATCTACTTATGTTTAAAACTATATGGTTCGAAAATAACGAAGGTTTCAAACAAAATTGCAAGACAAATATTTATTTACTCAATTTTTTACTTATTTTTTATTTTTTTAATTTTATTAATTGATAATATTCTAAAATAATATGATGGATAAAAAGAAAAAAAATTTGATTACTGCTTTGATATTAATCTTATTTATGATTTTTTTATTTGTATTAACTTTCTATAATATTGGTATTTATAATCGAGAAATATAATGAATATAAGCAAAAAAAACTTAACTCCCATCGCTTTGGTCTCAATATTTTTATTGATGCTAGGGTTATCCTTTGCAGCCGTTCCATTATATGATTTATTTTGTAGAGTAACAGGATTCGGTGGAACTACCCAAAACGCAACTAACAAAGAAATTCCAAAAGTAATAGTTAATCAAGACTATAAAATGAGATTTGATACAAACATCAATAGTTCTTTAAATTGGAAATTTTATCCTGAGAAGAATACTTTAAACTTAAAACCTGGTGAAGTTCATACAGTGAAATTTAACGTTGAAAATCCTAGTAATGAAATTTCTGCAGGATCAGCAACTTTTAATGTTTCTCCATCACCATTTGGCATTTATCTAAATAAGATAGGCTGTTTTTGTTTTGAAAAACAAACTCTGCAACCAGGTGAAAAAAAAGAGTTCGTATTAACTTTTTTCTTGGATCCCAAAGTAGTTGATGATAATAAAACTAAAAATATGTCTGATGTAACTTTGTCTTTTACTTTTTTTTCATCAGGCTATTACGAAAAGAGTAACACATAATGTCAGCAGGAAAACCAAAACACGATTACCATTTAGTTGACCCAAGTCCTTGGCCGATCTATGTTTCATTCGCTACTTTAGTCTTAGCTTTTGGAGCGGTTTATTATTTTCACTCTAAAGCTCTTTGGTTATTATTAATTGGTTTTGCATTAGTAGTTTATGGAGCATTTATGTGGTGGAGGGATGTTATAGAAGAAGCAGAACATCAAGGCCATCATACTCCTGTAGTTCAAATTGGACATAGGTACGGTATGACATTATTTATTGCTTCTGAAGTAATGTTTTTTGTTGCGTGGTTTTGGGCTTTCTTTAACGCAAGTTTATTTCCACCAGACTCTATAGGAGGTATATGGCCACCAGCAGATATTAAAACTTTTGATCCTTGGGATATACCATTAATCAACACACTAATTTTACTGTTATCAGGAACTACTGTCACCTGGGCACATCATGCAATGTTAGAAAACGACAGAAAAGGATTAGTAAATGGTTTGATCGCAACAGTATTTTTAGGATTTATATTTTCTTGTTTTCAAGCTTATGAGTATCATCACGCAACATTTACTTTAGATGGTGGAATTTATGGTTCAACATTTTATATGTCGACTGGTTTTCATGGCTTTCATGTAATTGTCGGAACAGTTTTTCTTGCAGTTTGTTTGTTTCGATCAATGAGAGGCCATTCGACGCCTCAGCATCATTTTGGATTTGAAGCAGCAGCCTGGTACTGGCATTTTGTCGACGTAGTATGGTTATTCTTATTTGCTGCGATCTATATTTGGGGAAGCTAATCTCAAATTGAAAAGAGCATTTTTATTTCAACTATTCGTAATTTTTTTTATAACAGTATTTTGTGCTTTAGGAACTTGGCAACTTTATAGATTGCAATGGAAGCTAGAGCTTATAAGTGAAATAACGTTTGGATTAGACTCTAAACCAATAGAATACTCAAACTCAATTAAAAAAAATTATCAGAGAGTAAGTGCTAAAGGAAAATTTAATTTCGACAAGCAAATTTACCTTTATAGTTTAAATGAAAGTGGAAAGCCTGGATACGATGTAGTTACCCCTTTTACAACAGATAAAAACCAAAGTGTATTAATTAATAGAGGTTGGATTAAAAAAGAACTTAAAGACAATCCAAGGATAAACTTTAAAGCAGAAACTGATAATGAGATAATTGGCCTTTTAAGAGAAATATATAAACCAAGTATATTTAAACCAGACAATGACATTAAAAATAATATTTGGTTTTCATTAAATTTAGAAGATTTAAAAGAAGCTACAGGGGAGCAATTTAATGAATTCGTAATTTTTTTAGAAGATAATCAGGCTAAGTCACCTCTACCTAAAAAGATAAGTATAGATGTGCCAAACAATCACCTTAAATATGCTATAACATGGTATGCAATATCAATCTCAATAATTTTTTATTATTTATATTTTAGAAGAAAAAAATGAATTATTTTAGCACTAGGGATAAATCTTTAGAATTTAGTTTTAAAGATATTTTCTTAAGAGGACTTGCACCAGGCGGAGGATTATTTTTGCCTGCTGAAATAAAGAAGTATAGTCAAGAAGAACTAAATAATTTAAGTCAACTAAATTATAATGAACTTGCTACAGAAATTATCTTTAATTTTTGTTCAGGTGAAATTAAAAAGGAAGCACTTAGCTCACTGATTCAAAAATCTTATGGTAATTTTAAAGATAAAGAAGTTGTAAATATAAAAAAAATTGGAAATATAAATCTTCTCGAACTTTATCATGGACCCACTTTAGCTTTTAAAGATATTGCAATGCAGGTAATTGGCAATTTATATGACTACTTAGAAGTCGCTAAAGATAAAACTGTAAATGTCGTAGTAGCTACATCAGGAGATACTGGTTCAGCAGCAATTGCAGCATTAAGTAATAGAAAAAATATAAATCTTTTCGTTCTGCATCCGCATAATAAAATTTCTAATATCCAAAGAAAAATAATGACAACAATTGGTGGCGCTAATATTTATAATATTGCTATTAAGGGTTCATTTGACGATTGTCAAAAAATTGTAAAAGAGCTCTTTAATGAAGATAGTTTTAGATCAAAAATAAACATGTCTGGCGTAAATTCTATCAATTGGGCAAGAATTGTTTGTCAAATTGTTTATTATTTTTATTCTTTCTTTAAATTAAAAAAAAACAATATTAGCTTTTCTGTACCAACTGGTAATTTTGGAGATATCTATGCTGGATATGTGGCAAAAAAATGGGATTACCAATTAATAAACTTATAGTTGCTACAAATAAAAATGATATTTTACAAAGAGTTATTAATACAGGAGAATATAAACCTGGTACAGTGAAAGCAACCATCACACCAAGCATGGATATCCAAGTTGCTAGTAATTTTGAGAGACTTCTTTATTATATATTAGATGAAAGCGATAGCAAGGTAGGGTCATTAATGAAGGATCTGTCATCAAAAAGTTTATTTAATTTAGAAAAAAAAGAAATCGATAGAATAAAAAAAGATTTTGAAGCAGTAAAAGTTACAGATGAAGAGACAATATCTATAATCGATGAGATATATAAAAAGCATAAATTTATAATTGATCCCCATACTGCCACTGGCGTAGGCGCAGCAAAAAGTTTTAAAAATTTAGGAGATATAGTTATTCTTGGCACAGCTCATCCTTACAAGTTTAACGATACAATAAAAAAAGCTATAGGTAAAAATTTAGACTCACCTGAACATCTAAAATTGAATATAGATAAAAAGGAAACATTTGATATTATTGGGA
>CACBZI010000002.1 GCA_902543665.1 uncultured Pelagibacteraceae bacterium
GAGACTTGGAACAGAAACTGCTTTTAGTGTCTTAGCTGAAGCTAAGAAGCTTGAAGCTCAGGGTAAAGAAATGATTCACTTAGGTTTAGGTCAGCCAGATTTTATGACTCCTAAACATATTATGGACGCAGCGAAAAAAGCTATTGATGACGGGCATCATGGATATGTTTTAGCTAACGGGATTGCTGAATGCCGGCAAGCAGTTTCAAGAAAAATAAAAAGTTTATATAAAAAAGAAGTTAGTCCCGAGCGGATTATGATTATGCCTGGTGGAAAACCTACAATGTACTTTGCTATTCAAATGATTGGCGAGCCTGGTGCAGAAATAGTTCATCCAACACCTGGTTTTCCAATTTATGAGTCTATGATCAATTATACTGGTGCCAAAGCAGTTCCATATGATTTAACAAAAGAAAAAGATTTAAAATTTGATCCTGAAAAAATTTTATCTTTGATAACAGACAAAACTCGTCTTTTGATACTGATTAATCCAAATAATCCAACAGGAAGTTTTGTTGAAAAACCTGCAATTGATTTTCTTGCTGAAGGTTTAAAGAAACATCCGCACGTTACAATTCTTAGTGATGAAATTTATAGCAGACAAATTTTTGATGGAAAAGAGATGCCGACTTTTTTTAATTACCCAGATTTACAAGACAGGTTGATAGTTTTAGATGGATGGAGCAAAGCTTACTCTATGACCGGCTGGAGAATGGGATGGAGCGTGTGGCCAGAAAATTTAATTCCTCATGTAACTAAATTAGCTATAAATAGTTTTTCTTGTGTAAATGCGCCTTCACAGTTTGCTGGAATAGCAGCATTAGATGGACCTGACGACTCTATACATCATATGATGGAAAAGTTTGATCAAAGAAGAAAATTAATTCACAAAGGTTTAAACGATTTACCCGGTGTTGAATGCAGTATGCCTGGTGGAGCCTTTTACGCTTTTCCAAATGTAAAGGGAACAGGTATGAGTGGAAGTGAATTTTCTAAGAAATGTATGCATGAAGCAGGTGTGGCAATTGTTCCTGGAACAGCATTTGGCAAAACATCAGTAGATTATGTACGTTTTAGCTTCGCTGCATCGAGGGATAACATTCAAAAAGCACTAGATAAAATATCAAAAATGCTTAAGTAGGGTTGATTATGAGCAGTTTACAAATGCCAAAAGTTGATATCGCAGTTATGTCTAAAAAAGATAAAATTGCTTCGGATCTTCGTAGAATTATCAATTCTAAAAATGTTCTCTCGAATCCTGATGAACTCAGACCTTTCGAAACTGACGGCTTGACGGCTTATAGACAAATGCCTCTATTAGTAGTTATGCCTGAGACAGTTGAGGAGGTTAGTCAAATTTTAAAATATTGTAATGAGAACAAAGTTAAAGTAGTTCCAAGAGGAGCAGGTACAGGTTTATCTGGTGGTTCGATGCCTTTAGAAGATTGTGTTCTAATGGCAATGGGAAAATTTAATAAAATAATTGAGATTGATTATGAAAATAGATGTGTGGTTACGCAACCGTGTGTAACAAATTTAGCAATCACTCATGCTGTTCAAGACAAAGGTTTTTATTATGCTCCGGATCCATCAAGTCAAATCGCATGTTCCATAGGCGGAAATGTAGCTGAAAATTCTGGCGGAGTTCATTCTCTTAAATACGGAGCTACCACAAATAATCTTTTGGGTATTCAAGTTGTTTTAATGGATGGAACTGTAACTAAATTTGGTGGTAAAGCCATGGACGCAGAGGGATATGATTTCTTAGGATTGATGACAGGTTCAGAGGGTTTACTTGGTGTTATCACAGAGGTTACTGTAAAAATTTTAAAGTCACCTGAAGTTGTTAAAGCCGCTTTAGTTGGGTTTCCATCAATTGAAGATGCAGGAAACTGTGTTGCTGAAATAATTGCAGAGGGATGTATACCGGCTGGGATGGAAATAATGGATAAAGCTCTGACGAAAGCAACTAATGATTATTCCAAAGCAGGTTACCCAACTGATGCAGAGGCAATGATGATTGTAGAATTTGATGGAACAGAACATGAAGTCGAAGCTTACATTCAAAAGACAAAAGAAATTGCTGAAAAAAATAATTCATCAAGTTTAAAAATCAGTAAATCAAATGAAGAGAGACTAAAATTTTGGGCCGGTAGGAAAGCAGCTTTTCCGGCTTGCGGAGTTTTAGCGCCTGATTACATGTGTATGGATGGTTCAATACCTAGAGGAAAACTTGCTGAGGTTTTAAATGAAATTTCAAGACTTTCTAAAAAATATAATTTGCCAGTAGCTAATGCATTTCATGCAGGAGATGGAAACCTCCATCCTCTAATTATGTTTGATGCAAATGACAAAGAGTCTTTAAGAAAATGTGAGGAGTTTGGAGCTGATATATTAAAGTATTGTGTAAAAGTTGGTGGAGCTCTAACTGGTGAACACGGAGTTGGTATAGAAAAAAGAGAATTAATGTGTGAAGCATTCAATGATAAAGATATACAACAACAATTAACAATTAAAGTTGCTTTAGATCCAAATTCATTATTAAATCCAGGCAAAGTTTATCCAATACTTAGAAAATGCGCTGAGGAAGGGAGAGTTCATGTCCATGGAGGAAAAACAAAATTCCCAGACATCCCTAGATTTTAATCAAAATACTTTTAAACCAACCTCTAGAGAGGAAATAGTTGAGATAATTAAAACTTGTTATAGGAAAAATATACCTATAGAAATCAATGGATTAAAATCAAAAAATAAAATTGGAAGAAATTTTCAATCTGAAAAAACTTTAGATCTTTCTGATTATAAAGGTATAATTGATTACAAACCTGAAGAGCTCTATATCAAAGTTAAAGCTGGTACACCTTTGAAAGAAATAGTAGAGAAGCTAGATAAGAATAATCAACAATTAGCTTTTGAACCGAATGATTTTGGTTACTTATTTTCTGGAGAAAGTAACAGCGGTTCGATTGGTGGAGTCGTTTCATGTAATTTTGCTGGATCACGAAGATTTAAAGTTGGAAGTGTTCGAGATCACATACTTGGTTTTCAAGGGATTAATGGAAAAGGTGAAACTATTAAATCTGGGGGAACAGTAGTTAAGAATGTTACCGGTTATGATTTAAGTAAATTAGTATCGGGATCTTTTGGAACACTAATGATATTAACTGAGCTTTCAATAAAAGTTTTACCAAAACCAGAAACAAGTAAAACTTTAATTATAAAGAACCCTCATCTTAAAAAAGCACTAGACTTTCTTGGAAAGGCATTGTCATCTTCCACAGATCCATCCGGTGGAGTTTTTTATCCAGATTACTTTGGGAAAGATTTTGTTCTGAACGATCTTACTCACGATGGAGGTTTAACTGCTATAAGAATTGAAGGTCCAACAAATTCTGTGGATCAAAGAGTAAACAGATTGTCTAAAGAATTAGGTCTTTTGGATCAAGAGCTTTCTATTTTAGACAATGAACAAAGTAATATCTTTTGGAGTAGAACAAGAAATTTGGAGGTTTTTAAAAAATTGGAAAATAATCTATTAAGGATAGTTCTTCCAATAAGTGAAACCTTACAGGTTATTCAAAAACTTAAAAGTTATGAGATAAAATATTTTATTGACTGGGCAGGAAGCTTAATCTGGTCTTCATTTGATCAATTAGATACTAAAATACTAAATGAAATTAAGGATATAGTAAAAAAACATCAAGGATATATCACTTTAATTAAGATAGAGGAGGACCTTAAGGCCTCTGCTGATATTTTTACAATAGATCCAATTAAGTATAAAATAAGTGAAAAAATTAAAAGGAGTTTTGATCCTAAAAGAATTTTTAACCCAGGAAAAATGTATACAGGTATTTAAATGCAAACATCATTTACTGACAAACAACTTCAGGATAAAGATAATAAAATAAGTGAGACAATAATTAGAAAATGTGTTCACTGTGGAATGTGTAATGCCACATGTCCTACTTATGGAATTAATGGCGAAGAGTTAGAGGGACCGCGAGGAAGAATATATCTTATCAAAGATATGTTGGAAAATAAAAAACCAGCCACTAAAGAAATTGCAAAACATATAGACAGTTGTTTATCTTGTTACTCTTGCATGACTACATGTCCATCGGGAGTTAATTATATGCATTTAATTGATCATGGAAGAAATTATGTTGAAGAAACCTATAAAAGGCCTTTCCTTGACAGATTATTTAGAAATATTCTCTCGTTTGTATTACCAAGGCCTAAAGTGTTTTTGTTAATGGCTTGGTTATCTAAAATTTTAAAACCATTTAGTTTTTTATTTCCAAAATTTTTGAGAAACGCCTTAAATTTAATGCCGGACAAAATACCTGGTAACAAATTAAAAAAAGAAAAAGTTTATAAGGTTACGAAAGGAAAAAAAGTTTCAAGAGTTGCATTGTTGACTGGATGCGTCCAAAGAGTCATATCACCTGAGATTAATGAGTCGACCATAAGACTTCTCAATAGACATAATGTTGAGGTTGTTGTAATGCCAGACATAAACTGTTGTGGATCTTTGAATCATCATTTAGGTAAACAAAAATTAGCTCATGAGTCTTTTAAAAATAATATTAACAGTTGGCATGACGAATATCTCAAAAATGGTTTAGACGCTATAATAAGCAATACATCAGGCTGTGGTACAACTTTAAAAGATTACGGTCATATTTTTAAAAATGACAAAGATCTGAAAAAAAAAGCAAAAAAAATTTCTGAATTAACAAAAGATATTACCGAGTACTTAGATGAGAATTTAAAGCTGAATATAAACCTTAATAACGAAAAAAAATATAAAATTGCATATCATTCAGCTTGTTCAATGCAGCACGGACAAAAAATTCATCAACAACCTAAAGATTTAATTTCAAAAACAGGCAATGAGGTTCTAGAAATACCAGAAGGACATTTGTGTTGCGGGTCTGCTGGTACTTATAATATCCTTCATCAAAAAATGGCAAAATCTCTGTTGCAAAATAAAGTAAAAAACATTGAAAAAATTTCACCTGATTTTATTTCAACTGGTAATATAGGCTGTATGACTCAAATTTCCTCTGGAACTAGAATTCCGATTATTCATACAGTTGAATTACTTGATTGGTTCACCGGTGGTCCAAAACCTGATAAATTAAATAATTTCTAAAATGAAAAAAAAAATCTTTGTTACCAGAAGGCTTCTTAAAGAAAATGAGGAGAAACTTAAAACTTTGTTTGAAGTTACTTTAAATAAAGATGATAAAATTTATACACCACAAGAAATTATTGATGGTTCAAAAAATTATGATGGAATCTTAAGTTCAGTCACAGACCCAATAAATCACGATACAATTTCTAAATTATCTGATTCGATTAAAATAATTGCTAATGGTGCGGTTGGTTTTGGAAATATAGACATTCAAGCTGCAAAAGATAAAGGAATAACTGTAACTAATACACCTGATGTGTTAACAGATGCAACAGCTGATATTCAAATATTACTTTTATTAGGTGCATCTAGAAAAGCTTACGAAGGACGAATAGCAGCCGAAAAGCAAAGCTGGAAGTGGTCTTGGGATTTTTTATTAGGAAAGCAAATGTCTTATAAAAGATTAGGAATTCTTGGAATGGGAAGAATAGGGAGAGCAGTAGCTAAAAGAGCAAAAGCTTTTAATATGGAGATACATTATCACAACAGGTCTAAACTTTCTTCAGACTTAGAGGACGGAGCGATTTATCATAAAGATTTAAAAAGCTTATTTGAAAAAAGTGAATTTTTATCGATTAACTGTCCCGCTACTCCAGAGACAAAAAACTTAATTAATAAAGAGACCTTGAGTTATTTAGAAGATAATACAGTGGTAGGCAACGCAGCAAGAGGTGATGTAGTTGATGATGATGCTATGATAGAGGCATTGAAAAATGGGAAAGTTTTTGCTTATGGTTTAGATGTTTATAATGGTGAGCCAAAAATTCATCCTGAATATTTAAAGTTAAAAAATATTTTTTTGCTACCTCATTTAGGAAGTGCCACCAAAAGGACAAGGTGGGATATGGCATATAGGGCTACAAAAAATTTGGAAGATTTTTTTTCAGGCAAAAAACCACAAGATCAGGTAAATTAGTACACCTCTAGATTGAATCTGCAATTTAAAATAATTCTAAAAAGTTCGAGACTCTGATTTGAGTTTATGCTTAAATATTTCAGTTAATTAACTAACGGAGGACATATGTCAAAAATAAAAAAAGGAGTAAAAACTCCATCAAGACGTAAGTTCTTTAAAGCAGCAGCAGCTACGGGTGCTGCAGCGGCAGCGACAGTTGCAATGCCTAACGTTGCATTTGGTGCTCCTCAAACTTTAAAGATGCAAGCGGCTTGGCCGTCAGGCGCTAACATTTTCTTTGAAATGGCTGGCGACTACGCAAAAATGGTAGGCGACATGTCTGGAGGTGAATTAAAAATTGATCTTCAGCCAGTTGGAGCTGTAGTTAAGACTTCGGAAATTGGACAAGCAGTAAGTTCAGGTGTACTTGATATGGGACACTGGG
Source organism: uncultured Pelagibacteraceae bacterium (assembly GCA_902543665.1). Taxonomy (GTDB): domain Bacteria; phylum Pseudomonadota; class Alphaproteobacteria; order Pelagibacterales; family Pelagibacteraceae; genus Pelagilacustribacter. The sequence goes on from CACBZI010000002.1 coordinate 6,541, forward strand.
TAACAGCTTACTGGTATGGAAAAAATCCAGCAGCTTCTCTATTCGGTACTGGTCCGTCATACGGAATGTCATCTCAAGAAATTATGGGATGGATAGAGTATGGTGGAGGTAGAAAACTTTATGATGAAACACTTGCAAAAGTTGGTTTCGATTATATTGGTTTCTTCCATATGCCAATGCCTGCACAGCCTTTTGGATGGTTCAAAAAGAACGTAACAAAAGTATCTGATGTAAAAGGTATGAAGTACAGAACAGTAGGACTAGCTACTAACGTATTAACAGCAATGGGAATGGTTGTAAGACAATTACCAGGTGGTGAAATTCAGCCTGCAATGAAGACAGGTTTGATTGAAGCTGCTGAGTTTAACAACCCAACATCAGACTCTCAATTTGGTATGCAAGACGTTTCTAAGCATTATCACTTAGGAAGCTTCCACCAATCACAAGAGATGTTTGAAATCCCGGTTAATAAGAAGACATTTAATGGATTATCGCCTAAACATCAGGCTATTCTAAAAAATGCTGCCTATGCTGCGAACAGTGATAACTACTTTAAAGCATTAGTAAGATACTCTGCTGACTTATCTAAATTGATGAACCAGCACAAAGTAAATGTGTATCAAACGTCAGATGCGATCTTAGCTCAACAATTAAAAGGTTGGGATAAAGTAATTGGTGATTTCAATAAGAAAGATCCATTCTTTAAAAAGATTGTAGACTCACAAAAAGCTTATGCTAAGAGAGTTATGAAGTACTTACTCATGAACCAACCTAATTACAAGTTGGCTTACGAGAATGAGTTCGGTTCAATAGCAAAAGTTAAAATTTAATTATATTTTAAACATAAAAGGGGGCGTATTTGCGCCCCCTTTTTTTATGGAAATAACAAAAAAATTAGCATAGTTTAAAAATTCATGAGGGGATTTATTCATTTTGCAGATACTTTAAGTACTTCCGTAGGGAAAGCATTTTCTTGGTGTATCGTAATTTTAATGGGAGGAACTTGTTATGAAGTAGTTATGGCATATGCTTTCAATGCTCCTACCTTATGGAATTTCGATTTTAGTTTACAAATGTATGGCGCAATTTTTATGATGGCAGGCGCATACACTTTATCTACAGAAGCTCATGTAAGAGGTGATGTAATTTACAGACTTTTTAAACCAAGAACACAAGGTTATATCGATTTAGTTTTATATTTTATTTTTTTCTTCCCTGGTGTACTCGCGTTAGCGTTTTATGGTTATGAATATGCCTCGCTTGCATGGAAGATAAAAGAAACAAGCTGGAACAGTCCAGCACAAATTCAAATTTATATGGCTAAATCTTTGATACCAGCTGCCGGAATTTTATTAGTTATTCAAGGTATTAGCGAAGTCTGTAGATCAATTATTTGTATTCAAACCGGTCACTGGCCTGCTCGAATGGTAGTAGCTGAGGAGACAGAAAAAATGTTAATGCGAACTTCACAAGACGAGGATCAAAAAGATGTTATTTAGTTTAACTAATCCCGAAATGGCAATTTTAATGATGTCAATTTTCTTATTTGCTGTACTGCTAGGTTTTCCTATCGCATTTACTTTAATGGCGATGGGAGTTGGTTTTGGCTACTACGCTTATTTTGATCCCACTAGAATGGAACATCTTTTTGATAATAGAATTTTCCAATTATTTGTTCAGAACACTTATACAGTGATGGATAATACTGTTTTAACCGCCGTCCCACTCTTTTTATTTATGGGCTACTTAGTTGAGAGAGCCGGAATAGTTTCTAGATTGTTTTTTGCGATCAGACTAGCATCTCATAGATTACCAGCTTCTATGGCTGTTGCCGCACTTGTAACTTGCGCTTTATTTTCAACAGCGACAGGAATTATTGGTGCTGTTGTTACACTAATGGGATTACTTGCATGGCCTGCAATGATAAGGGCAGGATATGATAAAAAATTTGCCTCAGGAGTAATTTGTTCTGGTGGATGTTTAGGAATTTTGATTCCTCCAAGTATCATGTTAATTGTTTATTCAGTTATTGCTCAGCTTTCACCTTTAAGATTGTTTGCAGCAGCAATTTTCCCAGGATTATTATTAGCTGGTCTTTATATAATGTACGCAGTTACACTTGCTTATTTTAATCCATCAATAGCGCCTAAACCTCCAAAAGAGGATATTCCACCAAGATCTGAAATTTTAAAAGAGGTAATGGTGTCGTTCTTACCGCTGTTCTCATTAATAATATTAGTATTAGGAACTATTTTAGGAGGACTTGCTACACCTGCAGAGGCTGCAGCAGTAGGAGCCTTTGGTGCATTAGTGCTTTCTTATTTCTACAAGACTTTAAAATGGAAAAACTTTAAAGAGTCTGTATTTCTAACAGCAAAGACAACTGCAATGATAATGTGGTTATTCATTGGCTCTTGGACTTTCGCATCTGTTTTTTCTTACTTAGGTGGCCATGAAGTTTTCGAGCATTTCTTTAAATCAATGAATTTACAACCATGGCAATTCTTAGTAATCACACAAATAATTATTTTCTTATTAGGATGGCCATTAGAGTGGACAGAAATTTTAATTATATTTGTTCCAATATTTTTACCTTTAGTAGCTTTCTTCGAGGTAAATCCTTATTTTTTCGCAATGCTTATCGCTTTGAATTTACAAACTTCATTTTTAACACCGCCCATGGCAATGTCCGCCTACTATTTAAAAGGTGTCCAATCTAAAAATGTAGAGTTAATGGATATATTTAGAGGCATTATGCCTTTCCTAGGTATTGTTATATTTGCCATGTTTTTAATGTATCTATTTCCAGGAATAGCTCTTTGGTTGCCAGATACATTATTCGCTAATTAACAATTTAAATGATAGACGTTACATCTTTAAGTGCTTACGATTTGTCGCAAAAACTTCATTCTGGTGAAATTTCTTCATTAGATCTTTGCAAAGCTTATTTAGATAGAATTAAAAAATTTGAAAAAGACGTCCAGGCTTGGCAATTTTTAGACAAAAAACTTTTATTAGAAAAAGCTGAAGAAGCGGACACTTATAGAAAATCTGGAAAACCCCTCGGGCCATTGCACGGTATGCCAGTTGCAATCAAGGATATTATAGGTACTTATGATATGCCAACCGAATGTGGGACAGTCTTTAGAAAAAAAATGTCTAACTCACAAGATTCTGAAATTGTAAACTTATTAAAAAATTCAGGGGCAATTATCATGGGTAAAACTGTTACTTGTGAACTTGCATATATACATCCGTCTAAAACAAAAAATCCTCATGATTATTCAAGAACACCAGGAGGATCATCAAGCGGCTCAGCAGCAGCAGTTGCAGCTCATATGGCGCCTTTGTCAGTTGGTTCTCAAACAGGTGGATCAGTAATTAGACCAGCATCATATTGTGGTGTAGTTGGATATAAACCCTCGTATGGATTAATCTCTAGAAACGGTGTTTTAAAAGTTTCAGATAAACTCGATACAATGGGCGTATTTGGAAAAAATGTAAAAGATGTTGCATTATTAGCTAAATCACTAATTAGAAAAGATTTACACGACCCTTCAACAATTTATTTCGCTGCTGATAACATGATTCAGGAATGTGAGAAAGGACCAGTTTTTGACCCAAAGTTTATTTTTTATAAAACGAAAAATTGGAAAAACATAAATAAAAAATCACAGCAAGCTTTTGAATTTTTAATTAAAAACTTCAAAAAAAACATAGAGGTTTTTGATACACCTTCATACTTTGACGATATACCAAAGTATCATCAAATCATTCATGAAGTTGATATGGCAAATAATTTTCAAGTTTATTATGAAAAAGATAAAACTAAACTTTCAAAAGAAATGAGAGAAGCTATCTCTAGAGGATTAAAATATTCAGCAAAAGAATATGGTGATGCTTCAGATTTTATGAAACAAAGTTATGAATCTTATAAAGAAGTTTTTGAAGATTACCACGGAATTATTACTCCATCATCAAGCGGAGTTGCTGATAAAGGATTAAAATCTACTGGAAGTGCGGACTTCCAAAAAATCTGGACTTATCTTGGTTTGCCCACAATTTCATTACCTTTACTTACAGGTGAAAATGACTTACCATTAGGAGTTCAGTTAGTTGGTGATAAGCTTGATGATTTAAGATTTTTAGGTACAGCTAACTGGCTTGAGAAAAATTGTAGAGATGAAGGATAAAATTACAATAATAATTGGCGTTGGTCTCTGTACCATTTTTTTAATTGGCTTAGCCACAACATTAACTAGATCAATGATGATAGGATTTTTTGATGTGCTTCCTGTTTATATTTTAATGGGTATGGTAATTGTAATGATGTTCTATGAAGCCTTCATTGACAAAAAATAATCCTTACGCTCCTTATTTACTTTTATTAATCCAGCCAATTTTTATGGCTACAAACACTATTGTAGCAAGAGGAGGCGTGGAGTCTGTGCCGCCTATTTCGTTGGCGTTTTGGCGATGGTTTACAGTATTCATAATATTATTCCCCTTTTTTTTTAATGAAATTTTGAAATCAAAAAAAGAGTTTAATAAAGAGTTTTTTAAACTGTTTTTCTTAGGCTCAATGGGTTGTGGTATTTGTGGGGCTTTTCCAAATCTTGCAGGTATGACAACAACAATGGCAAATATTGGTATAATCTATACATCTTCACCAGTAATTATAATCTTTTTATCAATTTTATTCTTTAAAGAAAAAATTAATTTTTTTAGGATAATGGGACTTCTAATTTGTATTGCAGGTGTTTTTACAATTATATCTAAAGGTAATTTAGATTTTTTAATAAATCTAAATTTTACAACAGGCGATCTTTGGGTTTTGGGAGCAGCTTTAGGTTGGGCTCTTTACTCAATTTATTTATTAAATTGGAAATCAAAATTTAGTTTAATGGCTCGATTTACTTTAATCGCAATGTTTGGATTTATTTCACTTTTCCCATTTTTTGTTTTAGAAAATTTTTACTTTGCCAAGACTAACTACAATCAGACATTTTTGTTCTGGATTATATTTGCTGCTATTTCTCCTAGTATTATTGCTTTCTCATTATATACACGGTTACAAAAATATGTTGGCGCATCATTTGCTGGGTTTACTTTATATTTATTTGCAGTTTATGGATCTATATTTGGAATTATAATTTTTGAAGAACCGCTTCTTAGTTTTCATTACTTAGGTGGTTTATTGGTCTTCACTGGAGTTTACTTCGCTAGGAAAAAAGCATGAAGTATCTTTATTTAGTTTTATCATCAATTATATTAGCTTATATTGTAATTGTACTTTTTACTTATTTGTACCAAAGAAAATTACTTTATCACCCAAGCGAAAATAACTACACCGGAGATGAAATTCAATTTGAATATAAAGAAGTTTTTATTGAGGTTGATAAAGATATAAAACTTAAATCATGGTTTTTGGAAAAAGACTTAAAAAAATATAAAACAATTTTATATTTCCATGGTAATGCAGGCGATCTCACAAACAGGGTGCATAAGCTTAATGAACTATATAAATTAGATGTAAATATTCTTATTATTTCATGGAGAGGGTTTAGTGGCAATCCAGGCAAACCATCAGAGAAAAATTTGTATAATGATGCCAGAAAATCAGTTGATTGGCTTAATAATACTGGAATTGAAAATAAAAATATAATTTTATATGGGGAGTCATTAGGCACTGGTGTTGCTACAGAATTAGGCCAGGATAACTCTTTTTCAGGAATTGTTTTAGAGTCACCTTTTACTTCGATCGCTGATGCGGCAAAAATTTATTATCCTTATTTGCCAATCGATCTATTAATAAAAGATAGATACGATTCTTTGAAAAAAATCAAAAATATAATTATTCCTATTTTGGTTATGCACGGTAAGAAAGATGATATTGTACCTTTTAAAATGGGTGTAGAATTATTTGAGAAGGCCAATAACCCAAAATTTAGTTACTTTTCCGATAACGATGATCACATGATGGAATTTAATGATCAACTAATGAATGCTTTGAGAAATTTTTTAGGTTTCAATACCTAACAAAGCTTTTGAAAAATATTCAGCGTTAAAGGGTTGCAAGTCATCTTCTTTTTCCCCCATTCCGATTGCAACAATAGGTAAATTATATTTTTTACAAATAGCTAGGACTACCCCGCCTTTTGCAGTGCTATCAAGTTTTGTAATTATAAGCCCTGTTAGATTATGTATTTTACTAAACTCTTCAACTTGATTTAATGCATTTTGACCAGTAGTTGCATCTAGAACTAGAATTACCTCGTTCGGAAAAGACTCATCAATTTTCTTCAAGACATTGATAATCTTTTTGTATTCCTCCATTAAATTTTTTTTATTTTGAAGTCTTCCTGCTGTATCAATCAAAGCAACATCAATTTCATTTTTTTTTGCAAATTCAGCAGTTTTAAAAGCTACAGAGGCTGGGTCACTATTAATTTCTGATTTAATTATATCTACTTTTACTTTTGCAGCCCAAACTTGTAGTTGATCTATAGCTGCTGCTCTAAAAGTGTCTGCAGCTCCAAAGACAACAGATCGATTATTGTCTTTAAAATATTTGCCAAGTTTTCCAATACTTGTAGTTTTTCCAACACCGTTTACACCAGACACAACGATTACAGAAGATTTTGCGTTTCCCATTAGACTTAAATCTTTTTCATACTTCTGAAGATTTATTGCTAACTTATCTGCTAAAAGTTTTAAAATTTCTTTATGATCGTCTAATTTTTTATCTATTTTAAAGTTTTCAAAATCTTTTCTTAATTCTTTTGCAACTTCAACTCCAGCATCAGATTTAATAATTAATTCTTCAAATTCTGTAAGAACATTTACGTCAATTTTTTTTTTGGAAAATATATTTTTAAAACCTGTACTGAGCCCATCAGAACTTTTACCTAATCCTATTTTAAATTTATCAAATAAACTCATTCAGATCTCAAGTTGAGTATGTTTTATTTCCGAAACTGGACCTCTCATAAGTATATTAAAATCTGCATCCATTTTTATATTTAAACTTCCTTCCTCAAATTTAATATTGATATCATTTTTAGTTAATTTCTTGATAAATGCTGCAACTGCAGTAGCACAGGCAGCAGTTCCGCATGCTTTTGTTAATCCTGCACCTCGTTCCCAAACATTAACTGTAATGTTATTTTCGTCATCTATTTGAGCAAAAGTAACATTGGTTCTTTCAGGAAATAATTCATGATTCTCTATTTTTGGTCCTAATATTTTTAGATCGTATTCAAAACAATCTTTGACAAAAAAAATTATATGAGGGTTCCCCACGTTGAGGCTAAACCCATCAGTGAATTTTTTACCATCAATATCTAGAGTTATATTTTTGTGATCTAACTTTTCTTTTAATGGAATCTTAGTCCATTCAAATATCGGTTTCCCCATTTCAAGTTGAACATCTGACTCTCCAATAATTTTTGCATTAAGAAATCTATTATTTGTTTTTAATTTGATTTCTTTATTATTTAAATCTTTGCTTAATAAGTAAGCAACACACCTACTTCCGTTTCCACACGCACTTACCTCACCTCCATCTGAATTAAAAATGGTTATTGGAAAAGCATTATTAATTTCTTTTTCAATGAATATAATTTGATCAAATTCGATATTACGATGAAAAGACTTTAGATTTCCTAAATGAATTATTTTTTCTTTGGGTATATTTATGGATTTTTCTCTTCTATCTACGATAATAAATCTATTACCTAAACCATCCATTCTAAAAGCATTAATCAAAGGCATATTAGTAGATTAGTATAATTATTCATTGACTTTTAAAACCCCAAATTGTAGTTTCCACAAACTCTCCGCAAATACACATGTTTTTGCGGTGCTCTTGAAAACAAGAGTGTCGACACTAGTCAGCGAAGGTTCGCCCACTAGTGCGATAGGTGTTGGACGTTATAAAATGTTTGAAAATTTAACAAATAAATTAGAAAGTATTTTTTCTAAGCTTAAAAGTGCTCCCTCATTGACAGAGGAGCAAGTTGACTCTGGCTTAAAAGAGATACGATTAGCTTTATTAGAGGCTGACGTAGCTCTTCCTGTTACTAAAGAGTTTATAGCCAATGTAAAACCAAAAGCTATTGGTAAAGAAATTATAAAATCAACATCTGCTGGCCAAATGATAGTTAAAATCGTTTACGATGAACTAGTTAATATTTTAGGCTCTAAAAACGAAGAACTTAATTTCAAAGCTGTTCCACCAGTTTCACTTTTATTAGTTGGATTACAGGGTTCAGGTAAAACAACGTCTGCAGCAAAGTTGGCAAAAAATATAGAGAAGAATTATAAAAAAAAAGTAATGGTAGTTAGTTTAGACGTTTATAGACCAGCTGCTCAAGAACAACTTCAATTACTTGCCGAAACAAATGGAATTCAATGTTTGCCTATTGTTGAAAAGCAACAACCGATAGACATTACTAAAAGAGCGCTAAATGCAGCTAACCTTAATGGCTCAGATGTTATTATATTTGATACTGCAGGAAGAACCCAGATTGATTTACCAATGATGTCTGAGATAAAGCAAATAAAAGATATTACAAAACCAGCTGAAACAATTTTAGTAGCCGACTCATTAACAGGACAAATTGCTGTAAATGTTGCAAAAGAATTTGACACTGCTGTTAACCTTTCTGGAATTATTCTTACTCGAGTTGATGGTGATGCTCGAGGTGGTGCAGCATTAAGCATGAAACATGTAACTGGTAAACCAATTAAGTATATTGGTGTTGGAGAAAAAATCACCGATCTTGAACTTTTTCATCCTGACCGATTAGCTAACAGAATCTTGGGAATGGGTGATGTTGTAACTTTAGTAGAAAAAGCTCAACAAGATTTAAGTGAAGAAAAAATTAAAGAAACAGAAGATGAATTAAAAAAAGGAATATTCACTATGGACTCATATCTTTCCCAGTTAAGGCAAATGAAAAAAATGGGCGGAATGGAAGGGGTTATGTCTATGTTACCAGGAGTGAATAAAATGAAAGCAAAAATGGATCAAGCAAATATAGATGAAAAAATGTTAGTAGAGAATGAAGCAATTATTTTATCAATGACTAAAAATGAAAGAGAAAATCCAAAAATTATTAGCGGATCAAGACGTAAAAGAATTTCTAAAGGATCAGGTATAGATGTTTCAAAAATTAATAAACTGTTAAAACAATTTAAAATGATGTCAGACATGATGAAAAAAATGTCTCAAGGAAAAAAAATTCCATCTGGGATGATCCCAGATGAAATGCTCAATCAACTAAAATGAAAGGTATAAAATGTTAAGAATAAGACTATCAATGGGCGGCGTAAGAAAAAGACCCATTTATAAAATTGTAATTGCCGACAGTAGATACCCAAGAGATGGAAAATTTATTGAAAAAATTGGCTCTTACAATCCTTTACTTCCTAAAGATAAAAAGGAAAGAATAAAAGTAGAAGCAGAAAGAGTAAAATATTGGATGAGTAAAGGAGCTCAGCCAACGATGAGAGTTTCTAGATTACTAGGTGAGGTGCAGTTAATGCCAATGCCAAAACCTGGGAATAATCCTCAAAAGGCAATACCAAAAAAAGATAGAAAAAAAGCTGAAGGAGATAAAAAAGAAGAAACTAAAAAAGATGCTCCAGTAGCTGACGGTAAAAAGCCTGATCAAAAAGCTGAAGCTAAAAAAGAAGAACCTAAAAAGGAACAACCTAAAGCAGAAGCTAAAAAAGAAGAACCTAAAAAGGAACAACCTAAAGCAGAAGCTAAAAAAGAGGAACCGAAGAAGGAAGAGAAAAAAGCTTAACCAAAAGGTAATTAGAGATGTTGGAGGTAAAAATTTTTACTTTATATCCAGACCTATTTCCCGGACCTTTAGATATAGGGATATTTAAAAAGGCAAAGGAGAACAAGATTTGGAATTTAAAAGTAATTAATATTAGAGATTATTCAAAAGATAATCACGGTACTGTAGACGATACTCCTTTTGGCGGAGGATCTGGAATGCTTTTACGTCCTGATATATTAGCATCAGCGCTTGATAATAATATAAAAAAAGGTGAAAAAATTATCTACTTATCTCCTAGAGGTAAAAAATTTGATCAAAACGTTGCAAGATCTTTAAGTAAAGAAAAAAATGTAAACTTTATCTGTGGTCATTTTGAAGGTGTTGATCAAAGACTCTTAGAGACAAGAAATATTGAAGAATATAGTTTGGGTGATTTTGTCCTATCAGGGGGAGAGCCAGCTTCTTTTGTGATTATTGATGCTATAGTTCGATTATTACCAGGAGTTCTTGGAAATAAAAACTCTGTTAAAGAAGAAAGTTTTGAAAATCATCTTTTAGAATATCCTCAATATACTAAACCACGAGAATGGGAAGGTAAAAGCCCACCAGAAGTCTTATTTTCAGGTGATCATGCCAAAATAAAAGGGTGGCGTTTATCTCAATCTGAGGCTATAACACGTCGCCAGAGACCCGATCTTTGGAAAAAATATTTAGAGAAAAAAAATGAAAAACATTGAAGACATAAATAAAGCAGCAATTAAAAAAATAGTTGCTAATAAAAAAATTACAGACTTTTCTCCAGGGGATACAATTAAAGTTGGTGTTAAAATTGTAGAAGGTAAAAGAGAGAGAATTCAATATTTTGAAGGCGTTTGCATTGCTAAAAAAAATAGAGATATAAATTCTTCTTTTACTGTTAGAAAAATTTCATTTGGTGAAGGTGTAGAGAGAACTTTTGCACTTTATAGTCCTAATGTAGATTCAATTAAAGTAATCAGATCAGGAAAAGTAAGAAGAGCAAAACTTTATTATTTAAGAGATAGAAAAGGAAAATCTGCAAGAATTGCTGAAAAAATTAAAAAGAAAATTGGTGTTGATGTTTCAGTAAAGCCTGAGGAGCAAAAAGTGAAACCGATTGAGCCTGTTACGAAAGAGACTAAAATTGAAGAAGTTAAAAAAGAGGCTCTAAAAGTCGAAGCTAAAGCTGAAAAGCCAACTAGCGAAAAAAAATAAAATTAAATGTCTAAAACTCTATACGATAAGATATGGGAAAACCATCTTGTTCATGAACAAAGTGATGGAACATCATTAATTTATGTTGATAGGCATTTGGTCCATGAAGTTACAAGTCCCCAGGCTTTTGAAGGACTTAGATTGCAAAAAAGAAAAGTAAGACGACCAGAATTAACTCTTGCGGTACCGGATCATAATGTTCCTACAACTGATAGGTCTAAAGGTATAAATGATGAAGACTCTAGAATACAAGTCGAAACATTAAGAAAAAATTGCAAAGACTTTGGAGTAGAACTTTTTGATGTTAATGATAAACGTCAAGGTATAGTCCATATTATAGGACCCGAACAAGGTTTCACTCAGCCAGGTACAGTAATAGTTTGTGGTGATAGTCATACAGCAACACATGGAGCTTTCGGAGCGTTAGCTTTTGGAATAGGAACATCTGAAGTTGAACATGTTCTTGCTACGCAAACTTTAATGCAGAAGAAATCAAAAAATTTAAGAATAAACGTGAATGGGAATTTACCAAAGGGTGTTACTGCAAAAGATGTAATATTAAAAATTATTGGTACGATTGGAACTGCGGGTGGAACTGGATATGTAGTTGAATTCGCTGGAGATGTGATCAAAAACTTAAGCATGGAAGAGAGAATGACTGTTTGTAATATGACTATTGAAGCTGGTGCTAGAGCGGGTTTAATTGAACCAGACGAAAAGACATTTAGTTATTTAAAAGGTAAAACCATGTCGCCTAAAGGAGAAAATTGGAATAAAGCCGTAGAATTTTGGAGGACCTTGTATTCAGACAAAGACTGCAAATTTGATAAAGAAATTAATATAGATGGGAAAAATATAGAACCATTGGTAACTTGGGGGACTTCGCCTCAAGACGTATCACCAGTTACTGGCATTGTGCCTGATCCTGAAAACGAAAAAAATGAAGATAGAAAAATGGCAATGAAAAGATCTCTTGAATATATGGGTTTAAAAGCAAATACTAAAATTTCAGATATAAAAATTGATAAGATTTTTATTGGTAGTTGTACAAATGGAAGAATAGAGGATCTAAGATTGGCTGCCGATCTTTTGAAAGGTAAAAGGATTGCCGATAATGTTAGTGCAATGGTCGTACCGGGATCTGGATTAGTTAAAGAGCAGGCAGAAAAAGAGGGATTAGATAAAATTTTTAAAAACGCAGGCTTTGAGTGGAGAGAACCCGGTTGTTCTATGTGTTTAGGAATGAATCCAGACCAATTAAAGCCGAAAGAAAGATGCGCATCAACATCAAATAGAAATTTTGAAGGCAGACAAGGTCGTGGTGGAAGAACACATCTAGTTAGTCCAGGTATGGCTATTGCCGCAGCAATTAAAGGGCGGTTAACAGACGTAAGAGAAATATAGAATGGAAAAATTTAATAATTTAAAATCAATACCATCATATTTATCATTACAAAATATTGATACTGATATGATTATCCCTAAGCAATTTTTAAAAACTATCAAAAGAACAGGTTTAGGAAAAAGTCTTTTCTATGAAATGCGATATGATGAAAACGGAAACAAAATTTCAGATTTTATTCTTAACAAAGAACCATATAACAAATCTAAAATTCTCTTAGCTGGCAAAAATTTTGGATGCGGTTCATCCAGAGAACACGCCCCATGGGCCCTTTCTGATTTTGGTATAAAAAGCGTAATAAGCTCGAGTTTTGCAGATATTTTTTACAATAATTGTTTTAAAAATGGAATTCTTCCAATTAAGATCGACGAAAAAATTGTCGTTGAGTTAGCCGAGTATTGTAAGAGGAAAGAAGTAATTGAAATAAGTTTAGAAAAGCAAGAAATAAAATATGGAAATAAAGTTACAAAGTTCGAACTAGATCCTTTTAAAAAGAAATGTTTGATGGAAGGACTAGATGATATAGCCCTCTCAATGGAAAAAATTTCTAAAATAGATGACTATGAAAAAAAATTACAAAATACAAAACCTTGGGTTTTAAATAATGCCTAAAACTAGGAAAATTTTACTTTTACCAGGTGATGGTATTGGTCCAGAGGTAATTGGTGAAGTAAGAAAAATACTAGATTGGATGAATAAAACAAAATCTTTAGATTTCGTTTTAAGCCAAGAGTTAATTGGAGGCGCATCTATCGATGCTAATAAAGTTCCAATTACAGATGAGGTTTTTTATAAATCTTTAGAGTCAGACGCTGTAATACTAGGTGCATGTGGTGGACCTAAATGGGATAACTTAGAATTTTCAAAAAAACCAGAGAGAGCTCTTTTAAAACTTAGAAAAGAATTAAAACTCTTTGCAAACTTGAGACCAGCAATTTGCTTTAAACAATTAGTTGACTCCTCAACGTTAAAACCAGAAATTGTATCAGGTTTAGACATAATGATAGTAAGAGAATTAACTGGTGGTATTTATTTTGGTGAACCAAGAGGCATTGAACCAATGGAAAATAACCAAAGGAAAGGTGTTAACACTCACGCTTATACAACATCAGAAATTCATAGAATTGCCCGTGTAGCTTTTGATTTGGCAAAAAAAAGAAGAAACAAAGTTACATCATGTGAAAAATCAAATGTAATGGAAGCAGGCGTGTTATGGAGAGAAGAAGTTCAGGTTATAAAAGATAAAGAATTTAAAAAAGTTGAGCTAAATCACATGTTAGCCGATAATTGTGCCATGCAACTTTTAAGGTATCCAAAACAGTTCGATGTAATATTAGCTGATAATTTGTTTGGTGATATGCTGTCTGATGAAGCTGCAATGTTAACTGGTTCGCTTGGACTTTTACCCTCTGCTTCGTTAGGTTCAAAAGACAAAAACGGAAGAATAAGATCTCTTTACGAACCTGTTCACGGATCAGCTCCAGATATTGAAGGTAAAAACATAGCAAATCCAATAGCTACAATTTTAAGTTTATCAATGGCTTTAAGATATTCTTTAGATCTTAGTGAAGAAGCAGACCAAATTGATAAAGCAGTTCAAAGCGTTCTTGACGAAGGATTAAGAACTAAAGATATAATGTCAAAAAATATGAAAGAGGTTTCCACAACTGACATGGGTGATGCAATTATTGCAAAATTGAAATAAAGTAAAACATTATGAATTTTGCAATTATTGGTGCCTCGGGAAATGTTGGAAGAAAAACAATTGAAATTTTAGAGAAATCTAAAATTAAAATCGACAACCTTTTTTTAGTAGCTTCTTCAAAAAGTGCCGGAAAAAAAATTAAATTTAGAAATAAAGAAATTGAGGTTGAAGTTTTAGAAAATTACGATTTTTCTAAAGCACAAATTACTTTTTTTGCAGCAGGAAGTAAGATCGCAAAAGAATGGGCTCCAAAAGCATCAAAAAAAACTATAATAATTGACAACTCAAGTTATTTTAGAATGCAAAAAGATGTTCCACTTGTTGTTTCAGAAGTTAATCCTGAAGCTCTTGATAAACATAACAATATTATTTCAAACCCAAACTGCTCGACAATGCAAATGGTTTTAGCATTAAAACCTTTACATGATGAGTACAAAATCAAAAGAGTAGTAGTCTCAACTTACCAAGCTGTATCTGGTGCTGGCAAAGCGTCAATGGATGAGCTATTCGATCAATCAAAAAAATATTTAGAGGGAAAAAAAATTAACACTAAAAACTTTACGAAACAAATAGCATTTAATTTAATACCTCACATCGACGTTTTTGAAAAAGATGGGTACACAAAAGAGGAATTGAAAATGACTAATGAGACAAAAAAAATTTTAGATAACGAAATTGAAGTTACAGCAACGTGCGTAAGGGTTCCTGTGAGAACAGGGCATTCAGAGTCAATTAATATTGAATTTGAAAACCTTTATGATTTTGAAAATATAATTAAGATTCTTCAAACAGCTCCTGGATGCAAAGTTGTTGATGAAAGAAAAGATGGTGGTTATATAACTCCCTTAGAAGCCGAAGGCGACTATACAACTTTTATCTCTAGGATAAGAAAGGACAATTCCAATATTAAAGCTATCAATTTGTGGGTAGTTTCTGATAATTTATTAAAAGGAGCGGCTTTAAATACAGTTCAAATAGCAGAGAGTTTGATGAAAAAATTATAACTTTGGTTTATAAATTAAGCATGGAAAATAATAATCCCCTTAGTCCTCACCTTCAAATTTACAAATGGCAAATTTCCTCTTTACTATCTATTACTCATAGAATAGTTGGTGTAATCAATTTTTTTGCAATGATTTTAATTTGTGTTTGGGCAATATTTATAATTTTTGGTCAAAATAATTATTCAGCTGTAAATATTTTTTTAAATACAAGTTTTGGAAAATTTATTGTTATTTCCTTGTGTTGGACTTTTAGCTTTCACATTTTAAATGAATTAAGACATTTAGTTTGGGATGCTGGGTATGGGTTTGATTTAAAAGTAGCAAAAATTACAGGTATGATTACTTTCATTGGTTCATTTGTATTAACAATTTTATTTTATATATTAGGGAGAAATTTTTTTTAAATGCATAAATCTACAAAAAAGTGGCTTTTCACAAAAATTAGCTCATTAATTTTGATTCCATTAATGGCTTGGTTCTTGTTAAATTTTGTTTCAATTTATGATAAGAATCATTCTCAAATAACAAACTTTTTTTTTGAACAACCGTCAAAAATATTATTTTCAGTATTCATTGTAATTGCTTTCTTTTTTTCAGCACTGACAATAAGTGAGATTTTTGAGGACTATTTACATGACGAGAAAATCAAAAATGTCGCAAATAAAGCACTATATTTATTTGCTATAACAATTCCATTATTAACAATTTTAAGTATATATATTCTTAATTAAATGAGCGCATATAAAGTTATAGATCACGAATACGATGTTGTAGTTCTTGGAGCTGGTGGGTCAGGCTTACGAGCTGCGGTTGGATTATCGGAAGCAGGTTTAAAAACTGCTTGTATATCAAAAGTTTTTCCAACTCGAAGCCACACATCAGCAGCTCAAGGAGGTATTTCTGCAGCTTTAGGAAACATGGGTGAAGATGATTGGAGATGGCACATGTACGATACGGTAAAAGGCTCTGACTGGCTTGGAGACCAAGATGCTATTGAGTATTTGTGCAAAGAGGCACCAAGAGCAGTAGTTGAATTAGAGAGATATGGTGTCCCTTTTAGTAGAACAGACGATGGAAAAATTTATCAAAGACCTTTTGGTGGCATGACAAAAAATTATGGTAACGGCACAGCACAAAGAACATGTGCAGCTGCTGATAGAACAGGTCATGCAATTTTACATACATTGTACGGACAAGCATTAAAACAAAATACTGAATTTTTTATTGAGTACTTTGCTTTAGATTTAATTATGAAAAATGGCGAATGTAAGGGAGTGATTGCTTGGAATTTAACAGATGGGACAATTCATAGATTTAGATCACACATTACTATAATTGCAACTGGAGGGTACGGTAAAGTTTATTATTCAGCTACATCCGCTCATACTTGTACAGGTGACGGTAACGCTATGGTTTTAAGAGCTGGTTTGCCTTTGCAGGATATGGAATTTGTTCAGTTTCATCCCACTGGGATTTATGGAGTAGGCTGTCTAATAACAGAAGGTGTTAGAGGTGAAGGTGGATTTTTAGTTAATGGTAAAGGAGAAAGATTCATGGAAAGATATGCTCCTAATGCAAAAGATTTAGCATCTCGAGACGTTGTCAGCCGATCTATGGAAATGGAAATAAACGAAGGAAGAGGTGTTGGAAAAAATAAAGATCATATAAATCTTCATTTAGATCACATAGATAAAAAAGTTATAGATGAGAGACTTCCAGGAATTTCAGAGGCTGCTAAAACATTTGCTAATGTGGACGTAAGTAAAGAACCAATTCCAGTTGTGCCAACAGTGCACTATAATATGGGAGGTATCCCAACAAATTATAAGGCTGAGGTTTTAACACTCAATGGATCTGAAAAAACTGTTCCTGGTTTAATGGCAATAGGAGAAGCAGCCTGCGTTTCAGTTCATGGCGCGAATAGGTTGGGCTCTAATTCTCTTATAGACCTAGTTGTATTTGGTAGAGCTGCAGCTAAAAGAGCGGCTGAAATCGTAAAACCAGGGGCTACACATGAAGAGGTGTCAAATTCGGAAACAGATAAATGTTTGCAAAGATTTGATAAAATTAGAAATTCAAACGGATCTACAAAAACATCAGAGCTGAGATTACAAATGCAGAAAACAATGCAGTCAAAATGCGCTGTATTTAGAACAGAAAAAACTTTAAAAGAAGGCGTAAATCAAATTAGGGAGCCCTACGAAGGTATGAGCGATATTTCTGTTAAAGATAAATCTTTGCTATTTAATACTGATTTAGTAGAAACTTTGGAATTTGACAATTTGATAAGCCAAGCATTAACTACTATGGATTCGGCTTACAATAGAAAGGAAAGTAGAGGGGCGCACGCTAGAGAAGACTTTACAAAAAGAGATGACAAAAATTTTATGAAACATACTTTGGCTTGGCAAAATGGAAACAAAGTAGAAATAAAATATAGAGATGTTCATTCTAGAACTCTAACAAATGATGTTCAATATTTTCCACCTAAGGAGAGAGTTTATTAACAATGGCACAATTTAGCCTACCACAAAATTCTAAAATTGAGGTAGGTAATTACTTCAAAGATAAAACCAACTCTAAAAATCTAAGAAAAATAAATGTATATAGATGGGATCCTTCGACAGGGAAAAACCCAAGGATTGATACATTTGAAGTCGATATGGATAATTGTGGTCCGAAAGTTTTAGATATTTTATTTAAGATTAAAAATGAAATAGACCCATCATTAACTTTCAGGAGGTCTTGTGCTCATGGCGTTTGTGGGTCTTGTGCAATGAATATTGATGGCGTTAATGGTCTAGCATGTATTAAATCTCACTCAGATATTAATGGAGATCTTAATATATACCCTTTACCGCATTTAAAAGTAGTGAAAGATTTAATTGGAGATTTAACCACTTTATATAAACAATATGAGTCTATTCAACCTTGGTTAAAAGTTGATCAAACTGGCCAAGAGAAAACAGAACTAAAACAATCACAAAAAGATAGAGAAAAATTGGATGGATATTACGAATGTATCTTATGTGCTTGTTGTTCTACATCTTGCCCGAGTTACTGGTGGAATGGTGATAAGTATCTAGGACCAGCAGTGTTGTTGCAGGCATATCGTTGGATTAACGATAGTAGAGATGGTGATAAAAAAGAAAGACTTAAGAAAGTTGCTGATGAATTGAAGCTATATAGATGTCATACCATAATGAATTGCACTAATTCTTGTCCGAAAGGCCTTAATCCTGCAAAAGCTATCGGCTCCATTAAAAAAATGCTTGCAACAAGCTAAAAGCTTATTTATTCAATTACAACATGAAAACAATTCATCATTTTGTTAATGGAAAAAAATTTTCTGGAGAGTCTAAAAGAGTTAGCAAAGTCTTTAATCCAGCAACAGGTGAACAAAGTGCAGAAGTTCGATTAGCAACGGTCAAAGATGTTAACGATGCTGTTGAAAATGCAAAAAAAGCGTTCGGTAGCTGGGCTAACAAACCTCCATTGCAAAGAGCAAGAGTAATGTTTAAATTTAAAGAGTTGATAGAGAAAAATGCAGATGAATTAACGAAGATAATAGTTTCAGAGCACGGAAAAGTTTATGAAGACGCAAAAGGATCACTCACAAGAGGTTTAGAAGTTGTAGAATACGCTTGTGGTATACCCCAAATGTTAAAAGGTGAATTTACAGAAAATGTAGGCACAAATGTTGACAGTTGGTCAGTAAGACAGCCTTTAGGAGTTTGTGCAGGTATAACACCATTTAATTTTCCAGCGATGGTTCCAATGTGGATGTTCCCTATGGCGATAGCATGTGGTAATACTTTTGTGCTTAAACCTTCAGAGAAAGACCCTTCTTGCGCTATCAGATTAGCTGAACTTTTAAAAGATGCTGGTCTACCAGACGGAGTTTTTAATGTGGTTAATGGGGATAAAGAAGCGGTGGATGCTTTGATTAGCAATAAAGACGTCGTAGCAATCAGTTTTGTTGGGTCAACGCCTATAGCAAAATATATTTATGAGAATTGTGCAAAAAATGAAAAAAGAGTTCAGGCTCTTGGTGGAGCAAAAAATCATTGTGTTGTGATGCCTGATTGTGATCTTAATCAGGCTGTAAATGGTCTAATGGGTGCTGCTTATGGATCAGCAGGTGAAAGGTGTATGGCTCAATCAGTTGCAGTAGCAGTAGGAGGCATAGGCGACAAACTAGTAAACGCTTTAGCTAAAAAAGTAGAGACATTAAAAGTTGGTCCAGGTATGGATAAACAATCAGAAATGGGTCCACTCGTTACAAAAGAGCATTTATCAAAAGTAAAAAGCTACGTGGACATTGGAGTTAAAGAAGGAGCAAAGTTGGTAGTTGATGGTAGAAACTTTAAATTACAAGGTTACGAAAATGGATACTATATAGGTGGCTGCTTATTTGACAAAGTAACAAAAAATATGAAAATTTATAAGGAAGAAATTTTTGGTCCTGTTTTATCTGTAGTAAGAGCTAAAGATTTTGATGAGGCACTAAAGTTGGTTAATGATCATGAATTTGGAAATGGTGTAAGTATTTTTACTAGAGATGGAGACTCAGGAAGAACATTTGCTAGTAAGGCAAAAATTGGAATGGTAGGTATAAATATACCTATTCCAGTTCCAATGGCTTTTCATAGCTTTGGAGGATGGAAAAGGTCTTTATTCGGAGATCAACACATGCATGGACCTGAAGGAGTAAGATTTTATACAAAACTTAAAACAATTACATCTAGGTGGCCATCAGGTTTAAGATCTGACCCAGAGTTTGTGATGCCAACAATGAAATAAATATCAATAATATATGAATAAAAAAATTACTTTAGTAGGAGCAGGACAAATAGGTGGTACACTCGCTCATTTAATAGCTTTAAAAGAACTAGGAGATGTCGTTTTGTTTGATGTAGCATCGGGCCTAGCTAAAGGTAAAGCTTTAGATATAGCTCAATCTTCTCCAATAAGTAATTTTAATATTAATTTAATTGGGACTGATAATTATGAAGATACAAAAAATTCTGATGTAATTATAATAACTGCTGGAATGCCAAGAAAACCAGGCATGTCTAGGGATGATCTCCTTGGAATAAATCTTAAAATAATTAAGCAGGTAGCTGAAGGAATAAAAAATACTTCTCCAAATGCATTTGTAATTTGTATTACTAACCCTTTAGATGTCATAGTAATGGCTTTACAAAAATATTCAGGTTTACCTAAAAATAAAGTTGTTGGTATGGCCGGGATTTTAGACTCCTCAAGGTTTATCTATTTCTTATCAAAAGAATTAAAAGTTCCAGTTAAAAAAATAAAATCATTTGTTTTAGGAGGTCATGGAGATAGCATGGTAGCAATGCTAAACTCTACAGAAGTTAATGGAAAAAAAATAAATGATTATGTAAAAACTGGAAAACTATCAAAACAAAAACTAGATGAAATTGTGCAAAGAACTAAAAAAGGAGGCGCCGAGATAGTTAAATATCTTGAGAAAGGCTCAGCCTTTTATGCACCTGCAGCCTCTGGAGTTGAGATGGCTGAAAGTTATTTGAATGATCAAAAAAAACAATTGCCTTGTGCAGTCAACTTGAACGGTGAATATGGCGTTAAAAACTTATACGCTGGTGTTCCAGTAATAATTGGGAAAAATGGTGTTGAAAAAATAATAGAACTCAAATTATCTGAAGAAGAAAGAAACTATTTTGAAAATTCAATTAAATCAGTAAAAGAATTGTTTGATGCAGCTGCAATAATTGATCCAACATTGTCACTATAATTTTTTAAGTATATATAAAATATTTTTTCCATATCGGTAAAAAAAGATTTTATCTAAAATGATAGAAATAGGTGTAAAAATTTTGTCCCAAATTAAAATTTTTATTTTAGATGGATACGTTTCACCACTAAAAAAAATTTTATTAAGATAATATAAAAAATAACCCATTGAGTCTAAAAATAATAATTTTTTAGTTAAAGATCCTTCAATAAAAATTTTCTTAAAAAAATCTATTTCATATCTTTTAAAATGGCCAACAGCTTCATCAAATTTTGAAAATAATTTATTATGTGCAGGCACAAGAATTATTAAGTGCCCACCTTTATTTAGTTTTTTGTAAGCGTTAACGATTTCATTTTTATCATCAGCAATGTGTTCTAGGACATTTAGATACATTATAGTATCATATGTTTCGTTTAAATCTTTAATGGTATTATTTGTAAAATTAAAATTTGTATTAGCAAATTTATTTTTTATTTTTGATAAATTATCTTCGTCTATTTCGCTTAATGTTATTTTTGAAGGTATATGCATGTAATTGTTTGTAAAACTACCTATTCCAGCCCCAACTTCTAGCACATTCCCTTTAATGAATTTTTTTATTAAGAGAAACACGTATTTTCTCCAAATTGTGGCTTTATCAAAATTGTCTAATTCTGCACCCGGATATTTCATTTTATTGTTGTCAAAAAATTGTTAAGCTTATCTATGAAAAAACAAGAAATTTTTAACATTTTAATAATATTTATATTCTCTTTTTCAGCAAATTACTATTATGGTTCAATTGGCGTTTTTCCTATTGATACATTTGCTTTTTTTGATTCTGCAAATTTTATTAACAAAGGTTTTTTGCCAGTCAGAGATTATTGGACAGCTAATGGTTTCTTTGTAGATATTTTACAGTCTTTTTTATTTAAGCTATTTGGAGTAAACTGGATTACATACCTACTACATTCCTCTTTATTAAATTTTTTTTTATCATTTGCTACTTATAAATTCTTAATCTTTAAGGGCCTTAGCTTTAAAAGCTCTCTATTTTATAGCGTTTCTGTTTCAATTTTAGCTTACCCATCATCAGGCGTACCATTTCCTGATCATCACTCTCTTATTCTTTCTGTCATTTCTATGTATGTTCTAATATATTCTTATGAAAAAAAATCGAACATTTTTTTTTCTGTTTCTTTAATTTTTTTATTTTTTGCTTTTTTGAGCAAACAAACGCCAGCAGGATTATTTATTATTTTGGTAGCGGGATACGTTTTTTTATATTCAATTAGTTTGAAAAATACTTTATTTATAAAAAATTTTATTATCACTTCTTTTGTATTTATTCTTTTACTAATAATTTTTCTTTTATTAAGTAAAACTGGAATTAAAAATTTTTTAATTCAATATATTTTATTTCCTATTACTATTGGCGAAGAAAGATCTTTAGATTTAACAATAAATTCATTTATTTCTAGTTTATTAGGTGAATTTAAATTTTTTTTAGTAGTAATCTTAATTATTATTTTTCAATTATTATCAAAAAAAAATAAAAATAGATTTATATTAGATCAAACAAATATATTTTTTTTAATTTTAATTTTCATATCATTGATCAATCAAGAAATTATGAAAAATCAAAATATGATATTTTTTTTACTTCCTATTTCGTTTGGCATTATCCACAGCAATCATAAATTTTTCAAAGATTTAAAAAGGAAAGTATTTATATTTTCTGTAATTTTATTAAATGCTTTTGTGACACTTAAATATCATGAAAGATTTAATTTAGATAGAAAGTTTATGGATTTACAAAATATAGATAAATCACAATATATTTCTGGAGAAGAAATCTCAAAAAAACTAAAAGGTTTAAAATGGGTTTCGTTAGAAAATCAAACATATTTAAAAGATGAAATTCTTTTGCTTAAAGACTCAATCGAGTATTTAAAAAAAAACAAAGATAACAGTATTATTATTTCTTATTATCAATTCATAAATTCAGAGATTGAAAATAATATCTACTCCCCAAATAGATGGTATACGGATGATGGAGTTAGCTACCCAAAATATGGTAATAAATATCACGAATACTATGTAAATTTTTACAAAAATAAGTTAGATGAACATAAAGTAAAAAATATTTACACAATTCTACCTCTAGACCAAAAGACATTTAATTTCGTTTTAAAAAGTGATTGTTACAAATCCTTTAAGATAAATAAGTTACTTTTAAAGCATGAGATACTTAAATGTTTTGCAAATTAAAAATAATCATTTATAAATTCTTCAAATGAATATTCATGAACATCAAGCTAAAGAAATTTTAAAAGAATTTGGTGCGCCAGTCTCTAATGGAATTGTAATTTTTTCTTCAGACGAAATTAAAGAAAAAATAAAGAAACTTAAAAGTAAAGAATTCGTTTTAAAAGCACAAATTCACGCCGGAGGAAGAGGAAAAGCAGGCGGTGTTAAATTAATTAAAAATATTGAAGAAATTATACCAGAGGTAAGAAATATGATGGGAAAAGTTTTGGTTACTCATCAAACTGGACCTCAGGGAAAAAAAGTAAAACGAATCTATATTGAAGAAGCATCCCAAATTTTAAAAGAATTTTATTTATCATGCTTAGTTGACAGAGAAACATCGAAAATAGCATTTATAAGTAGTAAAGAAGGGGGTATGGATATAGAAAGAGTTGCATCAGAAAACCCGAAAAAGATACAAACGACAAAAATTGACATTCATGAAAACGGGCCAAATGAACAACAGATAAATGAAATAATTTCAATTTTTGAATTTGATGAAACGCAAAAATCTGTCGCTTCAAAGCTTGTAAAAACATTATATAGGATAATTTTAGAAAGAGACGCAAGTTTAGTTGAGATTAATCCATTAATTATCACTAAAGATAATAAATTAATTTGTTTAGATGCAAAAATGACCTTTGATGATAACGCTATTTTTAGAAGACCAGAAATTTTAAAATTAAGAGATCTAAATGAGGAAGAACCAGCTGAAATTGAGGCAAGCAAACATGATCTTGCTTATATAAAATTAAACGGCTCGATTGGATGTATGGTAAACGGTGCGGGTTTAGCAATGGCAACTATGGACATAATTAAATTAAATGGACAGGAACCTGCAAATTTTTTAGATGTAGGTGGAGGGGCGTCTAAAGAAAAAGTGACAGCAGCATTTAAACTAATTCTGGCTGATAAAAATGTAAAAGGGATTTTAATTAATATTTTTGGAGGGATAATGAGATGCGATGTACTTGCTCAAGGAGTTGTAGAGGCAGCTAAACAAGTAAATTTGGCTGTTCCTTTAGTAGTACGTTTAGCAGGTACTAATTTTAAAGAGGGAAAGGCAATATTAGAAAAATCAAATTTAAAAATTTTATCTGCATCTGATTTAAATGATGCTGCTAAAAAAATTGTAGAAGCTATTAAATAGATGTCAGTATTAATTAACAAAGACACGAAAGTAATTTGCCAAGGATTTACAGGTAAACATGGAACTTTTCATTCTGAACAAGCCTTAAAATATGGTACAAACCTAGTTGGCGGTGTGACACCTAATAAAGGCGGACAAACACACTTAGGTCGTCCAGTATTTAACACAGTTCAAGAAGCAAAGGATAAAACTTTTGCAAATGCAACTATGATTTATGTACCTCCGAAATTTGCAGCTGCAGCTATAATTGAGGCAATTGATGCAAAAATTGAACTAATTGTTTGTATCACCGAAGGTATACCTATCCTAGATATGTTGAATGTAAAAAAAATTTTAAATAAAAGTAAGTCAAGGCTCATTGGACCAAACTGCCCAGGAATTATAACTCCTGATGAATGTAAAATAGGTATAATGCCAGGTAATATCCACAAAAAAGGATCCGTCGGAATTGTTTCCAGATCAGGCACACTTACATACGAAGCTGTAGCACAAACTACATTAAGTGGCCTAGGACAATCAACTTGTATAGGAATCGGAGGAGACCCTATCAATGGAACAAATTTTATAAACTGCTTGGAACTTTTTTTAAAAGATGAGGAAACAAAATCAATAGTAATGATTGGAGAAATCGGTGGATCTGCAGAGGAGGAAGCTGCTGAATTTTTAAAAAGAGAAAAGATTAAAAAACCAATGGTAGGATTTATTGCAGGTCTGACTGCCCCGCCGGGTAGAAGAATGGGACACGCAGGAGCTATAATATCAGGAGGCAAAGGAGGGGCTAAGGATAAAATTGAAACTATGAGATCTGCAGGTATTACTATATCTAAGTCGCCTGCAGATATAGGTATAACTTTATATAATAAACTTAATAGTTGATTTTTAATTATTTATGATAAAATAAACCAATGTCTTCGTCTGATAATAACTTAAATCTAAAAAAAACATCTTTTCTATCAGCTTTAAATTCAGAATTCATCAATCAATTCTACTCTGATTATCTGCTTGATCCTAAAACTTTACCTGATAGTTGGAAAGATTTCTTTGATGGATTAAGTGAAGACGAGAAATTAATTCTAAATGATCTTAATGGGCCTAGTTGGTCTCCAGAAAAAAAAATTAAGAAAAAAGATCTTTCTCAAAATATGTCTAAAAAAAAATTGGATGACTCCAATATTTTTGAAGCTAGCTCTATAAAACAAGCCTCACAAGACTCCGTCAGAGCAATAATGTTAATTAGAGCTTATAGAATAAGAGGTCATTTAATATCAAACTTAGATCCTTTATCTATACAAGAAAAAAAAGAGCACTCCGAATTAAAACCAGAAACGTATGGTTTTTCAAAGAAAGATTTTAATAGAAAAATATTTTTAGATGGGGTGCTAGGACTTCAATATGCTGATCTTAACCAAATTCTTCAAATTTTAAAAAAGACTTACTGCTCAACGATTGGCTATGAGTTTATGCATATGAGCGATCCAGAAGAAAAAGCTTGGATTAGAAATAGAATTGAAGGTCCAGAAAAAGATATTACTTTTACAGATAACGGGAAAAAAGCAATTTTAAATAAAATTATACAAGCCGAAGGTTTTGAAAAATATTTACATGTAAAGTTTGTAGGAACCAAAAGATTTGGTTTAGATGGAGGCGAGTCACTCATACCTGCTTTGGAGCAAATCATTAAAAGAGGTGGAAATCTTGGAGCAAAAGAAATTAAAATTGGAATGCCGCATAGAGGTAGGCTTAATGTATTAGCTAATGTGATGGGAAAACCTTTTAGAGCAATTTTTAGCGAATTTTTTGGTAAATCCGTAAATGCGAGTAAAGATTTCGAGGGAGATGTGAAGTATCATTTAGGGGCATCTTCTAACAGAGAGTTTGACGGAAATGTCGTCCATATAAGTTTAACAGATAATCCATCACACCTCGAAGCTGTAAACCCTGTTGTTTTAGGGCAAGTAAGAGCAAAACAATTTTTTCACAAAGATAATGAAAGAAAAAAAGTAATACCTGTACTAATGCATGGGGATGCAGCTTTCGCTGGACAAGGAATAGTGGCAGAGTGTTTTGCGATGTCAGGTTTGCCCGGCCATAATATAGGAGGAACTATTCATATAATAGTAAATAATCAAATAGGTTTTACAACTGCACCAAGATTTGCAAGATCTTCACCTTATCCGTCGGATGTAGCTAAAACCGCTCAAGCACCAATATTTCACGTAAATGGAGATGATCCTGAAGCAGTTACACATTGTGCAAAAATTGCAACTGAATATAGGCAAAAATTTAATCGGGATGTTGTAATAGATATGGTTTGTTATAGGAGGTTTGGACATAATGAAGGTGATGAACCCTCATTTACCCAACCAATAATGTACAAAAAAATAAAATATCATCCTTCTACGCTAACTTTATATGGAGAAAAACTATCTAAAGAAGGTTTAACTACACCAGATCAACTTAAAAATGATAAATCAAAGTTTAAAGATTATTTAGAAGATGAATTTTTGTCATCTAAAAATTATAAGTCAGATCTAAAATGGTTTGACGGTGTTTGGTCTAGATTTAAGCCAGGCCTGGGAAAAGATAAACGAGGCAAAAGCGGTGTCGAAAAAAATATTCTATTGAATGTTGGAAAAAAAGTATTTCATATTCCCTCAGACTTTAATGCACATAAAACTTTGAAAAGAGTTTTTGAGACAAGAAACAAGATGTTTTTGAGTGGAAAAATTGATTGGTCATCAGCCGAGTCTTTAGCCATAGGTTCATTATTAATTGAAGGTTTTTCAGTTAGACTATCTGGCCAAGACTCTGGAAGAGGTACTTTTAGCCAAAGACATGCAGTTTTAAGAAATCAAAGTAATCACGATCGCTATTTACCATTAAATAATATTAAAACTGGTCAAAAGAAATTTGAAATAATAGACAGTTTACTTTCAGAGCTCGCAGTGCTTGGGTTCGAGTATGGATATTCGTTATCAGAGCCAGAAACTCTTGTATTGTGGGAAGCCCAGTTTGGAGATTTTGCTAATGGAGCGCAAGTTATAATTGACCAATTCATAACTTCCTCTGAGTCCAAATGGGGAAGGGCAAGTGGTCTTGTAATGCTATTACCTCATGGGTACGAAGGTCAAGGCCCTGAGCACTCCTCAGCAAGATTAGAAAGATTTTTGCAATTATGTGCGGGAGAAAACATTCAAGTTGTAAATTGTACAACACCTTCTAATTATTTTCATGTTCTAAGAAGACAAATGCACAGAGAATTTAGAAAACCACTTATTATAATGACACCAAAATCTTTATTAAGGCATAAACTATGCTTATCAAACATTTCGGAATTTGTTTCTAAAAGTTCATTTCATAGAGTTTTAGAAGATGATGCATATAAAAAAGAAAATAATTTAATCTCTTTAAAAAAAGATAACCAAATAAAAAAAGTAGTAATGTGTTCAGGTAAAATATATTACGACCTGATCGAACAAAGAGAGAAGACTAAAAATGGTGATATCGTATTTGTTCGATTAGAACAACTCTATCCTTTTCCAGCAAAAACTTTGGCTAAAGTTTTAAAAAAATATAAAAAAGCCAAATTTGTATGGTGCCAAGAGGAACCTAAAAATATGGGAGCCTGGAATACTGTTAGAAACTATATTGAAAGAACTTTAGAAATGATAAATTTTAAGGATATTAACATTAAATATGTAGGTAGATCAGCATCTTCAACGACTGCGACTGGAAATGCTAACAAACATCTTGCACAACAAAAAGAAATATTAGAAAAGATAATTAAATACTAATGCCAGAAAAAATTACAGTTCCTACTCTAGGTGAATCAGTTACAGAGGCAACTGTTTCTAAATGGTTGAAGTCCAAAGGTGAAAAAGTAGTTGCTGACGAACCAATAGTAGAATTAGAAACGGATAAAGTAAATGTCGAAGTACCTTCTCCTTCAAATGGAGTTCTCGATAACATTAACGTAAAAGAGGGTGAGACTGTAAATGTTGGATCCTTGTTGGGAACAATAAATGATAGTTCGAGTGATGACATTATACAGACAAAAGAAGTTAAGACTTATAATCCTCCAAAAAAACAAACTAAACCAATTGAAGACAAAAAGAATTATGTAAAAAAGAAAAAAACAACTAAATCGTTAATAGATGAACCCGTTTTAAAATTGGAAGATGAAAAAATAGAGGAAGAACCATTAATTTTAGAGAGAGTTCATGAAGAGAAGAAAATATCTAGAAAACCTTTACCAACAAAAGAAGATGCCCAAGTTTCTCCTGCTGCAAGAAAGATGGCTAGTGAGGCAAAAATCGATTTAGAACAAGTTAAAGGCACTGGAAAAAATGGAATAATTTTAAAAGAAGATATAATGGCTCTTATGGGTTCAAAACCTGCCCCATCGGAAAGAAAAATTAAACACGGTCCCGAAGAAAGAGTAAAAATGACTAGGCTTAGACTAACTATAGCTAAAAGGCTTAAAGAGGCCCAAGAGAATGCGGCGATGCTAACAACATTTAACGAGGTAGATATGAGCGAAGTAATAGCTATGAGAAATCAATATAAAGACGAGTTCCAAAATAATTATGGAGTAAAATTAGGTTTTATGTCTTTTTTTGTAAAAGCATGTGTGATTGGTTTGAAAAACTTCCCAGCTATTAATTCAGAAATTCAAGCAGAAGAGATAGTTTATAAAAATTATTATAATATTAGTATTGCTGTTGGAACAGATAGAGGCTTAGTAGTACCAGTTTTAAGAGGAACAGACGAAATGTCATTCGCTGATATTGAGAAAAATATTGCTAGCCTTGGTCAAAAAGCTAGAGATGGGAAAATTACCATTGAAGATCTTCAAGGAGGAACATTTACAATAACTAATGGTGGAATTTATGGATCGATGTTATCTACACCAATTTTAAATCCACCACAATCTGCAGTGTTAGGAATGCATAATATTGTAGAAAGACCAGTCGTTATAAATGGAAATGTAGAAGCAAGACCAGTTATGTATCTAGCTCTTTCTTATGATCACAGAATAGTAGATGGCAAAGAGGCAGTGTCATTTTTGAAAATTGTAAAAGAGTCACTAGAACAACCTAAAAGATTATTTTTAAATATATAGTATGGATAATTTTGATTTAGTGGTAATAGGAGGAGGACCTGGTGGGTACGTCTGTGCAATAAGGGCAGCTCAGCTAGGATTGAAAACTGCGTGCGTGGAATCAAGGGGGACCTTAGGCGGAACATGTCTTAATGTTGGGTGCATCCCATCTAAAAGTCTATTAAATTTATCTGAAAATTTTCACAAAGCTAAAAAAGATTTTAACAATCAAGGAATAGAAATTGAGGGTATTAAATTAAATATTGAAAAAATGATGTCTAATAAAAACAAATCAGTCCAAGTTTTGACAAAAGGAGTCGAGTTTTTATTCAAAAAAAATAAAGTTACTTATATAAAAGGAAAAGGGGTACTTTTCTCAAAAAACGACATAGTAGTTTATGATAATAATAAAAAAACTAACTATAAAGCTAAAAATATAGTCATAGCTACGGGATCGTCTGTAGCTTCGTTGCCAGGTATAGAAATAGATGAAAAAAATATTATTTCATCAACCGGAGCATTGTCTTTGAAAAGTGTTCCAAAAAAATTAGCTGTAATTGGCGGAGGATACATAGGTTTGGAAATGGGTTCTGTTTGGTCAAGATTAGGTTCAGAGGTTACAGTTATAGAATATCTTGATTACATAACTCCAGGGATGGATAGAGAAATTTCCAATGAATTTAAAAAGATATTATCTAAACAAGGAATTATTTTTAAGATGGGCTCAAAAGTTAATAAAGTAAACACTGCTGGATCAACTGTTGCAATTAATTACACTGATTTAAAAAGCTCAAAAGATGAAACCTTGGAATTTGATAAAGTGCTAGTATCAGTTGGTCGAAAACCTTACACAGAAGGCCTTAACCTCACAAAAATTGGAGTTAAAAAAGATAAAAAGGGAAGAATAGAAGTTAATGCTAAATTACAAACCTCAATTAAAAATATTTATGCCATAGGTGATGTCATCAAGGGCCCAATGTTGGCCCATAAAGCCGAAGAGGAAGGTATCGCAGTCGCAGAAATATTAGCGGGTCAGGCAGGACATGTAAATTATGATGTGATTCCTGGAGTAATTTATACTTCTCCAGAAGTAGCGACAGTTGGAAAAACAGAAGAGCAACTTAAAGAGGAAAAGAAGTCTTACAAAGTTGGAAAATTTCCTTTCTTGGCAAACTCACGAGCGAAAGTAAATAATGAAACTGAGGGTTTTGTAAAAATTTTAGCTGATAGCAAAACTGATAAAGTTTTAGGAGTGCATATCATTGGTCCTCATTGTGGAGATATGATTGCCGAAATGGCATTAGCTATGGAATTTGGAGCTAGTGCAGAGGATATCGCAAGAACCTGTCATGCTCATCCAACGCATACTGAGGCAATAAAAGAGGCAGCATTAGCTGTTGATAAAAGACCAATTCATTTTTAATTAATAATATTTCTAATACTATTATCAAATGAAATCGCAAGTCTTGTTGCCAAAAATTTTCAATTTTCCGTTTACTTATAATTCTAGAATTGAGAGCAAAATAGGTAATTTAGTAGAGGTTCCTTTTGGATCGAAAAAAGAAATAGGAGTGATTTGGAAAAATAATTACTCCGAACCAGAAAATATAAAAATTAAATATATAAATAAAAAGACTGAATACTCCATAGATAGAAAATTAATTGATTTTATAGAGTGGTTTTCGACTTATAACATGGTTCCTATCGGACTTGTATTAAAAATGGCTATAGGCAGTTCAGACAAATTCATCAAAAATAAAGACAGATTTTTAGAAATTAAGAAAACTAAAACAAGAAAATTTAGATTAAACGATGAGCAGATTTCTGCACTCAAGTTTCTTGACAAAGTAAATAATAAATTCAATGTATCAGTTCTACAAGGAACCACTGGATCTGGAAAGACATTGGTTTATTTTGAACGAATAAAAAAGATAATTAATAAGAATCACCAAGTATTAGTGTTACTCCCAGAAATTTTTTTAACAAATGATTTTAAATCAAGGTTTGAAGAATTTTTTGGTTTTGAACCTTCAATTTGGCATTCAAAAATAACTCCGAAACAAAAAAGATTAATTTGGAAAGGATTAATAAAAAATAAGATTAAAATATTAGTAGGTGCTAGATCCGCATTACTCTTACCTTTTAAAAAACTTGGTTTAATCATAGTTGATGAGGAACATGACAATTCATATAAGCAAGATGAGGGCGTAATATATAATGCGAGAGATATGGCAATTTCTAGAGCACAATTTGAGAATATACCTATACACCTTGTTACTTCTGTTCCGTCAATTGAAACTTTTAACAATATTCAAACAAAAAAATATAGGCACATAAAAATCTTTAAAAGATATGAAAATTATCCATTACCAAAAGCGCAAATAATTAATTTAAATATAAATAAGATTAAAAACAAATTTATTGCAAATGAGACAATAACTTTAGTTGAAAAATTTCTTAAAAAAGGCGACCAAATTCTTTTCTTTATTAACAGACGAGGTTTCGCTCCTTATTTGATCTGTAAAAAATGTGGTAACAAACAGACATGCTCTAATTGTTCTTTATATCTTACGTTTCACAAACTCAAAAATAAAGCAATTTGTCATCACTGTGGTTTTGAAAAAAAAATTATAGAAAAATGTAAAATTGAAGGAAACTGTGAAATGATAATGTATGGTCCCGGCGTTGAAAAAATATTTGATGAAACAAAGAAAATATTCCCTGGTAAAAAAATTAATATATTTTCAAGCGATTATTTAAAAACAAAAAAATTGTCTAATGAATTGTTTAATAATATTAAAGACAATAAAGTTGACATTTTAATAGGTACGCAAATGATATCGAAAGGTTTTAATTTTCCAAAATTAAATTGCATAGTAGTAATTGATGCTGACTTTTCTGGAAGAGGGTACGATCTAAGGACAACTGAAAAAAATATTCAATTATATCAACAATTGAGTGGCAGAGCTGGTAGATTTAGTTCTGAGTCTTTAATTATTTACCAAACATTAACACCACATAATAATACTCTAAATGAATTGATAAAAAATAATTCAGAACAGTTATTGACGAACGAGCTTTTACTTAGAAAAAAAAATATGTTACCTCCATATCAAAGATTGATATCAATCATAATATCTTCAAAGGATCGATCTTTAAGTTTACAAGGTGCTAGAGAGATCAAATTAAGATTAAATCAAATAGACAATATAGAAGTTTTAGGCCCCGTGGACTCCCCTTTACTAAAAATCAAAAAAAATTTTAGGTCAAGATTATTAATAAGGTTTAAAAATCAAAATTTAATGCAAAAAAAAATCAGTAAGGTATTAAATGGGCTTAAAATCTCATCTAAAATTAAACTTGCGGTTGATGTTGACCCAATCAACTTTGCTTAAAACCATAATTGGCAACTTGATCAAGTTATTTTCTTATGATACGACCTCAACATAATTTCAGAATAATTCTTACAACTTAAAATGAGTACAAACAAATCTTTCTCTATTGAAACTTCAGAAAGATACTCGCGCGCTTTATTCGAAGTTTCTCAGGAGTCAAATGATTTAGATAAAGTAGAGCGAGATATTCAAAATTTTAAGTTGATTTATGATACCAACTCAGAAGTGAGGAATTTTATAAAAGACCCTTCCCAAATAATTACTGAGCAAAACAAGTTAGTAATTTTAATAAGCGATAAATTTAATTTTTCAAAAAACCTCCAAAAATTTTTATTATTATTAATTGAAAAAAGAAGAATTTTTTTTGTAAATAAAATTATTGAAAGTTTTTTGAGACTTTGCTCAAAAAAAAGAGGAGAGATTAAAGCATCATTAATTTCATCAAAAGAATTGTCTCAAACAGAATTAGATATTATAAGCTCAGATTTATCAAAATCGATGGGATCAAATTTGAAATTTGATTACAAGGTAGACAAAGAATTAATCGGAGGTTTAAAACTTCAATTAGGTAGCATTATGATTGATACATCTATAAGAAATAAATTAAAAAAATATGAACAGAGAATGTTAGAAAATTAAAATGACAATTAATCCATCAGAAGTAACAAAACTTTTAAAAGATCAAATCAAAAACTTTGGAGAGAAGGCTGAAGTTTCTGAAATAGGAAAAGTTTTATCGGTTGGAGATGGTATCGCGCGGGTCTTTGGTCTTGACAACGTTCAAGCAGGAGAAATGGTAGAATTTGAAGATGGATCAAAAGGAATGGCATTAAACTTAGAAAACGATAATGTCGGAGTGGTTATTTTTGGAGATGATAGAAGCATTAAAGAGGGAGATACAATAAAAAGAACAAATGCAATTGTTGATGTTCCCGTAGGAAAAGAATTACTTGGCAGAGTTGTTGATGGGTTAGGAAATCCAATTGATGGAAAGGGAAAATTATCTGTAAAAAGTCGAAAGAGAGTTGAGGTAAAAGCTCCAGGTATAATTCCAAGACAATCTGTTAATGAACCAATGCAGACAGGATTAAAATCAATAGACTCTCTCATACCCATAGGTCGTGGTCAACGAGAACTGATTATTGGTGATAGACAAACTGGTAAAACAGCCGTAGCTATAGATGCAATTATAAATCAAAAAAAAATAAACGAGTCATCTAATGAAAAGAAAAAGTTATATTGTGTATATGTTGCTATAGGACAAAAACGTTCTACCGTGGCTCAGATTACAAAAACTTTGGAAGAAGCTGGCGCACTAAAATACACAACTATTGTTGCAGCTACTGCATCGGATTCTGCTCCGTTACAATTTTTAGCTCCTTATACTGGATGTACTATTGGTGAATATTTCAGAGATAACGGTATGCATGCTTTAATTGTTTACGATGATTTGTCAAAACAAGCTGTTGCTTATAGACAAATGTCGTTATTGTTAAGAAGACCTCCAGGCAGAGAGGCTTATCCTGGTGATGTATTTTATTTACACAGCAGATTATTAGAACGTGCTGCTAAGTTAAATGATAAAAGTGGGGGCGGTTCTTTAACAGCTTTACCAATCATTGAAACCCAAGCTGGAGATGTTTCTGCATATATACCAACAAATGTTATTTCCATTACAGATGGGCAGATATTCTTAGAAACTGAGCTATTCAATCAAGGAATTCGTCCTGCTGTTAACGTAGGATTGTCCGTGTCTAGAGTTGGCTCTGCTGCTCAAACTAAAGCAATGAAAAAGGTTGCCGGATCAATTAAATTAGAATTAGCACAATACAGGGAAATGGCTGCTTTCGCGCAGTTCGGTTCAGATTTGGATGCCTCTACACAACAATTACTAAATAGAGGAGCAAAACTGACAGAACTTTTAAAACAAGATCAATACTCTCCAATGACAGTCGCAGAACAAGTAATTTCTGTGTTCACAGGTGTCAAAGGTTATTTAGATGATGTTGAGATTGGAAAGATAAAGCAATTTGAAAACGATGTTATTGAGAGAGTAAAGAAAGATAAACCAGAAATTATTGAAACAATTCAATCTTCAGGAAAATTAGAAGAAGATACTGAAAAACTTGTTGTCGAAATTATAGAAGATTATAAAAAGGGTAAAAAATAATGCCAAGTTTAGACGATTTAAAAAAAAGAATTAAAAGTGTTAAA
The DNA here is from genome assembly GCA_902543665.1 of uncultured Pelagibacteraceae bacterium. Classification (GTDB taxonomy): domain Bacteria; phylum Pseudomonadota; class Alphaproteobacteria; order Pelagibacterales; family Pelagibacteraceae; genus Pelagilacustribacter. Next base: position 41,610 of record CACBZI010000002.1, read on the forward strand.
TCTACCCAAAAAATTACCAAGGCTATGAAAATGGTAGCTGCAGCAAAACTCAGAAAAGCACAAGAAAATGCTGAAAAGGGAAGGCCTTACAGTCAAAAAATGCAAAATATAATTTTAAATCTTACAAAATCAATTAGCGATCCCCAAAATGCTCCTAAACTTCTAGTGGGCACTGGAACAGATAAAACTCATTTATGTGTAGTGCTGACAGCTGATAGAGGATTGTGTGGTGGTTTTAATTCAAATATTTGTAAACTCGCAAAAACAAGTTTCAAAAAAATTTTAAGCGATGGGAAAAATCTCAAAATTATTACAGTTGGATCAAAAGGTTTAGACCAAATTAAAAGGGAATATGAAAAATACATTATAAAAAAATTTAGCTTTAAAGATAGGAAGGAGATTACATTTAAGGAAGCAGAAACAATCGGAAATGAAATCGTAAATTTATTTGAAAAAAATGAATTTGATAAATGTATACTTTTTTATAATAATTTTAAAAATGTTATTACTCAAATTCCTCAAGCACAACAAATTGTCCCAGCAGATAAAACTCCTATTAAAAAGAATGAAGAAAATTTATCATACGAATTTGAGCCAGAGGAAGATGAAATTCTTGAAGATTTACTTCCAAAAAATATATCAACTCAGGTATTTAAAGCTTTTTTAGAAAATGCAGCTAGTGAACAAGGCTCCAGAATGACTGCAATGGATAATGCAACAAGAAATGCTGGAGATTTAGTTGATAAACTGACAATAAATTATAACAGAAGTAGACAAGCATCTATTACTAAAGAGTTAATTGAAATAATTTCTGGAGCAGAAAGTTTATAGTTATGAGTAAAAATGGAAAAATAACTCAAATTATTGGTGCAGTAGTTGATGTAAATTTTCAAGATGAATTACCAGAGATTTATACAGCACTAGAAACAGATAATTCTGGAAATAAATTAATTTTGGAAGTAGCGCAACATTTAGGAGAAAATGATGTGAGAACTATAGCAATGGATGCTACCGAAGGACTTAAAAGAGGAGATGAGGTAATTAATACTGGATCTCCAATAAGCGTACCAGTTGGACCAGAGACCTTGGGAAGAATTATAAATGTTGTAGGAGAGTCCATTGATGAAAAAGGTGATGTGAAAACGAAGGAAAAGTGGCCAATACATAGACCAGCACCTAAATTTACAGATCAAGCTACTGAAACGGAACAATTAGTTACGGGGATCAAAGTTATAGATTTGCTAGCTCCTTATGCTAAAGGAGGAAAAATAGGACTGTTCGGAGGAGCTGGAGTTGGAAAGACAGTAACTATTATGGAATTAATTAATAATATTGCAAAAGCCCATGGTGGCTTTTCTGTTTTCGCAGGTGTTGGAGAAAGAACTAGAGAGGGTAACGATCTTTATCATGAAATGATAGAGTCTGGTGTTATAAAAACAGATGGCAAAGGATCTAAAGCAGCATTAGTTTATGGACAAATGAACGAGCCACCAGGAGCAAGAGCACGAGTAGCTTTAACTGGATTAACTGTAGCAGAATATTTTAGGGATAAAGAGGGACAAGATGTTCTTTTCTTTGTTGATAATATATTTAGATTTACTCAGGCAGGATCAGAAGTTTCAGCTTTATTAGGCAGAATACCTTCGGCTGTAGGTTACCAACCAACTTTGGCAACAGATATGGGTAATTTACAAGAAAGGATTACATCAACAGATAAAGGATCAATTACATCAGTGCAAGCGATTTATGTGCCTGCCGATGATTTAACTGATCCTGCGCCAGCAACGTCTTTTTCACACCTAGATGCGACCACAGTGCTATCGAGACAAATTGCAGAAATCGGTATCTATCCTGCTGTCGACCCATTAGACTCTACTTCTAGAATTTTAGATCCAAGGATAGTAGGAGAGGAGCATTACAGAGTTGCTAGAGATGTTCAAAGAATTTTACAAGCATACAAATCTCTCCAAGACATAATAGCAATACTTGGTATGGATGAACTTTCAGAAGAAGACAAATTAACAGTTGCAAGAGCTAGAAAGATACAAAGATTTTTATCGCAACCTTTTTTTGTTGCTGAGGTATTTACAGGCTCCCCAGGCAAATTAGTGGATTTAGATTCTACAATAAAAGGATTTGATGCGATTTGTAAAGGTGAGTACGATCATTTACCTGAAGCAGCATTTTATATGGTTGGCGGTATCGAAGAAGTTCAAGAAAAGGCTGATAAATTAACTAAAGAAAAATAATAGTGTCAGAAAAATTTACAATTGAAATAATTTCACCTAACAAATCAATTATAAAAACGGAAAGCTCTGAAGTGGTCATTCCCTCCTTTGAAGGTGAGATGGGTATCTTAAAGGATCATATCCCATTAATTACTTTTTTAAGGCCAGGGATTATAAATATTAATGCTGGTAGCGAGCAAAAGTTTTTTGTTGAAGAGGGAATAGTGGAATTTTCAAATAATAATCTTCTTATTTTAAGTTCAACTGCTGTAGAAGTTACAAAAATGAACAAAAAATTTATCGACTCTCTTATAAGTGTATCTGAAAAAAAATTAGATAATAATGAAATATCTGATAAGGAGAGATATTTGCTATCTTATAAATTAGAAACTCTAAGAAATATCAATCAATAAAAGTATTAATAATCTTTAATAACTCGACATACATTTTCTTTTTAAAATCTACAATATTTTTAGGTAAGTCATCAGGTATAATCCACTTCCACTCAATAAATTCTGGTTTTCTAGTTTGCAAATTTATTTCATTTTCATTCCCAATAAATTTTACAATAAACCATTTTTGCTTTTGACCCCTAAATTTGCCTTTCCAAATAATGCCAACTAAATTTTTTGGAAGTTCATACTCAAAAAAACCATCAATTTCTTTCAAGATATCAATACTTTCAATACTAGTTTCCTCATAAAGTTCTCTTTTCATAGCTGAAAGATAGCTCTCTCCTTTTTCAACGCCTCCTTGAGGCATTTGCCACTTATCTATAGGGTTATCTTTCCTCTTGCCAACAAAAACTTTATTCTCTTTATTTAAAATTATTACTCCTACGCCGGTACGCATAGGAAGTTTTCGCATATTCATAAAATTAAGAATTAAAAAGTTTTATCGCGTAATTTAATTGATTATCTTTTTCTGTATTAATGACAAAGTCATCGCCCTCTTCCTCAACTAATATGTCAGGAGTCACTCCTACCTCCGAAATTGATTTACCAGAAGGCAAATAGTATTTAGATATAGTTAGTCTTATTCCTCCTCCATTTCTAAGAGGAATGATAGATTGAACAGAGCCTTTACCATAAGAATTTTCACCTAAAATAATCGCTCTTTTATGGTCCTTCAAAGCTCCGGCAAAAATCTCTGAGGCTGAGGCTGAACCGTTGTTAATTAATACTACTACAGGTTTGCCTTTTATTTCGTCCCCTTTTCTTGCAAAAAACTTCCTTGTTTCGGAAACCTTCCTACCTTTAGTTGAAACTATTTCTCCATCATCTAAAAAAAAATCTGTAATATTTATTGCTTGAGTTAATAACCCGCCAGGATTATTTCTTAGATCAAGAACATACCCTTTAATCTTAGTTTTTTTTTCGAATTCTTTTACAGATTTCAAAAATTGTTTATCGCTATTTTCGTTAAATGATTTCAACCTTATATATCCTAAATTTTTTTCATCACCAATTATTTTTGAACTTACTGATTTTACCTCAATTATTTTTCTTACAATTTTAAATTCTAAAGGCTTTTTAATATTTTTTCTTCTAATAGTAAGATCGATTGATGTTCCTACAGGTCCCCTCATTAACTTCACAGCTTCCAGTAAAGACTTTCCTTGAACTTGCTCATTTCCGATTTTTACAATGTAATCTCCTGCTTTAATCCCTGCTTTAGCTGCAGGCGTGTCGTCGATTGGAGATATAACTTTTACAACCCCAGACTCCATGCCTATTTCTATACCGAGTCCACCAAATTCACCTTTAGTATCTGTCTGCATTTCTTTAAAAAGTTCAGGGCTCATATATGCTGAATAAGGATCCAAAGATTGAAGCACACCATTTATTGCAGAGTCCATAATTTCTGCTTGATCTACATCGTCCACGTATTCTTTTTTGATGTTTTCCAATACTTCACCAAACAAATCGATTTTTTCGTAAAGGTCATTTTTAGAATAGCTAACGTTAGTAAATAAATTTGAAAAAAATATAATTGAAATCAAAAATTTCTTCATATCATTGCTTTCTCTTTTGGAATTTCCTCTGACCACATTTTTTCTAGATCATAAAACTCTCTTTTTTTCGGATGAAAAATATGAACTATCACATCTTGAGTATCAACTAATTTCCAATCATTGCTATCCTTTCCCTCAATACTACAATCATCTATTCCTAATTTTTTTAATTGAGCTACAAGTATTTCAGATAATGCCTGTAAATGTCTTGAAGATGTTCCAGAAGCTATAACCATATAATCTGCAATGTATGATTTATTTTTTAAGTCAATGCATGTAATATTCTGAGCTTTATTATCATCTAATATTTTTTCAATATTATTTTTAATATCAATGATTTCCATTAAATATTCAAATTTGCACGTTTTTTTATTTGTGTTGAAGATATAAATATTGGCTTATTTTTTATAAAGATAATTCTATTTTTAAAATTTTTTACCACAGTTGATTTCATACCTTTTCTATCATATCCTTTTCTAGAAAAAACTATTAATTTTACTAATTTTACTATTTTTTTCCAGCTTTTCCACTTATGAAATCGTATTAAATTGTCTGAGCCGATTATAAAGTAAATATTTTTAATTTTCTTTTTTTTAACAAAGTAATTTACTACATCAATAATTCTTGTAGACTTAAGAGTATTCTCAAGATGAATTGTCTTAATTTTCTTTTGAGCTTTTGTTATTTTTTTAGCATATTTAATTCTTTCTTCTAAAGAATAATAAGTTTTATTTTTAAAGGGATTTTTTTTTGTAACTACCCAATAAATTTTTTTCAATTGTAATTTTCGTACAGCAATTTTTGATATATTCAAGTGTCCTTTGTGTGCAGGATCAAAACTACCACCTAACAAGCCAATGTATGTCTTTTGGATATTTGGCATCAACTACGGTCTAATAATTCCTTTTCCGGAAACGAGATATTTGTATGATGTTAATTGATTTATTCCAACAGGACCCCTAGGCGGCAGCTTGTTAGTAGAGATGCCAATTTCACCACCAAAACCAAATTCTCCACCATCTGCAAATTGTGTTGAAACGTTATGCATGGCTATTGAGCTGTTAACTCCATTTAAAAAAATCTCAGCATTTTTTTTGTTATTAGTAATAATGCTATCAGTGTGCATTGTGCCATATTTCAAAATATGCTCTACAGCGCCATATACATTCTTAACTGCCTTGATTGAAATGATTGCATCTAGATATTCTGTCCTCCAATCTTTTTCCACAGTTTTTTTTAATTTTCCGTTAAAAAGTTTATTTACTTTTTTATCAGCTCTAACTTCACAACCTGAATTTAAAAGAGCGTTTATTATTTCTTTAGCATGTGAGTTTAAGGCTTTTTC
>CACBZI010000003.1 GCA_902543665.1 uncultured Pelagibacteraceae bacterium
CCAGGTCTTGATGTTTTGTAAAAACTAAATAATTTATCTCTTGGGATAATAAAAAAAATTGGAATAAACCCTATAAAGAATCTTAAAAATAAAACTTGTCCAACTGGATAATAATCAAGCCATTTCACACAGATATCCATGATTGAAAAGCAGATAACGCTTCCTACCATGTACAATACGCCTATTTGATTTTGTGTTAACAATTTACTATCCTTTCAACTTCAAAATATATTAAATAACTTATGCAGAAATGTACACTCGCACTTGGATGTTTTTGGAAACCTGAGGAAAACTTTAAAAGCAAACCAGGCATATTAAAAACCGAAGTAGGTTACGCAGGAGGAAGTAGCGCTAAAACAACCTATGAAGAAGTATGTACTGGCAACACTGGACATGCTGAAGTTGTAAGGCTTACCTTTGATGAAAGTAAAATTTCGTTTAAAAAAATATTAGATTTATTTTTCAAAATGCATGATCCAACACAAAAAGATATGCAATTTCCAGATGTTGGCACTCAGTATAGAAGTGAGATTTTTTATGAAGATGAAAAGCAAAAACAAGACGCTTTGGAAGTTTTAAAAGAATTTAACGAAAAATTAGATGGTAAAATTCAGACAAATATATCAAAAATTAAAAACTACAATAAAGCTGAAGAATATCATCAAAAATATATTGAAAAAAACAGGTAATGAATCAATTAGTAACTACAGACTGGTTAGATAAGCATATTGAAAAAGTAAAAATTTTAGATGCTAGCTGGCATCTTCCAAATGCTAATAGAAATTCATTTGAAGAGTACAAAACAGATCATATCATTAATTCTATATTCTTTGATATAGATAAAAATTCAAATCAAAAAACTAATCTTCCACATATGCTTCCGTCTAAAGAAGATTGGGAAATAATTGTATCTAGTTTAGGAATATCTAATTCAGATCACATAATCGTCTATGATAACTCAGATGTTTTTAGTTCTTGTAGGGTTTGGTACTCTTTTTTATACTTTGGCCATGACCCAAAACTTATCTCGGTATTAGATGGAGGTTTTAAAAAATGGAGAAATGAAAAACGTCCCACTACTAAAGAAATAGTTAGCTTTGACAGATCTAAATACATTGCAGTTGAAAATACATCTCTTGTAATAAATAAAAATGAAGTAATCAAAAATATTACTAATAATAAATTTCAACTGCTAGACGCCAGAGGAGAGCAAAGATTTTTAGGCTTACAGCCTGAACCTAGAAAAGAACTTAAAAGCGGAAACATTAAAGGATCAATTAACCTGCCTTTCCAAAAACTTTTAAGAGAAGATAGAACTTTAAAAAAAAAAGAGGACTTAATTGAAATTTTCAAATCAAAAAAAGTATCAATTGAAAAAGAAATGGCTTTTACATGTGGTTCTGGAGTTACAGCATGCATTTTAGGTCTAGCTAATTCTATTATAAGTGGTAAAAAACCTATTATCTACGACGGTTCATGGGCAGAGTACGGATTAGATTAAAAAAATATGACAACTTCATCAAAAATTAAAACTTTTCTAATAATTTTTTTTATAGCTATTTTTGCAATCATAACAGCGAGGCACTTTATAGGTCTTCATTTTAAAAAAAAATTTAGCGTGAGACCAGCTCCAGGTGTAATCGTTTCTACAGTTGAAAAATCGCTTTTTTATAAAAGTATTGAAACTTTTGGTACCGCAATTGCTCAGAACTCAAAAGCCTATAGGGTTCAAGCGAGTAATATTAACGGAAAACTTAATTTAGAAAATAGATTTGTAAAAAAAGGAGAAATAATTCTTACATTGAAAGATGGAGAAAATTTAATAGCAGATTTTGCTGGTAAAGTAGGAAAAAGAGAAATAGCTCAAGGTGTTTTGGGTTCTGAGAGTTTAATTATTACACTTGATGATCTCAAAAATATCATAATAGATATAAAAGTGCCTGAAAATTATGTAGGTGTTCTTAAAACAGGACTTAAAGCCGAAGTAACTAGTTCGGCTTATAAAAAAGTTTTTAAGGGTAAAATAGAAACAATAAGTTCTCGTATTGACCCTTCTACAAGATCAATTCTGTCAAGAATAATAGTAGACAATTCAAATTTTGAGATAATTCCTGGTCAATTAATGACTGTAAAAATTATCTATGATGAAAAAAAACAAATCGGTGTACCGGAAAGTGCTGTAACAATTCAGGGTAGTACAGCGTTTGTTTATACTGTAAATGATGACACTGCTGAAAAAAAGAATATTGAAATTGGAAAAAGAAATTTTGGTAAAGTTTCAGTTATATCTGGATTAAGCGAAGGTGATATTGTGATTAGTGAGGGTGTTTCAAAAGTGAGAGATAAAGGCAAAATTAAAATTGTTACATCAGCAAATTAAATGTTTTTAACTGACCTTTCAATCAAAAGACCTGTTGTAGCCTCAGTGATGAGTTTGGTTTTAGTTATATTTGGTTTAGTAACTTTTCAAGAAATTCCAACGGACGAATTGCCTGATGTTCAACCACCTGTTGTTACAATTCAAACTGAATACAGAGGTGCCTCAGCTGAAATAGTGGATACTCAGATAACTCAAAAAATTGAAGACTTTGTAGGAGGCACTCCTGGTTTAGAAACTATTGACTCTTTCAGTGAAGATGAAAGCTCTAGAATTACTCTAACTTTTGAAACTGATTTAGATTTAGATGATGTAACTAACGACGTTAGAAGTTCTGTAGCTAGAGTTTTAGATAATTTACCAGAGGGAGCTGAGCAACCAGAAATTTTCAAACAAAGCTCGGGAAATCGGACAACCATGTGGCTATCTTTCAATTCTGAAACTATGTCGGACTTAGAGCTTACTGACTACGCAGACAGATATTTGACTGATACTTTTTCTGTTGTTCCTGGCGTCGGCCGTGTAAGACTTGGAGGTCAAAGAGAATTATCACTAAGAATTTGGCTAGATCCGATAGCGCTTGCCGCAAGAGACCTAACCACACAAGAAGTAGAAAATGTATTAAGAAAAGAGAACGTAGAATTTCCGGCTGGAAGAATAGAATCAAAAGACATTGATTTAACAATTAAGTTAAATAAAGCTTACAGTAATTTAGAAAATTATAAAAATTTACCCCTTAAAAGAGCTACGGATGGATCTATTATTACACTCTCTGATGTTGCGAGAGTAGAGCTTGGCGCAGAGTCAACGCGTACTTTATTTAAAGGTAATGGAAAGCAAGTGGTAGGAATAGGTATTTACCAGCAATCAGATGCTAATACTATTGCAGTTGCCGATGGAATTAAAAAGAAAATAAAAGAGCTAAAACCTAGCCTGCCGCCAAATACAACTCTAGAAGTTTCATTCGATAGAAGTAATTATATTAAAGCTGCTATTAAAGAAGTTTATAAAACTCTCTTTATTGCTTTGATTTTAGTAACAGTTATTATTTACCTATTTTTAGGAAATATAAGAGCTTTAGTAGTTCCTTTAGTAGCTCTTCCTGTTTCACTAATTTCTACCTTCTTAGCAATTTATATTTTTGATTTTTCAATCAATCTCTTTACTCTTATGGCTTTAGTATTAGCAATTGGTATCGTTGTAGATGATGCGATTGTAATGTTAGAAAATATTGTAAGAAGAATAGAGTTGGGAGACACCCCTCTAGTTGCGGCATTTAAAGGAGCTAAACAAGTTTCATTTGCAATTATTGCCACAACTGTAGTTTTAGTTGCTGTATTTGTTCCTTTAATTTTTATTAAAGGAATTACAGGTGTGCTATTTACACAAACTGCAATCACACTTGCAGCCGCTGTCATTATATCAAGTTTTGTGGCTTTATCTTTGAGTCCGATGTTGGCGAGTAAATTTCTTAAGCAAAATATGAATAAGTCAAAAATAGTTTTAAAATTTGAGAAATTTTTAAAAAATTTAACTTATTTATATAAAGTATCTTTGCTAGGTTGGATCAAAAAAAGAACGACAATAACAATCTTTCTATTAGCCACATTAGCTTTAACTCTATTTTTTTTCAATTTTACGAAAAAAGAATTAATTGCTCCTGAAGATAGAGGGGCGTTCTTTGTAATCGTAAAGGCTCCTCAAGGTTCCGGCTTTAATTTTACGAAAGACAGAGCTGAGGAAATTGAAGATCTTTTATTACCTAATGTAGGTAAAGGTGAATACAGAAAATTGATTATGAGAGTGCCAGGGTTTGGTAAGTCTGCAAAACAAGTAAATAGTGGTTTTATTATAGTGCTACTTGAGCCTTGGAAAAAAAGAGATCGTCATGGAGTTCAAATAATGAGAGAGTCTTTTGGAAAAATTTCAAAAGTACCGGGTGTATTAGCTTTTCCAATTATGCCTCAAGGAATAAGAACAGGGGGTATTGAGAGCCCTGTACAATTTGTTATTTTAGGAAATACGTATGATCAGCTTATTAAATGGAAAGAAATCATTAAAAAAGAGGCAAGAAAAAATCCAGGACTTACTTCGATAGAAGATGATTTCGATCTAAACAAACCTCAATTAAATGTTAAAATTGATCAAAAAAAAGCTGCTGACCTTGGGGTTTCAACGGAGGATATAGGTAAAACCATTGAAACAATATTCGGATCAAGAAGAGTTACGAATTTTACTAGGGACGGTAAAGAATATTCTATTATTCTCCAAGGAGATATTAAAGATAGACAAGAGCCTGATAGTATAAGTAAAGTTTTTGTAAGATCAAAAAATAATAATAAACTTGTATCAATATCAAACTTGGTCGCTTACGATGAGAAAGGTCAGTCACCGTTCCTTGCAAGATATAATAGGCAAAAGGCTGTTACTATTTCAGCAAGATTAGTTGGTGACTATTCGCTAGATGAAGCACTTAAATTTTTAGTCGGAGTAGTTGAACAAAATACTCCTCAAGCCAAAATAGCTTACAAGGGTGAGAGCGAAGAATATAAAAAGACTAACACTGAATTGTATGTAATTTTTGCACTTGCTTTGATAACCGCTTATCTCGCCATGAGCGCACAGTTTGAAAGTTGGAAGCATCCATTTACAATTATGTTAACTGTTCCAATGGCTATACTTGGTGGTTTACTGGGTTTACTAGTGGTTGGTTCATCTTTAAACGTTTACAGTCAAATAGCTCTTATAATACTCATAGGGTTATCTGCAAAAAATGGAATATTAATTGTAGAGTTCGCAAATCAATTGAGAAAAGAGGGTAAAAATATTGAGGTAGCTGTGTTCGAAGCGGCAGCTATAAGATTAAGACCTATACTTATGACAAGTTTGTCTACAATCATAGGAGTCTTGCCTTTAATCCTGGGAACAGGCCCTGGTGCAGCAAGTAGACTTACTGTAGGTATAACTATTTTTGGTGGAATGCTTTTTTCAACTTTTTTTACACTTTATGTAATTCCCACTATTTATACGATTGTTGGAAAAAATACTAAGAGAATTGATGCTGTTGAGATTGATCTGAATAAACAACTCAAAAAATAATATACTTATTTTTATCTAAATTTTTCTTACAAAGTGTTAATTGTTTTCTATATTTATTTGCCATATCCTTAACTGATTTTGCATAGATAATAGCTTTCTTGTCTTTTGAATAATTTTTATAATCACCCCAACCTTTGTAATAAGCTAAATACTGCTTGTAGGGATCCTTCTTGGAAATTTTTAAAATTTTATTAGTTTTATGAATATACCAACCAATAAAATCAACAGAGTCTTTAAATCTTGCTCTTGTTGCTAATGGGCTATTAGTTTCTTGTTTATATTGTTCCCATGTTCCTTTAACTGCTTGAGAGTATCCAAATGAACTTGAAGGCCTTTTAAAGGGAATAACTTTAAATATTTTTTTTCGCGGTGGTTTAGCTAACCAATTAAAATCACTTTCTTTTTTGACAAAGGCTAATTGTAGATGAATAGGTGCACCCCATTTTTCATATGAAGCTTTAGCGTGTTTATACCAAAGATATCTTTCCTCAAAAATTGCACAACTATTTTGCGTATTTTTTGGAATGGAAGAGCATGCGGTAAGAATAAATAAAATTAAAATTAATATAATTTTTTTAAAATGAATCACTTAATAGTTTATACTAGAAATTAATTAAGCTTTCTCCACTTTTCTGGCATCATAAAAGATCCTTTCCATACGCCGAGCTTATTTTCTTTTGCATAAGCTTCATCTCTCACATAATCTTTTGAATATCTTTTATACGCTACCGCATTACCGTTCCTTACCATCCATTTATTAAGATTAATTTTATCCTTAAAACAAGTAGCTAAAAATCTTTTGTACCTATCTTTTGATGACGAGATACATTTTATTTTTGAATTATCAATTTTATTTATCAGTTTTTTTTTCGCTATGACACCACATGAATAATTTTTATTAAATTCAAAACCGATTATTGCTGAAATTTTTAAAAATGGTTTTTTACATTGCTGTTTGATTTCTGGAGCATCGATTCCTTCTAATCTTATTTTTTTATTATTAATATGCACAGTATCGCCATCAATTATCTTTGGCACTCCATAAATTTCTGTGCTATTTAAAGTTTGGGCCAAGAAAAACGTTACGATTAATATTAAAGATATTTTCGCCATTTTATAAAACTATTAAGTAATAAAATTATAACTACTCCAGTAAAATTAGCTATTAAATCATAAAATTCAAAAGCTCTATTAGGAATTATTAAGTGGGAAATTTCTAATACGCAGGAAATAAATAAAATAAATTGATAATTAGTTAAAATATTTTTAGCTCTTAATCTTACTGTCATGGCTAATATAGTAATATAAGAAAAAAAAATTAAATGGTTAATTGATGTACCGATTGGATTAGATATAAAATTTGGTTGTTGGCCTAAGTTTCCATATAAGAGATAACCTATTAAACTTCCAGGAAACAAATATAGAGTAAGTAAAACTAATAATGAAAAATAGTAAACATACTCTGTTATCTTAAATATAGTATTTTTCATTAACGATTTAATATAGTACATAATAGTTAATTTAACTATTATGACCAAATTGATTCTCACAAGGCATGGACAAAGTGTTTGGAATGCAGACAATAGGTTTACCGGTTGGGTAGATGTAGATCTATCCGATAAGGGTGTCATGGAGGCGGAAAAATCTGGCCAAATTATAAAGGATTTAAATATTAAAATAGATATTTCTTATACCTCATATTTAAAAAGAGCTATTAAAACTCTTACAACTATTCTTCAAAAAAATAACCTAGAACTCAAATTTAATACTGCATGGCAACTTAATGAGAGGCACTATGGTTCATTAACAGGATTAAACAAAGAAGAAACAAAGAATAAAATTGGTGAGGAACAATTCAAAAAGTACAGGAGATCCTGGGATATAGCTCCACCTCCAATGGAAGAAAAAAGCGAATACCAGAATTTATTTAGTCCTTTAAATGTTAGTATACCTTTAGGTATGACACCATTTACTGAGTCTTTAAAAAGTACGTATGACAGAGTAGTGCCTTTTTATGAAAATGAAATTAAAAAGAACCTTGTAGAAAATAAAAATATTTTAATTTCAGCTCACGGAAATTCTCTTCGAGCTTTATGTAAATATTTATTCAATATTTCAGATACAAAAATTAATGAATTAGAAATACCAACAGGTAATCCACTGGTAATTGAATTTGGCGATAATTTAAAAATTGAAAAATATTATTATTTAGATAAGTCCAGAGCTAGGGATATAATTTTTAATCAGTAATATTAAGACTTTGAATTTTCCTATACATATCAGAAGTGTTTAAGTGGTAAAATTTTTGATTACTTTCTAAGCCCAGTAAGTTTTTATCTTTTATTAATTTATTCCATACTTTATTCAGTGAAAAAACTTCTGCCTTTTCATACATGAAAACACTTCTGTTAATAATTTGCAATCCAGTAAAAATAAATTGATTTTCACTATCCTTAGAAATTTTTTCATTATTTAAATTAAAATCTCCTTTAAAGGAAGGATCAATGGATAATTTCTTGTTCACTAAAAGTAACGTCGGTTTATTATTTTTTAAATAAATAGCCTCTAGACTCTTTAATTCTGGAAGGTAATGCTTACTCCAAATAGTATCTGGATTAATTACAAAAAAAGGATTGTCACCAAAATTTTGTGTACCTTTAAGTACACCTCCGCCTGTGTCTAATAATAAATTTTCTTCATTAGAAATTGTAATCTTAACTTTAAATTTCTTTCTATTAATAAATGATTTAATTTGATCAGGAAGATAATGAACATTAATACTTATTTCTTGCACACCATGGTTGATTAATAAATTTATCGCTCTTTCTAATAATGTATAATTATTTATTTCTAATAATGGTTTAGGAGTTTTTAGTGTCAAAGGCTGCATTCTTTTTCCTAAACCTGCTGCTAAAATCATTCCATGTTTAATATTCATATTTTATTTAATTTTTTAAGTTTTTTAATAGACAAGTGTTTATAAAATAATAATTTAAAATTTTTGAGTGCTGGGTTTTGTAATCTTTTTTCTATGAGTGTCCATGTGTAAGGTAAAAATTTAAGATAATGATTTTTGTTATCTCTTTTGCATAAACGCATGAATATTCCTAATATTTTTAAATTTCTTTGCACTGACAAAATATCAAAGTCATTTTTTAATTTTTGTATATGATCGTTTTTAAGTTTTGAATTCTTATGGTAAAAATTTAATAGTTTATTTTGTAATTGATTCGGTAATTTTATTCTTACGTCGTCAATTAAGGATGCTATATCATACAAAGGATTTCCAATAATTGCATCCTGGCTATCAATTATTCCTAATTTGTTTTTATTAATAATTACATTTGAAATATGAAAATCTCTATGTACAAAAGTATTATTTTTGAAATTTAATTTTTTATATATTTTATTTAATTCAGATCTAAGAATTTTCTTAATCTTACTAATTTTTTTGTTTTTGAGAGTATATTTTAAGTACCAATCAAAAAACAAATCAGATTCTTTGTGAAGATTTAATAATGTATAATTTGGTATTTTAATTTTAAGCTTTTCAAATCTATAAAGTTTTTTTACTTTTATTTTTTGTATCTTAATTAATAATTTTATTAATGATTTATAGCTATTAAGTTTATTTTTTTTTGAAATTACGTGATCATAGAAGGATTTTTCGCCTAAATCAGAAATTTCTATCATATCATTTTTATAATGATTGCTTAATAATTTTGGAGCATTAATCCTGTTGTGATTAAGAATATTATTTATCACCACATATACTGCAAGATTTTTAAATTTTTCTTTTTTAGCAGAGACAATGATTGAGGTTTTGTTGTTTTTTTTTATTCTATAAAATTCTCTAAATGAAGCATCTCCTGAAATTTTTTTCAACTTATATTTCATTTTCAAAATATTTCCATTTGTTGACACCATTTATTTTCATTTTTCTTTCCTTGTCATTTTCTCCATACTCAAAATGAATTTCTAATTTATTAGTCAATGGTGTTTTAATTAAGTCTGGCCATTCTATAATTTTAACTGTTTTTTCATTTTCTGAAAAAATACCAAGATGATCTAATTCATTGGCTTTTTTTATCCGATAAAGATCGTAATGCATAATCTTAATATCTTTAATTTCATATTCATAAAGTAAGTTAAATGTAGGACTCAATACTTCTGTTTCTTTAAGTCCTTTTTGATTTTGTAAGTTATTAATTAAAAATCTTGTGAATGTAGTCTTCCCTACACCGATTTCACCAATTAAGAAAATACAATCTCCATTTTCTAATTTTTTTGAAATTGATTTGGATATTTGATTTAAATGGTCTAAAGATTTTACAATCATTAGCTACTTTTAGTAGCGATAAGTATCTGGTTTAAATGGTCCTGATGGTTTAACGCTAATATAATCGGCCTGCTCTTTTGACATTTTTGTTAATTTAGCTCCCACTTTTTCTAAATGAAGCATTGCAACTTTTTCATCAAGATGTTTTGGAAGTACATAAACTTTCTTTTCATATTTATTTGAATTATTCCATAATTCAATCTGAGCAATAACTTGATTTGTGAATGAAGCACTCATCACAAAACTAGGATGCCCTGTAGCACATCCAAGATTAACTAATCTTCCTTCTGCTAAAAGAATAATCCTTTTTTTATTAGGCAATTCAATTTCATGAACTTGAGGTTTTATTTCATCCCACTTATAATTTTTCAATGCTTCAACTTGAATTTCGTTGTCAAAGTGACCAATGTTGCAAAGTATTGCTCTGTCTTTCATATTTCTCATATGATCTGCTGTGACTATATCTTTATTTCCTGTAGCGGTTACAACTATATCAGCGTCTTTAATAGCTTCATCCATAACAACAACTTCGTAGCCTTCCATAGCAGCTTGTAACGCACATATAGGGTCTGTCTCGGTAACCATAACTCTTGCACCTGCTTGACGTAATGAAGCTGCACTTCCTTTACCAACATCCCCAAATCCAGCTACAATGGCTACTTTACCTGACATCATAACATCAGTAGCTCTTTTTATACCGTCTACTAAACTTTCTCTACAACCATAGAGGTTGTCGAATTTAGATTTTGTAACTGAGTCATTTACATTTATAGCAGGGATTAATAATTCTTTATTAGACTCCATTTTTTTAAGTGCTAAAACTCCTGTTGTAGTTTCTTCTGAAACTCCTTTAACATCTTTTAATAAATTTTTATATTCTTTATGCATTAAGGCTGTAAGATCACCACCATCGTCTAAAATCATATTTGGCTTCCAATCTTTTTTTCCCTCAATAGTTTGTTTAACACACCACCAGTACTCTTCTTCTGTCTCACCTTTCCAAGCAAATACAGGAATACCCGCTTTTGCTATTGCTGCTGCTGCGTGATCTTGTGTTGAAAAAATATTACATGAGGACCATCTAACTTCTGCTCCTAATTCAACTAAAGTTTCAATTAAAACTGCGGTTTGTATTGTCATGTGAAGACAACCTAGAATTCTTGCACTCTTTAAAGGTTTTTTGCCTTTATACTCTTTCCTCAAAGCCATAAGTCCTGGCATTTCTGTTTCTGCTAAAGAAATTTCTTTTCTACCAAAATCTGCCTGGCTAATGTCTTTTACTTTATAATCTTGCGCCATATTGAAGGAGTTATTATCAACATAAATAAACCATAGCAAGAAATAATGTTAGGACAATTTAGGAAGTAAAACCTCAACCTGTGCTCCTTTTGCATTCAGCCTATTTGAAGCTGCTATTGTACCTTTATGTAATTGAACAATGTTTTTAACAATATTCAAGCCTAGGCCAGAATGTTTTCCAAATCTCGTAGGCCTGTTACTGTAAAAACGTTTAAATATTTTCTGAGGTGATGTTTCTGCAAAACCGGGTCCCTCATCTTTAACTGATAATAATAGGTTGCTTGAAGTTTCATCAAGACCGATTTCAATTTTTTGATTATCTTCACTAAAGGAAATAGAGTTATCTAAAAGGTTCGCGATAACCTGTTCTATTCTATTACTAATACCAAATATAAAATATCCATTTTTACTTTTAATTTTATTTATTACTCTTATCTCAATTTTTTTATTTTGGTTAATTAGATCTTGATTAAAATCTTCAACCACTCCATTAATAATTTCAACTAAATTAATCTTGCTCATTTTCTCACGAGATAAAGATGCCTCGTCTTTTAGCATTTGAGTGTAATCCGTTATTAATCTTTCTATCCGTTCAGCATCATGATTTATTATTTTAAGAAGTTTTTCACCCTCATTTTTTTCTGTAGTTATATCTAAAAGTTCTGAAGCGCTTTTTAAGGATGCAAGTGGATTTCTTATTTCATGAGCTAAATCATTTGAGAATGTTTCTGCTCTATTAGTTCGTTGTTGTAATTCTTTGGTCATTTCATCTATTGATTGGGTTAATTTTCCGATTTCATCGTCTCTTACAAAAACTTTGTTTATATCAATTGTTTGGTTAGATTTTCTTTTAATTCCGTCACTAAATTTTACAAGAAGTCCAATTGGTTTAAGAATATATTTATTCAAAAATAGAGAAAAAATTAAAATTACGATTACTACAGCAATCATAGTTCTTATTATAAATGCTTTTCTCTCTTTTACGGCAGTAGTGATATCGTTCGCTTGCTCTGATACTACAATATATCCAATTTCATTATTTTTAAATTTAATTTTACTTAATGTACTTACAAAAAAATTATTTTTTTCATCGTTAGTTAATGTCATTACTTCATCATTATATTTATTTGTAATGATATCTTTAATCTCATCTATCTCCTCTTCTTCAAGTCTTTCTTCAATCTCGGGAGTAATTGTTTCACTGCCCAAAGCTTCCTCAAAAATAATATCAGAACCTGTAAAAACACTTTGATCCAAATCTAGAATATTTGTGTCACCGATGAGATTTCCAGATAAATCATAAAATTGAACACGATCTAAACTTTGAAATAAAAATCTTGTGGAAAGTAGGAAATCACTAATTCCCTCTTTAGTGTATTCTATATTAAGTCTTTCGAGGTTATCCTTAGTATTATTAATGACTATTTTATGATTTTCTGATCTTTCTTTTACTAAGGTTGGCTGGATTGCTTCAAGGTATATAATTGTGAAAAGTCCTAAAACAGAAAAAACTGTAAGGTTAATTATTAAAAACTTCTTTAGAATAGAAGCTGATTTTTTTTGTTTCATTAGCTAACATTCCATCTATACCCACTTCCATATCTAGTTTCAATTGCAGAAAACTTTTCATCAACCTTTTTAAACTTTTTTCTTATTCTTTTTACATGACTATCAATTGTTCTGTCTTCAATTTCTGTATTTTCCTTATAAGCTATATCCATTAAGTGAGCTCTTTCCTTTATAACCCCTGGTCTTTTAGCTAATTCTTTGACAATTAAAAATTCTGTAGTAGTCAGCTTATCTGGCAGAGCTTTTCCATTCCATTCGCACTCTAATTGAGCAGGGTCCAATTTTAATTTCCCGTGGCTAATTATATTTTTTGTATCATCAACAGTGTTAGTTTTTTTTCTTAATTGAACTCTTATTCTTTCTATCAAAACCTTAGTAGAAAAACCTCCAGATTTTTTAACGAAGTCATCAGCACCTAGCTTCAAACCAAGCAGTTCATCAACTTCATCATCTTTTGATGTTAAAAAGATTATTGGGATTGACATTTTTTTTTTAAGTTTTTTTAACAACTCTTCTCCATCCATCCTTGGCATTTTGATATCTAAAATTGCTAGATCAGGTGGGTTTCTAGTTAATCCAATTAAAGCAGACTCTCCGTCGATATAAGTCTGAACTTTGAAACCTTCTCTTTCCAAAGCCATGCTTATACTTGTTAGTATATTTCTATCATCATCTACTAAAGCAATTGTTTGAGTCATATTTTTATTCTCTTAATTATGTTGTCAAAATTTAGGCGTTTAATGGGCCTCTCCCCAATTGTTTCCAGAGTTAATACTGACTTCTAAAGGTATAGAAAACATATGATGATCCGAACTTGAAACTGACGTCATTGATTCTTTTACAATTTTTTTTACTTCAATCTCATCTTTTTTTAAACACTCAAAAATTAGTTCATCGTGTATTTGTAAAAGCATTTTTGCTTTCTTTTTTTCTTCAAGAGCTTTATCAATTTTAATCATTGCCAATCTAATAATATCTGCAGCAGATCCTTGTATTGGAGCATTAATTGCTGCTCTTTCCTGAAATGCTCGAACGCTAAAATTTTTATCATTAATTCCTCTTAAATGAATTCTTCTTCCAAAAATATTTGTTACAAAACCCTGCTTCCTACAAGTTTTTATTGTTGTATTCATATAATCTTTAATCTCAGGAAATTTTTTAAAATACGAATTAATGAAACTTAAAGCTTCTTCGTTTGACACCGATATTTGTTTTGCTAATCCATATTGTGTTATTCCATAAATAATTCCAAAATTAATGGCCTTTGCTTTTCGTCTAAAATCATCTGTCACTTTAGCAATCGGAACATTAAAGACTTGGCTCGCTGTTAAAGAGTGGATGTCCTGATTGTTTTTAAAAGCTTTCTTTAATTCCTTTACATCAGCCATATCAGCAAGAATTCTCATTTCTATTTGGTTGTAGTCCGCTGAAATAAGTAAATTATTTTTATCCGCTACAAATGCTTTTCTTATTTCTTTTCCATCTAAAGTTTTTATAGGAATATTTTGTAAATTTGGATCACTCGAGGCTAGCCTACCAGTATTAGTTGCTGCGAGTAAGAAGGAAGTGTGAACTCTTTTTGTTTTTTTACTTATATGATCTTGCAAAGCATCTGTGTAAGTGCTTTTTAGTTTTGAAACCTGCCGCCATTCTAAAACTAAATTAGGAAACTTATGTCCTGTTGAAGCTAAATCTTCTAAGATTTTAGCACTCGTAGCTAAACTTCCTTTTTTTGTTTTTTTTAACTTAGCTATTTTTAGGTCATTATAAATAATTTCTCCAAGTTGTTTTGGTGAACCGATATTGAATTTTTTACCTGATATTTTGTAAATTTCTTTTTCAATAGTTATCAATCTTTCCTCAAATTTCTTAGAAAGTTTTTTAAGATAAGCGTCATCAACTTTTATGCCGTTCATCTCAAGCCTTGAAAGGATTTTGATCATTGGTTTTTCAAATTCCTCATAAACTCTTTCTAACTTTTCCTCAGATATTCTTTCAGATAAAACTTCATATAATCTTAAAGTTATATCTGCATCTTCAGCAGCATATTCAGTAGCAGGTTTAATATCTACGTCTGCAAAATTTAATTGTTTTTTTCCAGATCCTACTAAATCTTTATACGAAATAGTTTTATGACCAAGATGCAATTCAGATAGAGTATCCATGTTGTGTCTATTATTTCCGGCATCTAATGTATACGAAAGTAACATCGTGTCTTCTACCGAGTTTAATTCGATGCCGTTATTTTTGAATATAATAAAATCGTATTTTATATTTTGGCCAACTTTTTTTATACTTGGATCTTCTAAAATTGGTTTAAGCTTTTTTAAAACTATATCCTTTTTTAATTCTGTTTTCTCTTTATGACCCACTGGAATATAGAAAGCCTCGTTGGCCTCATAACATACTGATATACCCACAAGATCCGCTTCTTGTGGATTTAGAGAAGAAGTTTCAGTATCGACCGCTATAACTGATTTTTCATCAAGTTTTTTTATTAATTCATCAAGTTGTTTTTCTTTTGAAATAGTTTTGTAGGTCTTAGTATTTATCTGATTATTTTTTTTTACTAAAGTTTTATCTTTAAAATCTTTTTTTGTTGGCTCACCATAAAAACTAATTGATTGGCTTAACAGTCTATTAAATTCCATGTCTCTTAAAAAATCATACAATTTATCTTTATTTATTTCTTTAATGATGAAATCGGCAGCATCATTCTTGAGTGGAACATCATCTTTTAAAGTAACTAATTGCTTGCTAATCATGGCTTTATCTTTGTTAGACAATAATGTTTCTCTTCTTTTATTTTGAGGTATTTCTGATGCCTTCTTTAATAAATTTTCTAAAGTTTTGTATTTATTAATAAGTTCTGCCGCTGTCTTAATACCAATGCCTGGTACTCCTGGTACATTATCTGAACTGTCTCCAGCAAGCGATTGCACGTCAATTACTTGGTTTGGTTTAACTCCAAATTTTTCAATTACCTCTTTCTCACCTATTACTTTACTTTTCATAGGATCAAATAATCTGACTTTATTTGATACTAGCTGCATCAAATCTTTATCCGATGATATTATTGTAACCTTAGCTCCAGCTTCTATAATTTTTTTTGCATAAGTTGCGATAAGATCATCTGCTTCGTAGTTTAAAAGTTCAATAGAAGGTAAGTTAAAGGCCTCAACAGATTTTCTTATGTATTCAAACTGAGGCGCTAAATCATCAGGTGCTTCTGCTCTATTAGCTTTGTAATCGCTATAAATTTCATTTCTAAAATTTTTCCTGGCTGAGTCAAATATTACAGCAAAATGTGTTGGTTTATTTTTGGAGTCATCTGATCTGGCATCTTCTAAAAGTTTAAAAAGCATTGAACAGAAACCGCTTACCGCTCCAGTTGGAAGGCCATCACTTTTCCTAGATAGCGGAGGCAAGGCATAATAAGCACGAAAAATATATCCAGATCCATCGACTAAATAAAAATGATCTGTTTTTTTTATTGAACTCATATATACATATTACATTGAAATCTAAATGAATTATAAAAAAGTATGAATAAATTTGCCCTAGCTGTTGAAAATCTAACAAAGGTCTATTCCAGTCCTAAAACCAAAAAAGATAATAAAGCTTTAAATGAATTAAGTTTTGAAGTCAGACAAGGTGAGGTATTTGGGTTATTAGGACCAAATGGAGCAGGCAAGACAACATTTCTAAGTATTCTAGGAGGGACCGTTATTAAAACTAGTGGGAAAGTAAATGTTTGGGGTTTCGATTTAGATCAAAATCCTCGTCAAGTCAGAGCGTCTGTAGGAATAGTTCCTCAGGAAGTAAACTTAGATGCTTTTTTTAGTCCAAAAAAGCTGCTTGAGCTTCAGGCTGGACTTTACGGTATTTCTAAAGAAAACCGGATAACTGATTTAATATTAAAGATGGTTTCTCTTCAAGATAAAGCTAATGCATACTCAAGAAGCTTGTCGGGCGGTATGAAGAGAAGATTACTTATAGCAAAGGCTATGGTTCATCAACCCCCAATTTTAATTTTGGATGAACCTACAGCTGGTGTTGATGTAGAACTTAGAAATAATCTTTGGGAAAATGTAAAGGCTCTAAACAAAGAAGGGGTAACAATAATATTAACAACGCACTATCTGATTGAAGCACAAGAAATGTGTGATCGAATAGCAATAATCAATAAGGGAAATTTAGTTGCGCTGGATACCACTAAAAAATTATTAGAGAGAATTAAAACTAAAAAAATAAATTTTAAAGTTAAAAGTATTGAATTAAATAAGAATTTAATGATGAAGGATATTAATTTTAAAATAAACTCTGAAAATTCAATATTAGTAACTTATGAAAAAAATTCACTAGATTTTGGAGAAATAATCAATTATTTAAATGAAAATAATATCAAAATTGAGGATATTTCAACAGAAGATGGTGATTTAGAAGATGTTTTTGTTCAATTAACAAAACACTAGATTTTAATAAAAAAAAAGTTAAATTGATTAAATGGAATTTGTAAAAAGTTTAAAACAAACCAAAATTATAAAATATATATTTATTGCCTTATTAGGCTCCATACTTTTAGCTTTATCATCAAAAATTAAAATACCATTTTACCCAGTCCCTATGACTATGCAAACTTTGGTTGTCTTATTGATAGGAATATGTTTTGGATGGAAACTTAGCGTGGCAACTATTACTTTATATTTATGCGAAGGTATAATTGGTTTACCAGTGTTTTCAGGAACTCCAGAAAAAGGTATGGGAATAGCATACTTTACAGGACCTACAATGGGTTATTTGATAGGTTTTGTGATCACAGGATTTTTAGCAGGAAAATTTATTTACGATAATAATTATATAAAGAATTTTTTAAAATTAATTTTTGCTACAAGCTTTATTTATATATTAGGAATGTTATGGCTAGGAACTTTAATAGGTTGGGATAAACCAATATTCGAATTGGGGGCACAACCTTTCTTGTTAGCAGAGTTATTTAAAATTCTAATTGCAACACTTGCAATAAATCAAGTTAGAAAGTTTAGAAAATTTATTTAAGTTATCTTGGGGATCTTTTAGATAGAATTCTTTGTAATGTTCTTCTATGCATTTTTAGTCTTCGAGCTGTTTCTGAAACGTTTCTATTGCATAACTCAAAAACTCGGTGGATATGTTCCCATTTTACTCTGTCTGCAGACATAGGATTTTCAGGTGGTTTAGCTTTTGATTCTGGAGAAGCTAGTAAAGCCGCCTCAACATCATCCGCATCAACTGGTTTAGAAATGTAATCAATCGCTCCTACTTTAACAGCCTCTACAGCTGTAGGTAGATTCCCGTATCCCGTTAACATTACTATTCTGCTATCTTTTTTGTTTCTCGAAAGCTCTTTAACAACATCCAATCCATTGCCATCCTCAAGCCTGAGATCAACTACAGCAAAGGCTGTAGGAGCTGTCCTAGCAATGTTAAGACCTTCCGCTACTGATTTAGCCTCTTTTACTTGAAATCCTTTCTTCTCCATTGCTCTTGAAAGCCTACCCCTCAACGGATCGTCATCATCAAGTATTAATAGGGATTTATCAGCAAAGTCTGCTAATTTTAGCTGCTCTGGAGCGTTTTTCTGTGACCTCATAATCCAATATATGGGTACTGTTGACAAAGTTTCAACATGACAAAAATGTCTTTTTTTCTTTACATAAAGTAAAAAAAACCTTAAACGCGAAATAAATAAGGTTTTTTTTATTAAATTTTTTAAAAAATCTTTGTGTAATTAAACGCGAGGGACACATGAAATGGGAAAATTTAAAACAGTTAACGAATTAGTTAACTCATTACAACCTGATTACCCCGTATATTGTTTACGGCTTAACGAGATTAAAAAATCCGTAAAGTTTTTTAAGGACAATTTTCCAGGAAAGATACTCTACGCTGTAAAAACTAATCCAAACGAAAAAATTATTAAACAGATTATTGCTAATGGTATTAATGAATTTGATGTTGCCTCTCTAAATGAAATAAAACTTCTAAATAAAATTAAGTCAGATGTAAAGTTACATTTTATGCACACTATTAAAAGTAAAGAGAGTATATCGTCGGCTTACTTTAATTATGGAGTTAAAAGTTTCTCTCTTGATAGTAAAGACGAGTTGAGAAAAATTCTAGAGGCTACTAATCAAGCAAAAGATTTAGAGTTGTTCGTAAGAATTGCAATTTCAAATGAACACGCAGAAATAGACCTTTCAAGAAAATTTGGAGCACTTCCTTCTGAGGCTTTAGGATTAGTAAGATTATGTAAGGAACATTCAAAAAAACTTGGAATAAGTTTTCACGTTGGCTCTCAATGTATGCATAAAATTTCTTACTCAAAAGGAATTCGTGAAATCGGAAATATAATTAAAAAAACAAAAATAGTACCTAATACAATTAATGTTGGTGGAGGATTCCCATCTATATATCCGGATCTTAATCCTGAACCATTAATTAATTATATGGAAGAAATTAAAAAAGAGCTAAATAACTTGAAGTTAAATAAATTACCAGAAATCATTTGTGAACCAGGAAGAGCTCTTGTAGCGGAAAGTGGATCTACAATTGTTAAAGTTATTTTAAGAAAAAAAAATAGCTTGTACATAAATGACGGAACATATGGATCTTTATTTGATGCTGGGGGACCAAACTTTGTTTTACCATCAAAGATGATTACAAACGGAAGAGTACAGTCTAAAAAACTTACTGCTTTTAGTTTTTTTGGTCCTACTTGTGATGGATTAGATTATATGAGAGGACCTTTTTTGTTACCAAATAATATTAAAGAAGGTGACTATATAGAGCTAGGTCAGCTAGGGGCTTATAGTCTTACTTTCAGAACAAACTTCAACGGTTTTTATTCAAATGATATTCACGAATTAAGTGACAAACCAATTATATCTATGTACGATAATGCAAATGATAAAGTTGGTTCTTTAGTAGCTTAATGAATAAAAAAAATAGTTCGAATATCGGACACAATAAAAAATCTCTACTTAATTCCCCAGTTGAACATATAGATATTAAGTCTTTTGATGCTCGTAAGATTGTTGATGGTATGAGTAAAATGTCTTTCACTTCTAGAGATACTGCTAGAGCGGCAGCTATTTACAATGAAATGCTTTCGGACAAAGATTGTTCAATTTTTTTAACCTTAGCAGGCTCAACTTCGGCAGGCGGGTGCATGGATCTATACACTGATTTGGTTAAACATAACATGGTTGATGCTATTGTGGCTACAGGGGCCTCAATTATAGATATGGATTTTTTTGAAGCTCTGGGTTTCAAGCATTATCAGGGATCTCAGTTTCAAGATGATACTGAGCTAAGAAACAACTATATTGACAGGATATATGACACTTACATTGATGAAGAAGAGCTTCAAGCATGTGACAAAACTATATGTGATATTGCTAACTCTTTAAGACCTAAGGCATATACTTCAAGAGAATTCATTAAAGAACTTGGAAAATACTTAAAAACAAATTCTAAGAAAAAAAACTCATTAATAGAAACTGCCTATGATAATAATGTCCCTATATTTTGCCCCGCTTTCACAGATAGTTCAGCGGGATTTGGACTTGTAATGCATCAGGAACAAAATCCCAAAAGTCACATCACTATAGACTCTATAAGAGAGTTTAGAGAAATAACTGAAATTAAACTTAAATCAAAACAATCAGGTTTATTAATGGTTGGAGGTGGGGTGCCTAAAAATTTTATTCAGGATACGGTAGTTTGTGCAGAGTTATTGGGTAAAAAGGTAGATATGCATAAGTATGCGATTCAAATAACTGTGGCAGATACTAGAGATGGAGCTTGTAGTAGTTCTACTTTAAAAGAGGCAAGCTCATGGGGTAAAGTTGATGTGACTAAGGAACAAATGGTATTTGCTGAAGCAACAAGTGTATTACCCCTAATAGCAAGCGATGCCTTTCATCGTAAACACTGGCAAGCAAGACAAAAAAGAAATTTTCAAAATTTATTCAATTAGATTATAATGAGTAAAATAAAGATAGCATTAGTACAGATGAAAATGTCGTCTGACCCAAAGAAAAATATTCAAAATGCTATTAATAAAATAAACACTGCAGCAAAAAAAGGTGCGAAAGTAATTTGCTTACCAGAGTTATTCTTAACAAAATATTTCTGCCAAGTTGAAAGTCATAAAAACTTTGATTTTGCTGAGAAAATACCAGGGCCTAGCAGTAATTTATTTTCTGCTCTTGCTAAAGAACTGAAAATTATTTTAATAATTTCATTATTTGAGAGGAAGACTTCTGGGCTTTATCACAATAGTAGTATTGTAATTAACGAAAAAGGTAAACTTTTAGGAAAATATAGAAAGATGCATATTCCTGATGATCCACAATTTTACGAGAAGTTTTATTTCGCTCCTGGAGATTTAGGTTTCAAGTCTTTTAAAACCTCAAAAGGAAATTTAGGTACTTTAATTTGCTGGGATCAATGGTTTCCTGAAGCAGCAAGATTAACAGCACTTAAAGGAGCAGAAATTATTTTTTATCCAACTGCTATTGGATGGCATCCAAAAGAAAAAAGGAAATTTGGTAAATCACAACTCGAGTCTTGGCTGTCAATTCAGAGATCTCATGCAATAGCTAATGGTATTTATGTTGCTGCAATTAATAGAGTTGGAATTGAAAAGCAGGGCAATAAAAAGATAGAGTTCTGGGGGAATAGTGTAATATTTGATCCAAGTGGTAATGTTGTTAAAAAAGCCAGTTTAAAAGAGAACATTTTAATTTGTGAGATTGATTTCAAAAAAGTAGAAACCTCTAGACAGCATTGGCCTTTTTTTAGAGATAGAAGAATAGACTATTATAAAGGACTTCTTAAAAATCCAAGAGATGCCTAGAATAACAAAATCTCTTTTTAGAATGCCAGCTGAATGGGAAAAACAAAAGTCCACTTTAATTGGATGGCCTTATAATAAAGATGATTGGCCAGGCAAGTTTAAAAATATTCCTAAGATATTTGCTAAAATAATTTCTAAAATTACTAAGTCTCAGGAAGTAAATCTATTAATTAGAAATTACAATTCTAAGATTGCGGTTAAAAAATTGCTTATGAAAAATAATGCAAAAATACAAAATGTAAAATTTATAATTTGTAAAACAAATAGAGTATGGATGAGAGATACAGGACCAATATTTATTAAAGATAAAAAAAATCAAAATATTTTATTAAATTGGAAGTTTAATGGTTGGGCTAAATATAAAAATTATAGATCAGATAATAAAGTCAATTTGAGAATAAAAAATTATTACAAAGGAAAAGTCATCAGCCCAAAGTATAATAAAAAATCTATAGTTCTCGAGGGGGGAGCGATTGATGTTAATGGAAAAGGTTTATTGCTCACAACAAAAGAATGCTTATTAAGTAAAATTCAACAAAGAAATTCTTTTTTAAAATCAAAAGATTATAATCACATCTTTAAAATATTTTTTGGAGCAAAAAAAGTTATTTGGCTAAATAAGGGAATTGTCGGGGATGATACTCATGGTCATGTTGATGATATTGCCAGATTTGTAAAACATAATAAAGTCTTTATCGCTTACGAAAATAATAAAAAAGATAACAATTTCAAAAATCTCGCTGAGAACTTAAAAATTTTAAAAAAAATCAGAATTAATTCCTCGCAAATAAAAATTAAAAAAATTCCTATGCCTAGACCTATTTATATAGATAAAGTCAGAGTTCCAGCATCATATCTTAACTTTTATATCTTTAATAAATTTGTTTTGTTGCCCACTTTCAATGACCCTAAAGATAAAATAGTAATCAAAATTTTTAAAAAGGAATTTTATAATAGAAAAATTATTCCAATAGATTGTTCTGAATTAATTTGGGGGTTTGGAGCTATTCATTGTTTAACACAGCAAGAACCAAAATAAGTTTACCCATTAAGTAAAATATTTTTAGGAGGCCAGCTAATTACCACTGAAGCACCACCTAAATTTTTATCCTCTTTAAACAAGAGTTTAGCATTTTGTCTTTCTAATAAAGTTTTGCCTAAGAAAGTTCCAAGGCCTAAGCCTGAGTTTGAATTTAGTTCTAATGATCTAGACTTAATATAAGGTTCCCCTAATTTATCAATAATATCTCTGGGAAATCCTGGCCCATCATCATTTACTACGATTTTAATTTCTTTATCATCACTAATCAAAAAAATATTTACTTTGCTTTTTGAAAATTTAATCGCATTGCCTATAAAATTTCTCAACCCATAGATCATTTCTGCTGACCTTTGGATATCAATTTTATTTCTATCGCCATCAGATACCAAGGTAATTTCTTTAGAAGAAGTTTCTTTAAAAGAATTTATGATTTCCTCAAGTAAATTTTCTAATTTTGTTGAACTAAAAAATTTATCTTCCTCTATCTGTTTTTTTGAAATTCTTCTTAGAATTTCACTACATCTTTTAGATTGACTAATCAATAGATCGATATCTTTTGATAGCTCTTCATTATCTCCTATTTCTTTTTTTAATTCTTTAGCAACTACAGCTATTGTGGCTAATGGTGTTCCTAGAGAATGTGCTGCTGCTGCTGCTTGCCCCCCTAAAGACTCTAATTCATACTCTTTATAAATTACTTCTTGAAGTTTTTTAAATGCTTCCTCTGTTTTCTTTTTCTCACCAGAAAAACGAATACCAAAATAACTCAAAAATATTAAGCCAATCAATATAGAGATTATAATTCCAATTTTGTAAAAATTTGGAAAATGTAACAAATTCATATCCTCACCTGGCAGAGGGAGATAAAAAAATGATATGGTTAATAAAAGTAATGATGTTATTAAACCTAAAATGATTGTCGTACCCATACTTAAAAATGTTGAGGAAACGATGGCTGGTATAATTAAGAGAAAAGAAAAAGGATTAAAAATTCCTCCCGTCAAATAAAGAAGAGCGCTTAATTGTAACAGGTCGATTAAAAGGAAAGGAGCTGCATAAAAATCTTTTAGTTGATTAATCTTAATCCCAAATTGAAGATACAAATTTGTAGCTAAACCTAGTGAAATGATCAAATAACTCTCTATGATTGGGAAAGGTAAATTTAAGTAATAAAAAACTATACTAATTGCTAATATTTGACCTATGGTGGCAATATACCTTAGGATTGTTAAAGTATTTTTATCTAGGCTTAAGTTCTCTTTTGTTCGAAAAAGAGTTGATAAATTCATAATAAACTAAATATCTAGATTTACTACTTCAAGAGCATTGTTCGTTATAAAATCTTTTCTTGGAGCTACTTCTTCCCCCATTAAAACTTCTATCATTTTTTGATCATCTTTAGATTTATCTTTGGTACCTTTTGAATACTGAACTCTCAACATAGTTCTGTTATCGGGGTTTAAAGTTGTTTCCCATAGCTCTTCAGGGTTCATTTCACCTAATCCTTTAAATCTTTGAATTGATAATTTTTCTCTTTGATCTTGTAAAAATTTTTTAAATTCATTAGAACCTTTTTTTAACTTTTTATTTTCCTTATTTAATCTTAAAATATATTCTTCCAGAGCACTTTCATCTTTAATATAAATACTTTTGTTAGACTTTGTAACCTTAAATAAAGGCGGTTGAGCTAAATAAACATGGCCATTTTCAATTAATTGATTAAAAGGAAAATTATTAAAAAAAGTTAGCAGTAAAGTCCGTATGTGAGAACCGTCAACGTCAGCATCGGTCATAATTACAATTTTTTCGTATCTCAAGTTTTCGATATTAAAATCTTTTGATCCAGTACCAAGAGCATTTATTAACGTAACTATTTCGCTTGATGACATCATTTTTGATAAAGCTTTAGTTGATTGATCTTCACCGTTTTTTTTATTACTTACAAAGGTATTTAAAATTTTTCCCCTTAAGGGTAGAACTGCTTGAAATTCTCTAACTCTTCCTTGTTTAGCAGACCCACCTGCTGAGTCCCCTTCGACTATGAAAAGTTCAGTGCCCTCTCTTTTTTGTATTTGGCAGTCTGCAAGTTTGCCAGGTAAACCAGAAAGTTCAAAAGTCCCTTTTCTTCTAACACTGTCTCTGGCTTTTCTGGCAACATCTCTAGCCATAGCCGCTTGTGTTATTTTCTCTATTACTGTTTTAGCAATTGATGGATTTTGATCAAACCAAGTTGAAACTTTTTCTCCAATGATATGCTCAACAATGTTTCTTATCTCTGATGAAACTAATTTATCTTTTGTTTGAGAAGAAAATTTTGGATCTGGCATTTTGATCGAGAGCACTGCTGTAAGACCCTCTTTAATATCTTCTCCTGATAAAGTAATTTTACTCTTTTTACTGCTCCTATCATTTGAATATTTGTTTATAATTCTGGTAAGAGCACTTCTAAAACCAAGCAGGTGTGTTCCACCATCTTTTTGAGGAATATTATTTGTAAATGGCATCACTTCTTCTGCATATCCAGCATTCCATTCAAAAGAGCATTCTACAACTACGTCGTTTTTACTTGATTTTATATAAATTGGATTTTTGAATGTAACTTTTTCATTTTTATTTACTAATATTGGTTTCTTTTGATTAATATATTTAACAAATTCAAGTATTCCTCCGTCGTATTTATGGACATACTCTCTAGCTTTTTTTGAGGTATTATCAATTAGGGTTATTGAAATTCCTTTATTGAGAAATGCAAGCTCTCTTATCCTTTTTTCTAATATATTTGAGCTAAACTTAATTGTAGAAAAAATTTCTTTTGACGGTAAAAATGTAATTTTTGTACCCTTTTTTTTTGTTTTTCCAATTTTCTTCAATGGCTTAATTGAATTTCCATCCTTAAAATTTATTTCATACTCAATTCCATCTCTATATATTTTTAATTCTAATGTTTCCGATAAAGCGTTAACTACTGAAACTCCTACACCATGAAGCCCGCCTGATACTTTATATGAGCTATGATCAAATTTACCACCAGCATGTAATTGAGTCATTATAACTTCAGCAGCAGAAATTTTTTCACCTTTATGTATATCAACTGGTATGCCTCTTCCATCGTCTTCAACAGTTACTGTATTATTGACGTTTATTGTAACTATTATATTTTTACAGTGTCCTGCTAAAGCTTCATCTATTGAATTATCTATTACCTCAAACACCATATGATGAAGCCCGGAGCCATCATCTGTGTCCCCGATGTACATTCCTGGCCTTTTTCTGACTGCTTCTAAGCCCTTAAGGACTTTAATGGAGTCCGCACCATAGTTCTGACTGCTTTTTAAATCTGAGTTTTTTGACATTTTAAATTAATTTTAGGATGCTTTAATATACCATTTTTTTAAAACAATATGAAATCTGCATTTATCCTCATCATCTAGAATTATTCTGTATCAACGCTTTTAAAGCAAAAAATAAATAAAATTGTGATTTTTTAAAAAAATTAGATTTTCATCGGCATAATTACATAATAACTGTTCTTGTCAGAAATATCTTCTACTAAAACTGGAGAAACAGAGTCTTTTAAATTTATGTGTAAATTTTGATCTTCAACTTCTGATGCAATATCTATTAAATATTTTGAATTAAAACTTATATTTAAGTTTTCTCCATTAAATTTAGCGCTAATAGTTTCATTTCCTTCTCCAGAATTAGCGCTGTTAACTGAAAGTTGAATTTTTTCTTTGCCAATTGTTAATTTTACACCTTCTTTGCCATCAACTGATACACTTGCTACCCTTTCTATAGATTTAATAAAATCTTGAGACGATACAATTAAAATTTTTTCATTTTTTGTTGGAACAACTTTTTTATAATCCGGGAATTTTCCATCAATTACTTTTGAAACTAAAATAGTATTTCCAAGAGTAAATTTTACTTTATTTTCACTTAATTGCATATTTAGTTGTGATGAATTTTCTGTTAATAAAGAGCATATCTGATTCACGGTCTTTCTTGGTAAAATAAATGGAGAAAAATTATTTGTACCATTTATTTCGATGCTACTAGATGAAAGTCTATGGCTATCTGTAGCTACTCCAGTCAAAAAATTTCTTCCGCTTGCCTCTGTAATGTGAACAAAAACTCCGTTCAAGTAATGTCTTGTATCATCGTTAGATATAGAAATTCTTGTTTTGTTTAAAAGCTTCAAAAATTTCTTATTTTCTAAATTTATTTCAACTCCATTAAACTCATCAGAAAACGTAGGAAAGTTATCGGTAGGTAAGCAAAGTAAATTAAAATTTGCGTTATCACTTCTTAAATTAAGTTTATTTTCCGATTTAAGTTCAAAGTTCAGTTCGGAGTTTGAAGATATTTTTCTTAAAATATCATAAAGAATGGCTGCTGATGTTGTTGTGCTCCCTTCTTTAATAACTTTTATATCGTTAATTTGATCATAGAATACGATATCAAGGTCTGTTGCTACTATAGAAAGCTTTTTATCTTTGAGTTGAATTAATACATTAGAAAGAATTGGCAAAGTGTTTCTTTTTTCGACAATTCCCTGAACAAAATTTAAAGATTTAAGTAGAATATCTCTTCTAATTACAAAATGCATTTTTACTGTTCTAGTAAAAGATTTTTTATTTGATTAATATTTTTTTTCATTTCATCGTCTTGCTCAGACAATCTTGTTATAGTTTTAACCGCATGTATAACGGTAGTATGATCACGGTTAGCGAATCTTCTACCTATCTCAGGTAAAGATCTACTTGTCATTTTTTTTGCTAAGTACATTGCAATTTGTCTTGGCCTTGCCAATGGTCTAGATCTTCTTTGAGATAACATGTCGGTTAAAGCTAAATTGTAAAAATTAGAAACAACATTCTGTATTTTATCGACTGTAATCACTCTAATCTGGTTGAATACATCTTTCAAAATATTTTTACAGTCAGTTATTGTTAAAGTTTTATTATGCACTCTGCTAAATGCGATAACTCTATTTAAAACTCCAATTAATTCTCTGATATTTGTTTTGCTTTCTGACGCAATAAAATTGATTACATCATCATTTAAATTAATGTTTTCTTTAAATTGACTTTGGATTTCTTCAATTTTCTTTTTTATAATTTTTACTTTTAATTCATGATCAGGGACCTCTAAATCAACGACTAACCCTCCTGCTAGCCTTGATTTTATTCTTTCTTGAATTCTCTCTAGTTTGATGGGATGACGATCTGATGATATAATTATTTGAGAGCCTTTGTCCATTAAGCTATTAAAAGTATGAAAAAACTCTTCTTGCAAACTATCTTTTCCACTAAGAAATTGGATATCATCTATGATAAAAACCGATGATTTTCTGAAAAAATCTTTAAAGTTTACCATATCATTTTTTTTAATTGATTTAATAAAATGATACATAAACCTCTCAGCAGATATAAACATAACATTATTATCGCCTTCAAGCTCAATACCAATGGCATTTAAAAGATGTGTCTTTCCTAGCCCAACTCCTCCGCAGATATAAAAGGGGTTATGTCTTGACAAATGCTCACAAACTTTTTTTGAGTAAGATAGCGCTATATCATTACTCTTCCCCTTAATAAAATTTTGAAAATTAAGATTTGGATTTAATCTATTATAATTAAGAATAGAGTCTTTAATTTCAGTTACTTTATTTAACTCGTTAATTTTTAGGTATTCTTGGTTTTGTTTATTTTCCTCAATTATTTTAAATTCAATTCTATTCAAGCTTAATTTAAAAATTTTAACTTGTTCTAAAATTTTATCTAAATATCGCGATACAATCCAATCTCGAAAAAACCTTGTAGGCACGCCTAAAATTAGATAATCATTGAATTCTTTAACAAGAGTAATCTTTTCTAACCAGCTGTTATAAATCTCATTTCCAAAATTCTTTTTAAAAGATGTTTGGATGTCTTGCCAGTTTAAAGTCTTTTCTTCTTCAGAAATATAAACATTATTTTTTTTAAAATTATTTTTTTCCATTTAGAAGTTTCTTAAGAGATATTCTATAAACTCCCTTTTAAAAATATTTGCAACAATTTTTTTAAAAAAATTAAAAAAAATTCGTTACAGGTTGTAACGTTATCGTTATGATAGAAAAATTTTTTACAACTTTAAACCGAAACTATATTTAGTTTTAAAAAAAATTATTATCAAAATATGGTTTAAATAAATTAAACTTCTCAACTTAAGATTGACAAAAAACTTATTTTATTTTTTTTGAAATTTTAGAAATTTTTCTTCCAGCGGTTTTTTTGTTTACCACTCCAGATTTAGCAACCTGCATTAGAATTGATTGAAATTTTGGAAAATATTTTTTTATTTTTTCTTTATCTTTTGATTTAAGCAATAATTCCATTTGTTTAACAGCATTTTTATATTTGCTTTTTCTTATTCTGTTAATCTGAGTTTGTTTTTTTACTCTTCTAACTCTTCTAATGGCAGATTTTGTATTGGGCATTTTTAGCAGTGTATATATGGACGTCTTATACGGGTCAACTTTATTATTTTTGGCACCTTTTGCAGAAAAATGTTGCTCTATTTGAAATTACAACTCTTGTTATATTTTTATTGCAATCTATATTAGAACATGATTCTCCTTTTCTGCCATACACCTTAAAATATTGTTGAAAATTACCTTTTTGTCCTTCTTCATTTGAAAAGTTCTTTATTGATGAACCTCCAAATTTAATCGCGGCTTTCAGTATTTTTTTCGTATTTTTTACAATTTTATCAACCTCAAAATTCGTTAAATCATTTGCTTTTCGCGTAGGTTTTATTTTACTTAAAAATAATATTTCATTTACATATATATTTCCTAAACCAGAAACACACCTTTGATCCATTAACATATCTTTTATAGTTCTTTTCTTGCCTAAAACATATTTTATCAAATAATTTAAATTATAACCTTCTTTTAGTGGTTCAGGTCCAAGTTTATTTAAATGAAAAATTTTTTTATCGTTATTTGGGTTAAAAAATTTAATAAATCCAAATTTTCTAATATCATTATATACAAGCTTTTGATTTTTTTTGAAAATAATAGTGACTCTATCGTATTTAAAATCTTTTTGGTCATTAATAGCATAAAAAAAACTTGTTTTGTGTTTTATATTTTTATTATCAAAAAAAAAGAATTTCCCAGTCATTCCAAAATGGACCAGCATTGCAAATGTGTGACTAATTTTAAAAATTAAATATTTTGATCTCCTCTCAATCTTTTTAATTTTTTTTCCAAGTAATTTTAACAATTTTCGCTTGTCAACTTTGTATCGTAGGTTCCCATCGTTGATCTTTACATTTTTAATAATCAAATTTTGAATTTTCTTCTCTAAAGACCTTTTAACAACTTCAACTTCTGGCAATTCTGGCATATAATTCTGTTATGAAAAGTACTATTCAAGATAAAAATAAATTAGTCAATTCTGTTTTTTCGGAAGTTCACAAAAACTATGATTTAATGAACGATATAATGTCATTTGGTATTCACCGCATTTGGAAAGAAAAATTTATTGACTGGATGAATCCTCAAAAAAATACGAAGTTAATTGATGTTGCTTCAGGAACAGGGGATATAGCAAAAATGTTTTATAACAGAACCAAGAGCACAGGGTATATTACATGTGTTGAACCAAATATAAAAATGTTAGAACAAGGAAAAGAAAAACTTAAAAAATATCCTACAATCAAATGGGTTAACGCTTCAGCGGAAAAAATACCGGTGGATGACGATACATTTGATTATTATTCAATAAGTTATGGGTTAAGAAATGTGACAGATATTAACAAAGCCTTAAAAGAAGCACTTAGAGTTTTAAAGCCGGGAGGGCATTTCATGTGCTTAGAATTCTCAAAAATAAATAATGAGATATTAAACTTTTTTTACAAAAAATATTCGATGACTATTCCTTATATTGGAAAATATATTGTAGGTTCAAAAAAACCTTATGAATATTTGATAGAAAGTATTGAAAATTTTTATAATCAGGATGAATTAGTTGAATTAATGTCTAAAAATGGTTTTTCTAAAATTCAATTTAGAAATGTGTCAAATGGAATTTCAGCAATTCATTCTGGTTGGAAAGTTTAAATGATTAAAAGGTTTTTCAAATTATTCCAGATTGCAAGAAAACTATCTATATCTGGAGCTGTAGATACTATTAATGAGGTCCATACTCTACCAACAAGTTTGAATTTATTTTTTAATTTACTATCAATTGGTTCTCAACCAACGACAATAGATAAAAATAACTCCCCTGGAGAAAAACTTTGCATAGCTTTACAAGGTATGGGTACAACCTTTATTAAGTTAGGTCAATTTCTTGCTACCAGACCAGATATTATTGGAGAGGAACTTGCAAAAAATCTTGAAAAACTTCAAGATAAAGTGCCAGCATTTGATCTTCACGACGCAAAAAAGATTATAAAAAAAGAAATAGGAGAAAATTTTTATAGAAATATAAGTGAGATAAGCGAACCTATTGCAGCAGCGTCAATTGCACAAGTTCATCTTGCAAAAATAAGAGTTAATGGCCAAGAAAAACAAATTGCAATAAAGATATTAAGGCCCGATATTGAAAAATTATTTAATGAAGAACTTGATGCTTTAATGCTTTTTGCATACGTAGTTGAAAGTTCTTTTTCTAAGGCTAAAAGACTCAAATTAATAGAAGTTGTTCATCTTTTAAGAGAAATTACAAATATCGAAATGGATTTACGGTTTGAAGCTGCTGCGGCTAATGAACTTTATGAAAATACAAAAAATGACTTAGGATTCAATGTTCCAAAGATATATTGGAACTATACAACCAAAAAAATTTTAACATTAGATAAAGTAGAAGGTGTATCTATAAGAGAACATCAAAAGCTTAAAAATATGGGGGTTGATTTAAAAAAACTAGCTGAAAATTTAATACAATATTTTTTAAAACAAGCAGTAAGAGATGGTTTTTTTCATGGTGACATGCATCAAGGAAACTTATTTGTTGATAAAAATGGAAATGTAATACCTGTTGACTTTGGCATCATGGGCCGATTGGATAAAAATAATAGAAAGTTTTTAGCGGAAATATTATACGGTTTTATACAGAGAGACTACTTAAAAGTAGCTGAAGTACATTTTCAAGCCGGCCTTGTGCCTCAGGATGCATCTAAAGAGGAATTTGCACAAGCTCTAAGATCTGTTGGTGAGCCGATTTTTGGACAGTCTATAAAAGATATTTCCGGTGGAAATTTACTCGCTCAACTGTTTGAAATAACTGAGAAATTTAATATGGCCACTCAACCTTCTTTACTCCTATTACAAAAAACGATGGTAGTCGTTGAGGGTGTAGCGAGAAAACTTTATCCTGAAACAAATATATGGGAAGTTTCAAGGCCTGTACTTGAAGACTGGTTAAAGAATATGAAAAGCCCCAAATCTACTTTTGATACTGCTATAACTACCTCTTCAGAAATTCTTAAAAGAATTCCAGATTTACCAGAGTTAATGGATAGGGCAGATTATGCACTTAAATTAATGGCAGAGGGTAAATTAAACCTAGCAATTGGGACCAATAAAAATTTAGAAATTGAGCAAATGAAACTCAAAAATTTCAGGAATAATATTGTTATCAGTTTTTTTGGTATTATAATTGTCTTTTTATTAGTATTCTAATTAATTATGTCTGTAAAAAATAAAAAAATACTTATGATTATTGGAGGAGGTATTGCTGCATACAAGTGCCTAGATTTAATTAGAATATTGAAGAAAAATAATAATGAAATAAAAACAATCTTAACAAAAAGTGGAAAAGAGTTTGTTACAGCTTTATCTATAACTACTCTAACCAAAAATAAAACTTTTGAAGATATTTTTGATAAAAATTCAGAGGCCGAAATTGATCATATATCCTTATCTAGATGGGCTGACTTAATTGTTGTAATGCCTACCACGGCTAATTTTATGACAAAATTAAGCTTAGGAAAAGCTGAGGATTTAGCTACAACTGTAATTTTAGCTTCCAACAAAGAGATCTTACTAGTTCCAGCGATGAATGTGAGAATGTGGATACATAAAGCTACACAAAAAAATGTAAAAATTTTAAAAGATTATGGATATTTGTTTATTGGCCCTGAAAAAGGAGAAATGGCGTGCGGTGAGTATGGTGAAGGTAAAATGTCAAGCCCGAGGCAAATCTACTCATATATTGAAAATTATTTTTATAAAAAGGATTTAGTAAAAAATAAAAATTTTAAAGCTCTAGTGACTGCTGGTCCAACTAGAGAATATATTGATCCAATAAGATATATTTCTAATGAATCTAGCGGAAAACAAGGTTATGAGATGGCCTTAGCTCTTAGTAAATTAGGTATTGAGACAACTTTAATTATTGGGCCATCTAACCTAATATCTCAAAAAAATATCATAACAAAAAAAATAGTAACTGCAGATGAAATGTTTACGGAAGTTAAAAAATCTCTACCCGTAGATATTGCTGTTTGCTCAGCTGCTGTTTCTGATTTTAAGCCTATTAAAAAAAACAAAAATAAATTTAAAAAAGATCAAAATACTTTTACATCTATTCAATTTAAACAAAATAAGGATATTCTGGAATATTTAAGTAAAAATAATAAACATAGACCAAGAATAGTTGTTGGTTTCTCTGCAGAAACAGAAAATCTTAACAAAAATTCAATATTAAAGATGAGAAAGAAAAATTGTGATTTAATTATTGCAAATGATGTCTCAGAAAAA
The DNA here is from genome assembly GCA_902543665.1 of uncultured Pelagibacteraceae bacterium. Classification (GTDB taxonomy): domain Bacteria; phylum Pseudomonadota; class Alphaproteobacteria; order Pelagibacterales; family Pelagibacteraceae; genus Pelagilacustribacter. The sequence continues at coordinate 33,384 of CACBZI010000003.1, forward strand.
GGTAAAGGATTTAATTCCGATTATAATGAGGTTTCAATTATTGATAGTGATGGAAATACTAAAATAATTAAAAAAAATAAAAAAAGTTTCATAGCAAATAAAGTTGCTGAAATCATTTTAGATAAACTATTAATTAATGACAGAAATTCTAATTAAAAGACTATCTAAAAATATAAATTTACCAAAATATGAAACTGAGGGATCTTCAGGGATGGACCTTGCAGCTGACATAACCTCTACAATTAATATTAAACCTGGAGAATCCTCAATAATTCCAACTGGTATATCAGTTTCGATACCTGTCAATTACGAAATGCAAATTAGGCCAAGATCAGGATTGGCAGCTAAAAATCAAGTTACAGTTCTTAATACTCCTGGAACAATTGATGCAGACTATAGAGGAGAAATTAAAGTTATATTAATTAATTTAGGTAATAAAACATTTAAAGTTGAAAAGGGCTCAAGAATAGCTCAGATGGTACTTTGTCCAGTAGAAAAGGCTAAAATTAAAGAAGTTGAAGACTTAGGAAAAACTAATCGCGGGTCTGGCGGGTTTGGATCTACAGGAACAAAATAATAAATGAATTTTGACTCTAGATATTTTGAAAGATTCGAGAAACAAATAATTTTGAAAAAAATAGGGATTTTAGGACAAAAGAAAATTTTGAAGTCAAAAGTATTAATAATTGGAATTGGAGGTTTAGGATGCCCTTTGTTGACCTATTTAGCAGCATCTGGTGTGGGAACGTTAGGAATAGCAGATCACGATAAAGTAGAATTAAGTAATCTAAATAGACAAACTTTATTTTCAACAAGCGATATTGGTAAATTTAAAGTAGATCAAGCTAGAAAAAAAATATTAGAAATAAATAAAAAAATAAAAATAAAAATTTTTAAAAAAAGAATTAATCCAGGTAATTGTAAATCTATCATAAAGAATTTTGACATTATTTGTGATGGAACTGATAGTTATGAAACTCGCTTTATAATTAATGATCAATGTAAAAAGAATAAAAAAATTTTAATCTCTGCGGCTATAAACAAATTTGATGGTCATTTATTTAGATTTAATTTTAAGAAAAAAACACCATGTTATAGGTGTTTTATGCCTGAAAAGCCTTCAAATTTAAATAATTGTCAAGCGGAGGGAATTTTTTCACCAGTAGCAGGTATATTAGGATCTTTACAAGCAAATGAGGTCCTAAAAGAAATTTTAAATTTTAAAAGTATTTTAGACAGACGTTTGATAATTTTTGACTCAATTACTACAAATTTTAGAAGTGTAAAGTTAAGTTTTAACCCAGGATGTAAAAATAAATGTTCAAAATAATTTATTTATCCTTAATTTTATTTTCATTATGCCAAAATGTTTCGGCTTCGGAAGAACACTTCTTAACCTTAAGAAATGATAAAGTTAATCTAAGACAAGGACCATCTTTTGAATACCCCATTAAATTATTCTATAAAAAGAAATTTTTACCAGTTCTTGTTCAGGATAAGTTCGAAAATTTTAGAAAAATTAGAGATCACGAAAATAATACTGGCTGGATTCATATTTCTCAATTGTCGAAAAAAAAAGCTGCAATTACAGTAGAGGATAATCAGTTAATTTTTAATAAAGCATCTATATTTTCTAAACCTTTGGTAATTGTAAAAAAAGGTAGGCTTTGCAAAATACAAAAATGTGGGGAAGAATGGTGTAAAGTAAAAGTTAATAATTATAAAGGTTGGATCAAAAAAAACAGTTTATGGGGTTTGTTGTAAACTATTTTTTATATTTAGCTGTCCAAATTTTGTCTAGTATAAAATACCAAATAGCATTAGCTAATGGTTCAACAATTGCATCAGTAAGAGCAATCATAAAAGACACGTCCGCTACTAGCATCAAAACTGTTATAGCAATTGCGAAGTGTCCGATTGTATAAATAATTGTTCTTAAAATAGAACCTTTATTATTTTGGTATATGGTTTTTGAGGCTGAAAAGATACCGTGTGTAAATTCAGTCATTTAATTAAATGGATTATCTAGCACACAAGCAACGAGGTGGATTCTATTTTGTTCTCCTCCATTAAAAAAGTTGTGATACTTAGTATTGTTTGTAATTGTAACTGAGCCATCAGCCGGCATATGTTTACAAACCTCTTCGATAACCATTCTGCATCCTTTATTGGTAATTATTGGGATATGCAATCTCGGTTCTGGATCTCTGTGCCAACTAAGAGTAGACCTTGGCTCTTTTAATAAAATTCTCACTCTTCCAAGTTTAAAATGTTTTTTGAGTGTATTGTAAACCTCTTCGAAATAAGTTCCTTTGAATTCTGTTACAATTTCAGTATATTTTGATTCATCTATAGGTTTGTCTCTTTCAATTTCTTTCCCCTTTTCATCTGGAATTGTCCAGTAAGTTCCTCTAACATTGTGACCTTCTGTAGAGGATTTGTCGCCAGGGATTTGATTAAGTGAGATAGCGCCAAAATTTTTAATACCAAGCGTATTAAATTTTTTTTTTTTTAACACTAAGTTCAAATCTGCTCTCATTTTATCAATATCAAAATTTAAATTAGGTACTTTATAGAAGTCATCCTTAATATTTTTATTTAAATGTTCTAAATTTTCTTTTGACTTTAAAATTTCCATTTTAATTCAGTTTTTTTAAATTAGGTCTATCAGCGTTCATGATTTTTGTCCATATCGCTACAAAGTCTTTAATAAATTTGTCTTTATTATCGTCTTGAGCGTATACTTCAGCATAAGATCTAAGTATTGAATTAGAACCAAATACTAAATCTGCTCTTGAAGCAGTAAATTTTACTTTATTTGTTTTACGATCAATCACATCGTAAGAGTTCTTGCCTGTCGGTTTCCACATATATTTCATATCAACTAGGTTTATAAAAAAGTCGTTAGTTAGTGCTCCAACTTTATTTGTAAGCACGCCTTTATTTTTAGCAGACTCATGATTTGTTCCTAAAACTCTCATCCCTCCTACTAAACAAGTCATCTCTTTAGCAGTTAGTCCCATTAAAGATGCTCTCTCTAATAAAAGTTCTTCTGGCATCACAGAATAATCTGATTTCACATAATTCCTAAATCCGTCGTGCAAAGGCTCTAGCCATTTAAAGCTTTTTATTTCAGTTTCAGCTTGAGTTGCATCGCCTCTACCTGAATAAAAAGGAACTTTAACTTTTGACCCGCCCTTCTTTATTGCTTTTTCTAAACCTACATTTCCAGCAAGAACGATTGTGTCTGCAATAGTTGCACCTGTTTTTTTGGCGATGCTTTCAATCACTTTAAGTGTTTTTGAAAGTTTTTCTGGTTCGTTTGCCTCCCAATTTTTCATTGGATCAAGGCGAATTCGTGCTCCATTAGCTCCACCTCTTTTATCAGTCCTTCTGTATGTTCTAGCGCTATCCCAAGCAATAGTTATTAATTCACTTGTAGTTAATTTGCTAGCTGCAATCATTTTTTTTACTTTTTCTACGTTGTATTTCTTTTTAGGTGCTGAAACGTTACCTTGCCAATGCAAATCCTCTTTAGGTGCCCAAGGACCTATGTAGTTATCTTTGCTTCCCATTGTTCTATGAGTCAATTTAAACCAAGCTCGAGCAAATGAATCCTCAAAAAACTTTGGATCTTTATAAAATCTCTCTGAAATTTTCCGATATTCTGGATCCATCGCCATCGCCATATCAGCATCTGTAAACATTAGTCTCGCTTTCTTTTTTGGATCGCCCAAATCCACTGGCTTTTTTTCTTCTTCAAGATTTACCGGTTCCCATTGCCAAGCTCCTGCAGGACTTTTTTTGCTTTCCCACTCGTAATTAAGTAGAAGATCTAAATATTGGTGATCCCATTTGTCAGGATTTGTTGTCCAAGCACCTTCGAGACCTGAAGTTATTTGATTAACTCCTGTGCCATTTTCTTGTACCCAACCAAAACCTTGTTCATGAATATCTGCACCTGCTGGTTCTGGTCCTAAGTTCGCAGGATTACCATTACCATGAGCTCTACCAATAGAGTGACCTCCAACTGTAAGAGCAGCTGTTTCAACGTCATTCATCCCCATTCGTCCAAAAGTTTCTCTTACATCCATCGCTGTTCTAACTGGATCAGGTTTACCTTCTACGCCCTCTGGATTTACGTAAACAAGTTGGAAGTGTGATGCTGCTAAAGGGGCTTCTAATGAGGAACGATCCTTTGGATTGCCATATCTGTTTACGGCTAATGGAACTGTTTCCTTGCCCCAATAAACATCTTTTTCGGGTCCCCAAATGTCTTCTCGACCAAAAGAGAAACCAAAAGTTTTAAATCCAGCTTTTTCATAAGCCATAGTTCCTGCCAGAACCATTAGATCTGACCAACTTAATTTATTACCATATTTTTTTTTTATCGGCCAAAGAAGACGTCTAGCTTTGTCTAAATTTGTGTTATCTGGCCAAGAGTCTTGAGGTGAGAACCTATGTGAACCAACGTTAGGTCTACCATCAAATTCTCTGTAAGTTCCAACTT
>CACBZI010000004.1 GCA_902543665.1 uncultured Pelagibacteraceae bacterium
TATATTCTTTCGTTCCATCAATAGGATCAACTAACCAAAAAATTTTTGAATTATTTTTTTTTTTTAAATCAACTGTTTCTTCAGAAATAATTGGTATATTAGGGGTCAAATCTGCAATTTTTTCTGAAATAACCTCATTTACTCTTAAATCCCCATTACTTACTGGAGATCCATCTTGCTTTATCTCTATTTTTAAGCCTTTTTCATAAAGTCTTAAAGACTCCTCTCCAGCTTTATTAAATGTATCTATTAATCCTTCAGCTATTTTTTTTAATTCGACTTTATCCACTTTCAACTTTCTCTAAATTTACGTTTTCGATATTTATTACTCTTTTTCCAAAATTTTCAAAATTGACTGTTACTTTTTTACCTATAATTGATTGAACTTGACCAATCCCCCACTCGGTTTTAGCAGGATTTTTAACGTAATCACCTGGTTCAAAATCAATAAGCATTATGGAAAAAAAATTGTAAATATATTATACACTTTAATAATGAATTCTCTAGGAATTAATAAACCAAAAAAGGAAACTAAAGTAGTTGTAGCAATGTCTGGTGGCGTGGACTCTTCAGTTGTAGCTGCTCTTATGAAAGAGGAGGGATACGACGTTACAGGCATTACTTTAAAACTTTATGATGACTCAAAACAGTCAAAAGAAGGTAGGCAATGTTGTGCTGGGCAGGATATAATAGATGCCAAAAGAGTTTCAGAAAAAATTAATATCAGTCACGAAATTTTATATTACCAAAAAAAATTTAAGTCTAAAGTTATAGACTCTTTTATTGATAGCTACGCAGCTGGAGAGACCCCGATACCATGTGTTCAGTGTAATCAAACAGTAAAGTTTAGAGATTTATTTAAATATGCCAAAGATTTAAAAGCTGATGCATTAATAACTGGGCACTACGTGACAAGAATTCAAAAAAATGGACATGCAAATATGTATAGGGCTAAAGATTTTAATAGAGACCAAAGTTATTTCCTATTTAGTACAACTCAAGAACAGCTTAATTATCTAAGATTTCCTTTAGGTGAAATCGATAAATCTGAAACAAGATCTATCGCTAAAAAATTAAATTTAAATGTTGCTGATAAACCAGATAGTCAAGACATATGTTTCGTTCCAAATGGGGATTATAGTTCTGTGATTAAAAAATTTAGACCAGAGTCATTTAAAAAAGGGGATATAATTAATCTTAAAGGAGAAAAAATTGGCGAACACCAAGGAATAATTAATTTTACTATAGGTCAAAGAAAAGGACTTAAAATTTCAAATAAAACACCACTTTATGTAGTAAATATTAATGCTAATGAAAATAAAGTTATCGTAGGGAGTAAAGAAAATTTAGAAATTAAAGAAATTAAACTAAGAGAACTTAATATTCTTGCAAGAAAGGAAGAATTTGAAAAAGCTATTAAAATAAAAGTAAGATCAACTGGCAGACTTTTAAATGCGAAAATAAATTTAAAAAATGATAGTGCTAAAGTACAAATTTTAGATAAAGAAACAGGTATTTCTCCAGGCCAAGCATGTGTTTTTTATTCTAAAGATTCTTATGGGGATAAAGTTTTAGGAGGCGGTTGGATTGATACGACTTTTAATAATAAGTTATCCACTTAGTTAACAGCCTATAATAAGACACGAATAAAGTGATTACAGTTTCTAACTAGTTATGTTTTAATATTATTAATTAAGAGGCAACTCTTAACTGGCCATTTAAGGAAAAACCGAGAGGTTCAAGCTTAAAGGGCAGAAAGATGAACCTAGTAGCGCTAGAATAGTTCATCGGGATGGCTTGGCGGTAGCGCCTAAAACGACGAGCCAAAACTACTAAATTTCTGGGCGAAAGCCTAGAAATTTAAGTGGTTCTTCTCCAAAAAAATCTTGAAAATAAATAAAATAGAATAACTCCTACGAAATAATTCCATTCTAACATATGTTTAAAATGAGTATTTCCTTTGGTTATTAAAGTGGGCAAACTTAGAATTGCTGTTGCAACTAAAATACTTACAAGCAAAATTTTCATTATTAATATTTTTTTTACTACAAATTTTTCTAATTTTTTCTTTAATTTATAAAAATGATAAACTAAGTAACCTTGCGCGATAAGCTCAAACAAAATAAATAAAACTAATACTATTCTTCTAAATAATTTATAAACTTGAATATCAAATTTTATTCCTAAAAATATTGAATGAATTGCTAAAAAAATTGCTGAAAGAATTCCAAAAATTTTGAATTTAAAATTTATCTTTGTTTCATATAATTTATTTACAAGATCATTATTATTCTTCCAATAATAATACAAAAGAAAAGACGTTAAAATCATTGAAGGTTTAAAAATTAAATATTGTGGGAAAGTTCTAGAAGCTCTGCTAATAGATAGGCTTCCATCTATATATGGAATAGAAAAACCGGATCTACCAATTTGGTCTACTGCAAATATAGTATCATGTAAAAATTCGGGGTTTTGTGAAATAAAAAGACATAAATTTATTGCAGTTAATGGAATAAAAAAAATCCATATACTCAATTTTCGGATTTGAGTTATTTCATACATAAATATTTAAATGATTATTTTTTTTTGTTTCTTTTTCTAGCTCTTCTTTTTTTTGAGCCGATTTTTCTTCTACCACGGTGCTTTTTTGGGTAACCCATATTTTTGCCTCCTTTATATTTTTAGTTTATATAAAACTTAAAAGCTATTTGAATTCAAATATACTTATTTTATGAAAAAGTCTACAACGACATTCTTAAAACATCCTACGAAAGACGTATCCAATAGATCTGCTAATCCTCCAGTAATTAGGGCTTCAACAATTCTATTTGACACTATGCAAGAGCTATATAGACATGAGAGAAAAATTAAAAATCATCAAAAAATAAGTCATTATAGTTATGGTCGTTATGGTAGTTCAACTACTATTGAACTTGAAAATATTTTAAAAGAATTAGAAAAAGCCTACCATGTATTTCTAACAGGAACGGGTTTTGGTGGTGTAGCGCTAGCATTAATGAGTTTATGTAGACCAGGAGATGAAATTTTGGTTTCAGATAATGTTTATGGTCCAACAAAAGAAATTTCAGAGAAACTTCTAAAAGAATTTAATATTAATGCAATTTTTTATAATCCAGACTCTTTTGAAGATTTAAAAAATAAAGTCTCAAAAAAAACAAAAATGATTTTAGTTGAAAACCCTGGTAGCAATACATTTGAGTTTCAGGATTTATCTAAAATTGTAAAATTAGCAAAAAAGAAAAGAATATATACTTTTCTTGATAATACGTGGGGTACACCTTTATATCTTAAGCCTTTAACAATTGGGTTTGACATGTCTTTTTCATCAGCAACAAAATATTTTTCAGGACACTCAGATGCTATGGGCGGTTCGTTGGCTGTAAATAAAAAAGTTTTCAAACAAATAATGTTTTTTTATAGACTTTCAGGATATAGAATGTCAGCTGATGAAGCTTATCTAATCATAAGAGGGCTAAGAACTTTAGATACTAGATTAAATCAACATTATCAAAATACAAAATTAGTTATTAACTTTTTAAAAAAGCAAAAAAAAATAAGCGAAATTTTATATCCATACAAACCATCAACTAAAAATTATAAATTATGGAAAAAATATTATTCAGGTGCGTCAGGATTATTATCGATTGTAATTAAAAGTAAAAAAAAATCTTCTGTGATTAAATTTGTTAATTCATTAGAATTATTTGGAATAGGATATAGCTGGGGAGGTTTTGAAAGTCTTGCAATATTACAAGAGCTAAGATCAAAAAATAAGGACGAATACTTAAAAGGTAGAAAATATTTTAGATTTGATAAAGACGAACATATTGTAAGATTACATATTGGATTAGAAGATCCTCAAGATTTAATTAATGATTTAAGAAATTCTTTAAGGTACATAAAGTAGTGAAAAAATTTTTTCCTAATAATTTAGCTTTGATTGTTTTGGCATCAGCATGTTTTGTAATTTTGATTTCTATGGGTCTCAGGCAAACTTTTGGTCTTTTTTTTGATGCTTTTGAAGATAGCTTAAGTGTCACAAGAACAGAATTCGGATTAGCAATTGGAATTCAAATGTTATTCTGGGGAATATTTGCTCCTATTTTTGGATTATTAGCAGATAAGTTTGGAGGAAATAAAGCTGTATTTCTTGGATTTGTTATATTCGCTTTAGGTATCTTCATGTTGTATTCTGGGCCAAACACTGGAATTTATTTTCAGTTGGCCCTTGGAGTTTTAATTGGTATTGCTTTAGGAGCTACAGCAATTGGAGTTCCAGTTTCAGAAGTTGGCAAACATTTTCCAAACGAGACTAGAACTATCGCGACAGGGATAGTTACTGCGGCAGCTTCAATAGGATATTTTTTGTCCCCTCTTTTAACTAAATACAGCTTAGTAGAATTTGATTGGGAGCAAACTTTAAAGTATTTTATGATTTTTATAGTTATTGGTCTTCTAGCCTCACTTTTTTTATTTCCTTCCAAGACAATTATTAATTCGTCTCAAGCAGACAGAGACCAAACTTTTTTTTCAGCAATCAAAGAAGCATTTTCTCACAAAGGATATGTGCTTTTGGTTTTAGGCTTTTTTGTTTGTGGTTTTCAAATAACTTTAGTAGGAACTCATATTCCTGGATATATGCAAGATAGAGGTATGGCTGGATGGTCTGCTACTATTATTTTAGCATTGATTGGATTTTTTAACATTTTCGGCACTTTGGGCATGGGTTATCTTGGTACAAGGTATAAGAAAAAGAATTTGTTAAGTATTCTTTATTTTTTGAGGGCGGTTAGCATCTGCATTTTTATTTTTTCTCCACCATCAATGCTAAACTCCATAATTTTTGGAGTAAGTTTTGGACTGTTGTGGCTTTCAACTGTTCCTCCTACCAACGGAATAGTCGCGCAAATTTTTGGTACAAAATACTTAAGCACTTTGTTTGGTATAGTATTTTTATGTCACCAGTTTGGCGCTTTTGCCGGAGCTTTTCTCGGTGGTTATTTTTATGACAACTATGGAAGTTATGATTATGCGTGGTATATGGCTATAGCTTTATCTTTATTTGCTACTATAGTTCATTATCCAATAGATGAGAGAAGAGTTGATCGTGTGAATAACACTATCTAAGGTTGTATTCTGAGTCCCAAAGTGAATCAAAAGTGAATCAAAACGTGAACATTTAAAATACTCAACTAAAAAGTGTGGATAATTTTTTCCTTAAATAATTTATAAATAAGAAGTAGTCTTTAAATAAACAAAAGGAGTATTATGTTTTCAAAAAAATTAGGTACAAAATTAGATAAGTTTCACTTATTAAAACACCCATTTTATCAAATTTATTGGAACGAGGGAAAATTAAACAGAGAGATTATAAAAGATTATGCTGAACAATATTATCAGCATGTTAAAGCGTTTCCAAGATACATCAGCGCTACACACTCTATTTGTGAAGATATCGAAAAAAGAAGAATACTTTTAGAAAATTTACAAGATGAAGAGAACAAAGATGGGGATCACCCAAAACTTTGGAAGAACTTTGCTAAAGCTCTAGGAGCTAAAGAAAGAGATATTGAAAAAGTAAAACTTGATTGGTTTACAAAAGATATGATTGATAATTTCTTTTCTCAGGCAAGAAAATCGTACGCAGAAGGTCTTGCTTCTTTATATACCTATGAAAGACAAATACCAGAAATTGCTGAAACAAAGATACAAGGATTAAAAAAATTCTATGGGGTTAGCTCTAAAGAAGGACTTGAATTCTTTGAAGCACATAAATCAGCAGATGTAATTCATAGAGCAGAATGCGAAAAGTTATTAGATGGATTATCAAATGAGGAGCAGGAGAAAGCTGAAACTGCATCTTTATTGACTGCAAGATATCTTTGGAACTTCTTAAGCGGAATGACTTCTAAGCATAAACTGCAAACAATAGCAGCTTAGAGCTTAAATACTTAAGTTTTTTAATGAAAAACGATAACCACGTTTGGGATAACAAACATCCTACTGCTCAAATGCTGGGGCGATGGCAACCTTGGCACGCTGGGCATCAAAAACTATTCGAAGAAACTTTAAAAAAGACCGGGCAAGTCAATATTATGGTTAGAGATGTAAAAGGTGTTGATGACAACCCTTTTGATTTTGAAACAATTAAAAAAAATATTTTTGAAGCACTTAAAGATTATAAAAATAGAATTCAAGTTACTTTAGTGCCAAATATTACTAATATTTGTTATGGAAGGGGAGTTGGTTATAAAATTGAAGAAATTGTATTGGACGAAAAGACACAACAAATTTCAGCAACTAAAATAAGAGAGCAAATGAGAAAAGAGGGCAAACTTAAATAGATGAGAAATGTTCTCACTTGACCTCTTTTGATCAAACCTTTAAGAGTCGTTTATGCTATCAACTAATCCTTTTGCAGATCTAGCTACAGTCATTCCAGCTTTTCTAATGCAATATTTTGTTATCGCTATGGTTCTTTTAATTATAGTTGGAACTGGTTTAGATATGTTACATAAAAAAAATGTAATTTATTTTTTTAGAAACGCTCAAAAAGCAAAAAAATCTGCTAAAAATGAGTTAACTACAGGAAAAAAAACAGCAGTAATTTTAAAAACAGTAGTGCATGATATTGGAACTACATCGGAATTGGGTTGGGGAAAAAGAAGGCTGGCACATGTCTTAGGAATGTACGGAACAATATTATTCTGGATAGGCTCAGCTGTTTTAATTTTTAAATACTCCGACGGAACTGTTGCCCCCTCTTACATCCCAATTGTTTGGCACTTAGGGGCTATAATGACTTGTCTAGGAGGTTATTGGTTTTGGTTTTTCTTAAGAGTTGACGTATCTGCAGAAGCTCATCCTTGGTATAGAATTATAACTGCTGATTTATTTGTTTTAGCATTATTAGCTTGTGCAACTTTTGGAATAGCCTGGTCGTTTACTCAATCAGCTGGCATGAGTATTATAAGTTACATTTTTTTCACTCTTTTTATTGTTTCTAATATATTTTTATTTGGTGGAGTTTATTGGTCTAAATTTGCACATATGTTTTACAAACCTGGAGCAGCAATTCAAAAAAATTTAGCAGAAGCCGATGGCTCAAGAGACAATTTGCCCCCTCCTGCTGATGCTCCTAAGCAATTTGGTTTAGGAATTAAAAGGGAAGAGCCAAAACATTATTAAGATTTATGAAATTTAAAACTAGATTAAATCAAAATACTATTATAGAAAATTTGAAGGGAGAAAATAAATAATGTCTACTTTTGTTTACATGACAAGATGTGATGGTTGTGGCCACTGTGTTGATATTTGTCCTTCTGATATAATGCATATAGATGAAACGATCAGAAGAGCTAAAAACATAGAACCAAATTTTTGTTGGGAATGTTATTCTTGTGTTAAAGCGTGTCCTAATCACGCAATCGATGTAAGGGGATATGCAGATTTTGCTCCAATGGGGCATAGTGTTAGAGTGAGAAGAGAAGAAGAAAAAGGAACTATTTCATGGAAAATAAAGTTTAGAAATGGCACTGAAAAAAATTTCGTTTCACCTATTACAACAAAACCATGGGGAAAATTTATTCCAAAACTCGCAGAGGGTGACAAACCAAGACAAGGTGAAATGAATTCACAAGTTTTATACTCTGAGCCTGAAGGTTTGGATACTAAAAAGGATTTACCAACTATTAGCAAAGACTCATTTAAAAAAGAAGTTTATTATTAATGCCTAAAAATAAAACAGTATACGAAGATTGTGATATCCTAGTTGTAGGCGGAGGAATGGCTGGCACAGGAGCTACATTTGAAGCAAGACATTGGGGAAGAGATCTTAAAATTATTTGTGTAGAAAAAGCGAATATCGATAGAAGCGGAGCGGTTGCTCAGGGACTATACGCAATTAATTGCTATATGGGAATGAGATGGAATGAAAATCAGCCTGAGGACCATGTTAGATATGCAAGAAACGACTTAATGGGATTAGTAAGAGAGGACTTGGGTTACGACATGGCTCGTCACGTAGACTCAACAGTTCATATGTTTGATGAATGGGGCCTTCCAATGATGAAAGATAAGAAAACTGGTAGATATCAAAGAGAAGGAAAATGGCAAATAATGATTCATGGCGAAAGTTACAAACCAATTGTAGCTGAAGCAGCAAAAAAATCAGCTGACAAAATATATAACAGAATAATGGTTACTCATTTATTAATGGATGAGAATAAAGAAAATAGAGTTGGCGGAGCTGTTGGTTTTAATATGAGAACGGGTGATTATCATGTGTTTAGAGCAAAAACAGTTATAGTTGCTGCAGGTGGAGCATCACATATTTTTAAACCAAGAGCAGTAGGTGAGGGTATGGGTAGAACTTGGTATGCTCCATGGAGCAATGGATCAGCTTATGCATTACCTATTGCAGCAGGCGCAAAGATGACTCAAATGGAAAATAGAATTGTATTATGTAGATTTAAAGATGGCTATGGTCCTGTCGGAGCATACTTTTTACATTTAAAAACTTATACTCAAAATGCAAATGGCGAGAACTATGAAAAAAAATGGTACGACCAAACTAAAAAATTAGTTGGAGAGTATATTGATCATCACCCTGTGCCGACATGTTTAAGAAACCATGCATTTATTCAGGAAGTTATGGCAGGTGGAGGACCTATTCATATGGTTACAAAAGAAGCTTTCCAAGATCCTCACTTAGAAACAGTGGGTTGGGAAAACTTTTTAGGTATGACTGTAGGCCAAGCTGTAGTGTGGGCTTCACAAAATATAGATCCAAAATATACTAATCCAGAATTAACCACTTCAGAGCCTTATGTAATGGGATCACACGCAACTTGTTCAGGTGCTTGGGTAAGCGGACCTGAAGATATTGCTCCTAAAGAGTATTTTTGGGGCTACAATAGAATGACTACAGTCGATGGGTTATTCGGAGCTGGTGACACTGTTGGTGGAAGTGCGCATAAATTTTCTTCAGGTTCTTTTACGGAGGGAAGATTGGCTGCAAAAGCCGCTGTCAAATATATTGAAGATCAAAAAGCTAACGATTTAAAAGTTTCTGATAAACAGTGTGATGAATTTAGAGAAATTATCTATAAACCTTTAGATAATTATACGGTCAATAGAAATGAAATTACCGGAGGAACTGTTTCACCAAGCTATATTTCTCCAATTCAAGGACTTCAGAGATTACAAAAAATTATGGATGAGTATGTTGGTGGTATTACAGCAAATTATATGACTAATGATAACTTACTTAAAAAAGGTTTAGAACTTTTAGATTGGCTCCAAGAAGATTTAGAAAACGTTGGAGCTGAAGATTATCATCAATTAATGAGAGCATGGGAATTAAAACATAGAACGCTTACTTCTCAGTGTGTTACAGAACATACCCTTTTTAGAGAGGAAACAAGATGGCCAGGTTATTACTACAGAGGTGATAAATTAAAATTAGATGATGAAAATTGGCATTGTTTAACCGTTTCAAGAAGAGATCCTGAAACTGGAAAATTCAGTTTAGAAAAAATGCCAGTTTATCACATAGTTGGAGACGAAAAAGAAAAGAAGGCTTCCTAAATATTTCTCATGAACCTAGTTGATAAAAGTGATGATGAAATCATCAAAATAGCCAATCCTATTTGGGAAAATTTAGTCAGATCATCTAATAATAAAGATTATGGAAGTTTTACGAAGGACTTTTCATCACAAATGCTTTACGGAGCTAATGAAGTAGAACTTGGGAAACAGTGGGCCAATAATAAATTACTTACTAGTTTGTCTGAAAAGCAAGAGTTTTTAGGATGTATTAGAAGAGATAAGTTTATAACCGTGCTCTATAAACAAAAAAGTAATACTGTAGCCGGTGAATTTCTTGGCAGATTGGTTCTCGGATTAGAGGGAGATATGATCAAAGTATTTGGAGCAACAATTTATTAAGATTGACAACTTAATGTTTCAGGCATACTGCTAATACAAATGCTCGAAATTTACCTTCCAATAGCTCAAGTAAATATCGATATTTTTCTTTTACTATTTTTAAGTTTAGCTGTAGGAGTTTTATCAGGTTTGTTTGGAGTAGGGGGAGGGTTTCTAATGACACCATTTCTTATTTTTATGGGAATCCCTCCAGTTTATGCAGTTCCTAATGAAGTAAACAATATTCTTGCAACTTCAGTGTCAGGTTCTTTAACTCATTGGTATAAAAAAACGTTAGACTATAAAATGGGTTTAATGATTGTCTCTGGTGGGATAGCCGGAACAATCATAGGGATAATGACTTTTACCTTTTTTTCTGAAATAGGGAAAATAAGTTTAATTATTTCATTATTGTATATGTATCTTTTAGCTATGGTTGGAACTTTAATGTTAATTGAAGGAATAAGAGAGAGAAATAGATTAAAATCTAAAATAAATATTAAAAAAAAACTACATGACCATAATTGGCTTCAAGGTTTACCTTTGAGGATGAGATTTAATAAATCTAGATTATATGAAAGTGCATTTACACCAATTTTGTTAGGCTTTATCGTTGGATTTGTTGCTTCAATGATGGGTATAGGAGGCGCATTCTTAATGGTACCTGCAATGATTTATATAATAGGAATGCCTGTAAAATTAATCCCAGGAACCTCATTATTTGTTACCGTCTTTATCAGTGCAGTTGTAACGATACTACATTCTTTCAATTATGGAACGATCGACTTATTTTTAGTTGTTCCTTTAATATTAGGATCAATTGTTGGAGTTCAAGTTGGACAAAAGATTGGTCAATTTCTAGATAGTAATGAACTTAAATCTTTATTTGCAATGCTTTTAATAACAGTTGCTATTGCGATTGCTTATGACTCTTTCTTTAGAGAAAAAAAAGGATTTAATGGAATTAAAGTAGATGCTCCTGAATTAAATAGCTTAGCAGAGTTTATCGTAAGAATTTCTAATGAAGCACCTTTCTTGTATGGAGCTTTTGCAATTATACTTGCAGTAGTACTTGGAGCATTAATGGCTTGGTTTAGAAAAATTATTCACGATTTAAGACACAAAAAACCTAAACAAGAAGAAGTTAAATTTCCGGTTAAATAATCTTCGAAAGAAGAAATTACGCACTTCGATATAACTTGGTCATAACAAATTCTCTATGTCCAAGCGCTTCAGCACAAGTAAGTCTTCCATTTGCTACTTTTAATGTTGTTTCAATTAATTTATCACCAGCTTGATCAAGATTCATTTCTCTAGATAAAATTTTGGAAACATCACAATCAACATGTTCACTCATTAATTTTGCAGTAAGTGGATTAGCTGTTAGTTTAACAACGGGTTCAATTGGATTACCAATTATGTTTCCTTGCCCTGTTGGGAAAAGATGTATGTTAAATCCTCCTGCCGCTTGGAGTGTAACACATTCAGCTGCTGCAGATGACGTGTCCATGAAATATAGCCCTTTACCTTTTTTTGGTTCCTCAGCAGGCTCTAAGACATCTATAAATTTTCTTGAGCCTATTTTTTGAAAGTTACCGAAAGCTTTTTCCTCAATTGTTGATAAACCACCTGCAATGTTACCAGCTGTAGGTTGACTTTCAGATAAATCATTAGTCGCCTCTTTTAAAATAAAATCATTATAGTCGCTCCAAGTTTTCATAAACTTTTTTTGAGCTTCAGGAGTTGCACCTCTTTTTGCACAGACTTGTTCTGCTCCAGTCAATTCAGATGTTTCTCCAAAACATAAATGAACGCCTAGAGGTTCTAATTTATCCATTAAATTACCAACTGTAGGGTTAGAAGCTAATCCCGAAGTAGTATCTGACTCACCACATTTAACAGAAATCCATAAATCACTTAATGGACATTCCTCTCTTTGTTTTTCAGATGCCCACATAGAAAATTCTTGTGCTTTTTTCGATGCCTTCATTATCGTTTGAATATCCCCGCTTCTTTCAATATGAAAACCTTCAACTGGTTTTCCAGTTTCCGCTATGCCATCCACAATTTTTTTTGTCCATTTAGGTTCAATACCGATAACAATAACAGCAGCTACATTAGGGTTTCTACCAGTACCTATCATTGTTCTAAAATGAAGTTCTAAATCTGCTCCGAATTGTAATCTTCCATAAGAGTGAGGAAGTGCTATTGTACCCTTGATATTATTAGCTACAGCTTCCGCACAGGCGTTTGAAATATCATCGACCGGCAAAATGATAACGTGATTTCTAGTTCCGGCTCTACCATTTTCTCTTTTGTAACCTAAAAAACTTTTTGGAATACTCATTTGATTACCATTTCTTTGTCTTTACATTATGAACATGAACATGCTCACCTTTTTTAATTTCTTTCACAACCTTGCCAATATCGTGACCATATTTAAAAATGGTATCTCCAACTTTTAAATCTACGAGTGCGATTTTATGACCTAAAGGCACGTTGTTGGCTGATGGAACATTTACAGTTTCATCGTTCTCCATTATCCAAGCATTGCAATCTTGGCCTTTTTTAGTTGTTTCTATAACAACAACCCCTACGTTATCTTTTTCGTCATGGATAATTAAGTCTGGCTTTGACATAAAAATATCTAATGGATATAGACTAAAATCTAGTATAAAGAAAGATAGATTTTCAATAATATACCAAAGGTATCTATATGACGAAAATGACAACTGAAGAAGCTTTTGTAAAAGTTTTACAAATGCATGGCATTGAGCATGCTTTCGGAATTATTGGCTCAGCATTCATGCCCATTTCTCATATCTTTCCAGATGCAGGAATTACTTTTTGGGATGTTGCACATGAGACAAACGGAGGTTTAATTGCAGATGGATATACTAGAGCGACTGGAAAAATGTCTATGGTAGTTGCACAAAATGGTCCAGGTATCACCGGATTAGTCACTCCAATTAAAACCGCATACTGGAACCACACTCCACTACTTTTAGTTACTCCTCAAGCAGCAAATAAAACTATGGGTCAGGGTGGATTCCAAGAAGTTGAACAAATGAACTTATTTAAAGATATGGTTTGTTATCAGGAAGAGGTAAGAGACCCATCTAGAATAGCTGAAGTTTTAAACAGAGTAATAGAAAAAGCTATTAGAGGATCTGCACCTGCTCAAATAAATGTACCAAGAGATTTTTGGACACAAGTGGTGGATATTGAATTACCACCGATTGTTAGATTAGAACGACAATCCGGAGGAGCAGATGCAGTAGATCAAGCAGCCAAATTATTATCTAACGCGAGATTCCCTGTAATTTTATCTGGCGCCGGTGTAGTTATTGGTGATGCTATAAATGATTGTGTCAAACTGGCAGAAAAATTAGACTCTCCAGTTTGTTCGGGTTACCAGCATAATGATAGCTTTCCCGGAAGTCACCCATTAGCTGTAGGTCCTTTAGGTTACAATGGATCAAAAGCAGCTATGGAATTAATTTCAAAAGCTGATGTAGTTTTAGCTTTAGGTACTAGACTAAACCCTTTCTCAACTTTACCAGGATACGGAATTGACTATTGGCCTAAAGAGGCAAAAATTATTCAAGTTGATATGAATTCTGATAGAATAGGATTAACCAAAAAAGTCACAGTAGGGATATGCGGAGATGCAAAATTAGTTGCTCAACAATTATTAAAAAAATTATCTTCAAACGCAGGTGATACTGATCGACAAAAAAGAAAAGATATTATTCATCAAACTAAATCTGCTTGGCTTCAAAAATTATCTAGCTTGGATCATGAAGATGATGATCCAGGAACTGTGTGGAATAAAGAGTCAAGAGAACGAGATAAAGATAGAATGTCACCAAGACAAGCTTGGAGAGCTATTCAGGCAGGAATGCCAAAGGATGTAATTATCTCAAGTGATATTGGAAACAATTGCGCAATTGGAAATGCTTACCCCACTTTTGAAAAAGGAAGAAAATATTTGGCGCCAGGTTTGTTTGGCCCTTGTGGCTATGGGTTTCCTTCAATTTTAGGAGCTAAAATAGGTTGTCCAGATGTACCAGTAATTGGATTTGCAGGTGATGGTGCTTTCGGCATAAGTATGAATGAAATGAGTTCGTGTGCACGTGAGGAGTGGCCAGCGATCTCAATGGTAATTTTTAGAAATTATCAATGGGGAGCGGAAAAAAGAAATACTACATTGTGGTTTGATAATAATTTTATTGGAACCGAATTAGATCCAAAATTGAGTTACGCTAAGGTAGCAGACGCTTGCGGTCTTAAAGGTGTAACAGTAAAAACTATGGAAGAAACAACAAAAGCAATTAAACAATCTTGTCAAGATCAGAAAAAAGGAATTACTACTTTTATAGAGGTAATTTTAAATCAAGAACTAGGCGAACCTTTTAGAAGAGACGCCATGAAAAAACCAGTGACAGTAGCTGGGATTAAAAAAGAGGATATGAAACCTCAAAAAGGTTTGAATTAAAATTTCTAAGATGGATGAAAAAGGCTCAATTAAAAGTTTTGGCCTGCTTTTTTCACTAGTATTTTTAATACTATTTTTATGGCCTTTGACAAATAATGAGAATCCAAATTTATGGTTTTTAATTCCGTCTTTAGTTTTTTTAGTACTTGGTCTTTTTAAATCAAGACTTTTAATACCACTGAATAAAATATGGATTAAATTTGGAATTCTTCTAGGAACATTCATTGCTCCAGTGATAATGGCATTAATATTTTTCTTAATAGTTACCCCAATTGGTCTAATGATGAAACTTTTTGGAAAAGACGTATTAAGTTTAAAGTTCAAAAATGACTTTAATAGTTATTGGGTAAGAAGAAAAAATGTTAAAAGTATGAAAAAACAATTTTAACTCTTCATTTTCTAATGAACAAAGTAAGAAATTTATTAAAAACTTTTATAATAATTTTTATTTCTACTTTATTAGGAATACTTTTTTGTGAATTGATTTTAAGAGTCAAGCATCATTATGTAATTGATTATGATATTGAAATGTGGAAGTACGCTAAAAAATTAAAGATAAAAGTTGATAATAAAAAAATTAATCATGTTCATATAAGAAATAAGTCAGCAAAACTACAAAATGTTGAGATTACGATTAACAATTATGGTCAAAGAGACATAAATTATAATAAAACACTTTTAGATAATTATGAAAAAAGGTTTTTAATTTTAGGAAGCTCTATTGCTTTAGGTTGGGGAGTAGAAAATGATAAAACTTTTATTAGTTATTTGAATAAAAAAGCAAACGATGAAGGAAAGAAATGGATTTTTATTAATGGTGGAGTTGGAAATTACAATACTCAAAGATATATAAATAATTATTTTGAAAATTGGTCTAAATTAGGTTTTTCAGACATTATTGTTCATTTTTTTGTAAATGATACTGAGGTTATAAAAGAAACTAAACAAAACTTTTTTTTAACTCATACTCATTTAGGTGTAGTTATATGGAAACTACTTAATTCATATATTTCGAGTTTTGAACAAGAAAAATTAAAAGATTATTATAAAGAAAGATATGAAGATAATTACCTAGGTTTCCAAACAGCAAAAAAAGAATTAAAAAGACTAAAAAAACATTGTAAAACAAATGAATTAAATTGTTATATTGTTCTAATGCCAGATATACACAAACTAAACCCTTATGAGTTATCTTTCATTAATGAGAAAGTTAAAAAACTTTCAAATGAATTAGGGTTACCTTTTTTGGATTTACTCAAATCTTTTGTCGAAATAGAAGAACAAAAAATTTGGAACAAATATAATGATCCTCACCCAAATGAATTTGGACATACATTAATTGGAAAATCTATATTTAGTTTTTTAAGTAAATGATTTTTTCTTCACTAGAATTCATTTCATTTTTTGTTGTTTTTTTAATTGCTATAAAGTTTTTTCCAAATTACCAAAGATCAATAATAATTATTTCAAGTATTTTTTTTTATAGTTATTGGAAGCCAATATTTATTTTACTTTTATTTTATCTTTTTCTTAGCAGTTATTATTTAATCAAAAATAAAGTGAATCTAAAATTATCAATACCTGTAATATTGATACCTTTATTTTACTTTAAATACTCCTCATTTTTAGTTGATATATTTGGACTTACTTTTTTAAAAGATTTTTCTTATAATTCAGATTTACCTTTAGCTATTTCTTTTATTACTTTTACAGCAATATCTGTAATTGTGGATGTAAAGACACGTAAATATAAAGATCAAATAGAATTCTATAGTTTTTCTGAATTTCTTTTTTATTTTCCTCAACTAATAGCAGGACCGATATTGAGAGCAAATGAATTAATACCTGTATTGAAAGAAAAAATACTGTTTCATAAGGATAAAATAAGATTCGGATTGCTTTTATTTAGCTTTGGATTTGTAAAAAAAATATTTTTTGCTGATTCTATTGCTTTATATATAGATCCTATATTTGAAAATCCTAACGATATAAACAAAGAAGACTTAATAAAAGCATATTATCTTTTTCCACTTCAAATTTATTTCGATTTTAGCGGCTATGTTGATATGGCTTTAGGTGTTTCAAATATATTAAATATCCAATTACCAATAAACTTCAACAAACCTTATTTGAGTATGTCACTGACAGAATTTTGGCGTAACTGGCATATAACTTTATCGAAATGGTTTCGAGATTATATTTACATACCACTTGGAGGTTCTAGAACTTATAAAGGAAAATTTTTTTTTAATTTGCTATTAACAATGTCTGTTGCAGGTTTATGGCATGGTGCTAGTTTAAATTTTATATTATGGGGTTTTTTAAATGGATTGTTTCTTTGTTTTGAAAAACAATTAAATTTTAAGTACGAACTTCCGAAAATTTTTAAGATTACATTCACATGCTTTATTGTATTTAATCTTTGGATCATTTTTAGAATTCATGAATTTGATAATATGCTTTTATTTTTTTTGAATTTATATACAAATCTAGAAACAATTTTTTTAAGTGAAAACTTAATTTTATTATTATTTTTAGTGCTTGCGATATATTCTCAAAAAATTGATAACTATGATAAAGTTAGAGAAATGAGTAAAAAAATTAGGCTAGCTTTTTTAATACCAATAGTAATTATTATTATTTTTACAGGTCTTGGAATTAACACCGGAAGCTCAGAAAAGTTTATTTATTTTGATTTTTAATTAAGATATTGTTTTAATTTATCAAAAACAAATTTGTGACCTTTAGAAGAAAGATGAGCATGATCAAATTTTAGAAAAAAATTTTTATTTTTTTCTTCAGAACAGAAATCTTCTTTTAGGTAAATTGTATTAAATTTATATTTTTTAAGACTTTCTAGAATTATATTTTCTGCAATATCTTTTTTTTTACAGTTATTCAGAGATACTTGTGGTGAGTATGGAATTAAAAAAAAATAAATTTCATTATTTTTGCTAAATTCTTTTGAAATTAATTTAAGATCCTTATTCATTTTATCTATTAATTTTTTATTTGTATATAAACTTAGATCATTTAAATAATACCTATTTTTATTGTCAAAAATTATATTTTTTGCTAAAACATATATTGCTGAATTAGATCTTAGATAATGAGCAATTTTTGAAACCAAATAATTTGATTTCAATTTATCTTTGAATGTTTTTTCAGTAATAATATCTTCTCTTAAAAAAATATCAGAGTCATTGATGTCATCTAATGAAAAACTTATAAATATTTTTTTTGTATTTAATAAGTCTAAATTTCTTAAAATTTTATAATGATTATCTAAATCACTTCCAAATGCACTAGCGTTTTTAATCTCAATTTTACTGTAAGTGTTAAGTAATCCAACAAAGGTCTCTTCTGCACTAACTGCAGGCCCAAAAGTAACACTCCCACCAATAAACAATATGTTTTCATTAGAACTTCTTAATTTACTATCTCTTGATACTCTAAAACCATTTTCGTCTGTAAAAATATCTGATCCAAAAGCTTTAGCATTTTTTAAGTTTATATTGTTGAAGGTATAATCTAAATTTGTATTAATTAAATTTTTTGAAATCCCTTGCACATTTATATTAAAAATGCTTCTAAGCATTATTTCAGAAAATATTATTAGTAAGATTATAAAAGCTAAATTAAAAAAAATAATTTTTTTCATGATTTAAACAATTATAATTGATAATAAACTAAATGTAATATAGATAATTTCTATGTTATCATTTTTAAAAGAATTTTTTGAATTTTTAGGCGCTAGAAAAAAATATTGGTTGCTGCCTATATTAATCGTTTTAGCTCTCTTTGGCGCTTTGATAGTTTTAAGTCAAGGTACAGCTATAGCTCCATTTATTTACACAATTTTTTAAGTGAACACTATTCTTGGTATATCAGCATTTTATCATGACAGTGCCGCCACTTTAATTAAAGATGGCGAGATAATTGCTGCAGCACAAGAAGAGCGCTTTTCCAGAAAAAAACATGATCCTAATTATCCTTACAATGCTATCAACTATGTTTTGTCTGAAGCTAATTTAAATTTAAATGAAGTTGATCATATTGTCTTTTTCGAAAAACCCTTTTTAAAATTTGAACGACTTTTAGAAACATATTTAGCATTTGCACCTCGAGGATTTAAATCGTTCAGTTTATCAATGCCAATTTGGTTAAGAGAAAAGCTATTTCAAAAAAAATTTTTATTTGATCAATTAAAAAGACATGATAAAAATTTTGATGATATAAATAAAATTAATTTTTCCGAACATCACTTAAGTCATGCAGCTAGTGCATTTTACCCATCACCATTTGAGCAAGCAGTTGTTTTAACTTTAGACGGAGTTGGAGAATGGGCAACCACAACTCTAGCAATCGGAAAAAAAAATAATCTTGATATGATTAAGGAAATACACTTTCCACATTCTCTTGGATTACTCTATTCCGCATTTACATACTATATAGGTTTCAAAGTTAATAGTGGTGAATATAAGTTAATGGGATTAGCACCTTACGGGAAGCCAAAATATAAAGAATTAATTTTAAATAAATTATTAGACGTTAAAAGCGATGGTTCTTTTAAGTTAAATATGAAATATTTTAATTATGCAACTGGATTAACTATGACCAACAAAAATTTTTCAAATCTCTTTGATCAACCAGTCAGAAATCCATCTAAAGATTTATTAAAAGAGTTTCATATGGACATAGCATCTTCAATACAAGCAGTGACTGAAGAAATTATACTAAGACTAACAAAAAATATCGCTAATGAATATAAAATAAAAAACTTATGCTTAGCTGGTGGAGTTGCTTTGAATTGTGTTGCCAATGGAAAAATATTAAGAGAAAATATATTCGATAATATTTGGATACAACCAGCTGCAGGTGATGCGGGTGGATCACTAGGTGCTGCATTAGCATATTGGCATCATGAATTAAAAAAACCTAGAGATAATTTTAAAGATCAAATGAAGGGTGCATATTTAGGACCAAAATTTTCAGATAAACATATAGAGAGTCAACTGAATAAACTAAAAGGTAAATATAACAAAAAAACTTCAAAAGAAATTTCATCTATTGTTGCTAAAGAATTGTCTAACAATAAAACAGTTGGTTGGTTTCAAGGAAGAATGGAATTTGGGCCTCGAGCTTTAGGAGGACGATCAATTTTAGCTGACCCTAGATCTGAGAAAATGCAAAAAGAATTAAATTTAAAGATTAAATTTAGAGAGAGTTTTAGACCATTTGCACCCTCTGTTTTAAGAGAAGATGTAAATAACTGGTTTGAATTAAATTATGATAGTCCTTATATGCTTTTAGTTTCCGATGTAAAAAAAGACAAACAAATTGCTATGTCTGAAAAAGATAAAAAACTTTTTGGAATAGATAAACTAAACGTCAAAAGATCTAGTATTCCGGCTATTACTCATGTCGATTATTCTGCTAGAATACAAACAGTACATAAAGAAACAAACCCAAAGTATTATGACTTATTAAACGAATTTAAAAAGATAACAGGTTGCCCAGTGTTAGTAAATACATCGTTTAATGTAAGAGGTGAGCCAATCGTATGTTCAATAGATGATGCATTTAATTGTTTTATGGGAACAAATCTCGACATACTCGTTATAGAGAATTTTATCTTATTTAAAAATGAGCAAGATCAATCATTGATTAAAGACTACAAAAATAAATTTGAACTAGATTAATTTAGATTAAGTATTGTTGCAGGATCTAGCTTCACATCAAACCAGTTCAATCTAATATCTAAGTGAGGACCAGTAGCTCTTCCGCTTTGACCTAAAGTTCCTACTATTTCTCCTCTTTTTACTTTCTGACCGACTTTGACATTTATATCTTTCATGTGCATGAATAACGTGCTGATACCATGGCCGTGGTCAAAAATTAACGTACCACCTGTAAAATACATATCATTTTCAGCGAGAGTAACTTCTCCATCCATCATAGCTTTAACTGGAGTTCCCTCAGGTGCATGAAAATCTATTCCGTAATGAGGTCTTCTTGGTTTACCATTTAAGATCCTTTGACTTCCGTAAACTCCAGTAATTATATATTTTTCTATAGGATAAATAAATTTATCTTTAAAAAAAACATACGAAGTATCTAGAGATCTTGCTTGCCCTATCAGCTTATTATCTTTTTTAATTCTTTCATAAACTTCTGGAGGAGGCGTTACTTGCTTTGGTGGCAAACCGTCAATTCTTTGTATTTTATATTTTCTTTTTAAAACTTTTTTATTAATTGTTGTGAGTTTACTGTCTTTGTGAATTCTAATTGTAACATCATTTTTTCTGTCTCTATCAAGTCCAAAAGCAAAAAAACCCTGGTCTGAGACTCTTATTTTTCTTTTGTCAATAAAGACATTTGAACCTGGTTCGGTTTTTCCTAAAATAAATGAACCTTGTTCAAATTTACCTTTGAACTCAACTGCTGACGATATTTGTAGTTGCAATAAAAATAAAAAAGTAAAAAAAGAAAACCTCACTTAGCTGTCCAACCCCCATCAATAACAATTGAACTCCCAGTAATCATTGATGATGAATCTGAAGCCAAGAAAGCAACTGCAGTAGCAACATCACTTACTGTAACAACTTTGTTAATTGGAGTGCTTTCCTTAACATATTTATTGTATTTCTTATCTGCAAAATATTTTTTTGTTCTTGGCGTTAAAACAATATTAGGGCAAACACTATTAACCCTAATATTATATTTAGCTAAATCTAAAGCCATTCCTTTTGTGAGGCCTTCTATTCCAAACTTTGTCATACTGTAAACAGATCTCTTTTGTCCAGCAACCAAACCAAAAATAGAGGAAATATTTATAATTGAACCTTGTTTTCTTTTTAATTTTATTATTTGATTAGCACAAAGTTGTGCGATATTAAATGCTGATTTAGTGTTTACATTCAAAAGAGTTTCTAATGAAGATTTTTTCACATTTAAGAAAGACTCTGGAATATTTGTACCAGCATTGTTAACAAGAATATCCAATTTTTTTAATTTAGAAATAAAACTTTTTATACGATTGAAATTGTTTACATCACAATTAAATGACACATACTTTACTCTTAATTTCTTAATTATCTTACCCAAACTGTTTAATTCAATTTGATTTCTCCCGATTGCTATTACATTACCTCCTGCCTGAGCTATTGCTTGAGCTGTTCCTCTGCCTAATCCTTTTGTGGCTCCAGTAATTAAGGCAGTTTTACCTTTTAAATTAATATTCTTTAAAAAAAGCCCCATTATTTCGCTGTCCATCCTCCATCAACTATTAATGATGTTCCAGTTATCATTTCCGAAGTCTCCCCTGCTAAAAAAGCAACAGCAGTTGCTACGTCACTTTCTTTTGCAACTCTTCCAAGGGGTATATTGCTTAACATTTGTTTTTTAAATTTTTTATTTTTAAAAAACTTTTTTACCATTGGTGTTTCAACAAATGTAGGACAAACAGTATTTACCCTAATATTATAGGGTGCTAATTCGACCGCCATGCCCCTGGCTAATCCTTCAATTCCAAATTTATTCATATTATAAACGTTTCTTCCCTCACATCCTACTTTTCCTAACTGAGAAGACATATGTATAATCGATCCACCAATTTTTTTTCTATTTTTGGCTTTTACCATTTTTTGAGAACATAATTGAGCAACGTTGAATGCTGCTTTCATGTTTAAATTAGTTAGATATTCCATATTTTCTCGCTTCACCTCTGTGAAATGTTCTGGACGATTATTACCGGCATTATTAACTAAGATATCTAAACGAGAAATTTTTTTAAGAATATTTTTGAACTCTTGTACATTTGTAATATCACAAACAAAAGCTTCACTAGAACCCTTAGTTTTTTTAATTATTTTACTCACTTTAATTAAATCTGATTTAGTTCTACTTAATATAATTACTTTTGCGCCAGCCTCAGCTAAGGCAATAGAACATGCTTTTCCTAAGCCTTTTCCTGCCCCAGTAACCAAAGCAATTTTATTTTTGAGATTAATTTTTTTAAGCATTAAAGAAATAAAATATTAATATCAGTATATATTAAATCTACAGCAACCGCTAATATAGCTAATAAACCTAACCAAGCTATCCATTTATATTTTTTAATCCAACTAGAAATTAAATTTGCCGCAACAGCCATTAAAACTATCGATAAAACTAGACCAAATACTAATAAATGATAGTGATGTCCTGCAGCACCCGCAACACCTAAAACATTATCTAGACTCATTGTAAAATCTGCAAGTAATATTGTCCAAATAGCTTTTAAAAAACTTGAGCTCTCTACCTTAACACTTTCTTCTTTTGTTTCACCTTTGATTACATCTATGTAAAGCTTGTAAACAATGTACAATAATAATAAACCCCCAATTAATCTTAGTCCGCTTATTTGTAATAAATAAGCTGTCAATAAAGTTAGAATAATTCTTAAGACTACTGCTCCTCCGATACCCCAAAAAATTATTTGCTTTCTTTGATTAGCAGGAAACTTAGATGCAACCATGCCAATAATAATTGCATTATCTCCTGCAAGCACTAAATCAATAAAAATAATTTGGGTTAAAATTGTTATTTGTTCAGGGGTAAATATTTCGGATAACATCAATTGTTCAATATCATGTCCGAAGCCTTTTCTGCAATCATAATCGTAGGTGCATTTGTATTACCCGAAGTGATATTTGGCATTATTGATGCATCTACTACTCTTAAATTTTTTAAACCATGAGTTAATAATTTATCACTTACCACTGCTTCGTCCCCTTTACCCATCTTACAAGTTCCCACAGGGTGAAAAATAGTTTGAGAGTATTCGCTAGCTGCCTGCACTAATTCTTCATCATCAGTTATATGTGCACCTGGTCTATATTCCTCTGGTTCGTATTTTTTGAATGTTTCTGTTTCTAACATAATTTTTCTTACAATTTTTAATCCTTTCGCTGCAACATTTCTATCGTCTTGAGTAGATAGATAATTCATTTTAATTTTTGGATTATCACGAGTATCGGCACTTGTAATATTTATTTCACCTCTACTTGTGGGTCTTACATTAGCCACTGTAGGTGTGATGCCATCAAAATCGTGCATTTTTGAAGCACCTAAAATGTCTGTACTTATAGGTTGAACATGAAATTGTAAATTAGGCGTTGCTCTTGATGGATCACTTTTTACAAATCCACAAACTTGACTAGCACCCATTGTCATAGGACCGCTCTGTTTAAAAATATATTCAAGCCCGATTAAAAAGTTCCCAAATAAACTATTAATTTTACTATTTAAAGATTTTAAATTTTTTACTTTATAAACCGGTCTAAACATTAGATGATCTTGTAAATTTTTTCCAACACCTTTTAATTCGTGGATAACATCAATACCATGTTTAGTTAAT
Organism: uncultured Pelagibacteraceae bacterium; assembly: GCA_902543665.1. Lineage (GTDB taxonomy): Bacteria > Pseudomonadota > Alphaproteobacteria > Pelagibacterales > Pelagibacteraceae > Pelagilacustribacter. The sequence goes on from CACBZI010000004.1 coordinate 23,847, forward strand.
TTTTCTCTATCACCAATTCCAGAAGCCTGTAAGATATGTGGGGAACCAATTGAACCCGCAGATAAAATCACTTCTCTTTTTGATTTAACAGTCTTAAGCTCGTTTTTTATATAGTAATTTACACCAACTGCTTTTTTTCCCTCAAAATTAATCTTTTGTACATGAGCATTTACTTCAATTTTTAAATTTGATCTCTTTTTTGCGGGATTTAAATATCCCTTAGCTGCGCTACATCTTAATTTTAGTAGTTTGTTTCTGCTAGTAGTAAATTGAAAATAACCAATACCAAAATTATCTCCAGTATTAAAATCTTTTGTTCTTGGTATTCCAGTTTCTTCTGCAGCATTCTGAAACTCTTCAAGCATATCTAAATTTATTTGTTTATTAGAAACTACAATAGGGCCTTTATCATTATGATATTTATTATTTCCTAGTTCATTATTTTCTGATTTAAGAAAATAAGGAAGTACATCGTCCCAACCCCAGCCACTATTACCTTGCTGTCGCCAATTATCATAATCGTTACTTTGTCCTCTTATCCAAAGTAAACCATTTATAGAAGAGCTCCCTCCTAGAGTTTTTCCTCTAGGATATCTAATTGATCTATTTGCCATTGTTTCATCTTTTTCAGTTTTAAAACACCAATCAACTTTTGGATTATGCATTGTTTTAAAATAACCAACTGGAATATGTATCCACGGGTAAGTATCTTTACCGCCAGCTTCTAATAATAGAACTTTATTTTTTCCATCAGCTGTAAGTCTGTTTGCTAAAACACATCCAGCAGAACCAGCACCTATAATTATAAAATCAAATTCTTCCATAATTTGTTTATAGCTTAATCATCAAAAAATGGGTATTCGGTATTTAATTTTACAACTTGAGGTTTTAATTGTTTAGTTTGACTCTAATACACTGATAAAACATACTCCTTGCAACTAACAAACTAAAACGGGGGAATAATGAGAAAATTATTATCTGTAGTTTTAGGTTTAGCTGTTTTTGTGGGAATTTCTATGACTTCAGCAAATGCTAAAACTTTAAAATGTCAGACCGTTCTTAACACCAAAGCTGATGAAGTTAAGATGTTAAAGGACTTTACTGACACTGTAACAGAACTTACTGACGGTTCATTAAAATTTGAAATATTGCCAGCAGGTGCTGTTGTAGGAGTAAAAGAGACTTTAGACGCGGTTGATAAAGGATTAATTGATTGTGGTTTCGCATGGACACACTATTGGTCAGGAGATCACCCAGCTGCAATGTTATTTGGTTCGCCAGTAGCAGGTGGTGGAGTAGGTATAGATAACTTGGCGTTTTTATCTTGGTTCCAATATGGTGGTGGTAAAGAATTATACGACCAATTATGGAAAGAAATGGGAAGAGACATTAAAGGATTTATGCTCCAACCAGTTGGCCCAGAAGCTTTAGGTTGGTTTCCAAAACCAATTAAAGACATGGCTGATTTTAGAAAATATAAATTCAGAACACCTCCAGGAATTCCTGGACAAACATATAAAGATATCGGTATTGCATCTGTAGCAATGGGTGGTGGAGATATTCTTCCAGCATTACAAGCAGGTACTATAGATGCAGCAGAATGGTGTTGTCCAAAACCAGATTTAACATTTGGTTTCCAAAAAGTATTAAAACACTATTACCTACAAGGTTTACACCAAGTAGTAGTAAATGCTGACTTTTATATTACTGGAAAAACTTACAAAAAAATGACTGCTCATGAGAAAAAATCTCTTGAAGTAGCTGCAAATGCTTCATTAGCTAAATCTTTAAGCTACAGAATCTATGAAAATGGAAAAGCTTTAAGAGAACTAACTACTAAGCACGGAGTAATTTTAGAAGATACTCCAACAGACTACTTTAAAGAATATATGGCAGCAGCAAAAGCAACATTGAACAAAAACGCAGCGGACAATAAATTCTTCGCGAAAGTTTATAACTCAATGAAAGAGTTTGCTGATATTGCCGTACCATTCTGGAGCGGTGCTCAAATGTCAAACGCTAAGCTAGGAATGGCTCACGCGGCGACATTAAAGTAATAAGCAATAACTTTAAAAATATTTTAGAGCGGACTTAACGGTCCGCTCTAATTTTTTAGGACTAGATTATGAATGAAAAGCCACCAAAAATAGACATTTCAGATGAAATGATTGCTGAAAGACGCGGCGGTTCAGGAAAAATGCCAGCTGATATGCCAGCTTGGATGGCAAACACTATTACTTCAATAGATAAATTTAGCAAACGTGTAGGTAATGTAGTTTGTTGGATCCTTATGCCTTTAATTTTAGCAATGACTTATGAAGTTATAATGAGAAAATTATTTTTAGCTCCAACAATTTGGGCTTACGATATGAGTAGATTTTTATATGGGGCTCTATTTATGTTAGGAGCAGGGTATGCTCTCTCCAAAGGAGTTCACATAAGAGCAGATTTTTTATACAGAAATTTCAAAACTAAAAATCAAGGTCTCGTAGATTTTTGGTTATATATTTTATTTTATTTTCCGGGACTAACAGTCTTTCTTTACATGACTATAGGATATGTCGAAGAGTCAATTCGAAGAGGAGAAAGGGGAATGGACACAACGTGGATGCCATTCATGTGGCCTATAAAATCATGTTTATTAATAGGTATAATATTTCTTTTAATTCAAGGCGTATCAGAATTACTTAAAAGTTATTGGGCTGCAAAAAAAGGTGAGTGGCCTGGAGAAGAGAAAAAATGATAGCAGAATTAATTGATCCAGCAATATTAGGAATTATTTTAGTTGGAGTAATGCTTTTTGCTATCTTCGTCGGATTTCCAATATCTTTTACATTAATTTTTTTAGGTTTTGTATTTGGATATCTAGGATTTGGTAAACTAGTTTTCTATTTGATGACCTTACAGTTTTCGATGGTCATGACCGAACAAACCCTCGCCGCCGTACCGCTCTTTGTCTTCATGGGAATTATGATGGAGCAAGCTGGTTTAATGGAAAGGTTGTTCTCATCATTCCAACTTATGTTAGCTAGAGTTAGAGGATCACTTTATTATGCTGTCTTATTTGTCTCTGTAATTTTTGCTGCAGCAACAGGAATAGTTGGAGCTTCAGTAACGATTTTAGGAATTATGGCTGCTAAATCTATGAATAGATCTAGTTATAATGTTCAGCTTGCTGCGGGAACAATTACAGCAGGTGGTACTTTAGGAATTTTAATACCACCAAGTATCATGCTTGTTGTGATGGGGCCAATTATGGAAATTCCAGTTATAGATTTATTTGCGGCCGCAATATTACCAGGAATACTTTTAGCTTCGTTGTTTGCTGCATACACAACAATTAGATGTATGCTGGATCCAAAATTAGGTCCACCATTACCAGAAGACATGAGACCAACTAGTATGAAAACTGTTTGGATTGAATTTTTATTAGGGCTTGTTCCACCAGCAGCATTAGTTTTTGCTGCACTTGGAAGTATATTATTAGGTTTTGCAACACCTACAGAGGCTGCAGGTTGTGGAGCGATGGGTGCACTTTTATTATCACTCGCTTATAAAAAATTAACTCTTCCTAAATTACAAGAGGCTCTTGTTAAAACCCTAGAAATAACAGCTCTGATAATGGTTCTAGTAGCTGCTTCAAACTTCTTTGGAGCTGTGTTTGCACGATTAGGTACACCCACTTTATTGACTGAATTTTTACTTGGGTTAGAGATGAATAAGTATTTAATTTTAGCAATGATCATGGCGATGATTTTCTTACTTGGTTGGCCTTTAGAATGGGTTCCAATAGTTATGATTATAATTCCAATTATTTTGCCATTGGTTGAAGCTCTTGGTTTTAACCTAACTTGGTTCGCTATTCTTGTTGCCGTAAATCTTCAGACCTGTTGGCTCTCGCCACCCGTCGCTTTATCAGCTTATTTTTTAAAGGGTGTTGTGCCTGAATGGGATTTAAAAGATATATATCTTGGAATGATGCAATTTATGGTTTTACAATTAATTGGATTAATATTAATAGTTATATTTCCACAAATTGCATTGTGGTTACCGACACTTTTATATGGCAATTAAATTTTTAAAGAAAGCACCTAAAACAGCATCCACAGATGATGCAAAAACTCGTGAAATCGTTCAAACGCTTTTAAAAGATTTAGAAACATCTAAAGAAACTGGATGTAAAGAACTAACAAAGAAATTTGACAAATATGAAGGAGATATAATTGTCTCTAAAGAAAGAATTGAAGAAATAAATAAATCTATAGATCAAAAAACTAAAGACGATGTAAAGTTTGCTCATGATAGAGTTCGAAAATTTGCAGAAGCTCAATTAAAAAATTATGGTAATGATTTTGAAATAGAATTATCAAAAGGTTTATATGCAGGACAAAAACTTGTGCCAGTCAATACTGCAGGGTGTTATATTCCAGGAGGAAGATTTGCTCATATCGCATCAGCTGTTATGAGTGTTACAACTGCAAAGGTAGCTGGTGTTAAGAATATCATTGCATGTAGCCCACCAAAACCAAATGTTGGAGCTCATCCAACCATAATCTATACAGCAAATTTATGTGGAGCAGATGTGATAATGAATTTAGGTGGAATTCCAGCAATCGCTGCAATGACATATGGATTGTTTAAAAACGCTCCAGCTGACATGTTAGTCGGTCCTGGTAACCAATTTGTTGCGGAAGCCAAGAGAATTTTATTTGGAAGAGTAGGGATTGATCTATTTGCTGGACCAACAGAGATAGCAATAATAGCTGACGAAAATGCAGATCCTGAAATTGTTGCAGTTGATTTAGTTGGGCAAGCAGAGCATGGTTACAATTCACCAGCCTGGCTTTACACTACAAGCAAAGATTTAGCAGACAAAGTTTTAAAAAGAGTACCAGAATTAATTAAAGAACTTCCTGAATTACCAAGAAAAAGTGCTGAAGCTGCATGGAAAGATTACGGAGAAGTTATTTTATGTGACACTGATGAAGAAATGGTTCAGATAAGTGACGAATACGCTCCAGAACACTTAGAAGTTCAAACAAAAAATTTAGATTGGTTTCATAAAAGACTAAAAAATTATGGATCATTATTCATTGGAGAAGAAACTACTGTTGCTTACGGTGATAAATGCTCAGGGACTAATCATATATTACCAACAAAAGGTGCTGGAAAATATACAGGTGGTTTATTTGTTGGAAAATTTATAAAGACATTAAGCTTTCAAAGAATGACAAAAGAATCGACAAAGGAAGTAGGAGCAGCTGCTGCTAGACTTTCAAGATACGAAGGAATGGAAGCTCACGCTAGAACCGGAGATGTGAGATTAAGAAAATACGGTTTTTCTAATTAATGCATGCTTTAGTTTATACTGGAACAGAAAAAATAGTTTACAGAGAAGAAAAAGATCCTACTAAAAAACCTGGTGAGGCATTAGTAAAAGTTCATGCCTCAGGTATCTGCGGTTCAGATATGCATGCTTACCACGGTAAAGATGAAAGAAGAATTCCACCACTTATATTGGGTCACGAGTTTAGCGGAACAAGTTTAGATGGAAAATTTAAAGATAAAGAAGTCGTAATCAATCCACTAATTAGTTGTGAGAACTGTGATTATTGCAAAAACAAAAGAGAACATTTGTGCCCGCAAAGAACAATGATTGGAATGAGCACTCCTACAAAAAGAGATGGGGGTTTAGCAGAATTAGTTTCTGTACCAGAGCAAAATATTTTTGAGGTACCAAAAGGTTTAAATATGAAAGAAGCTGCATTAGCTGAACCTACTGCTGTTGCTTTACATGCAGTTTTATTAGCTGAGGCAAATTTAAAAAAACCTTTATCGGAGTGTAAAATTTTAATTCAAGGTGCGGGGGCTATAGGTTTGCTTTGTGGTCTGGTGCTAAATAAGGAAAAAAATTCTAGTAATATAATCATGTCTGATCCTAATAAAAAAAGATTAGATGAATGCGGAAAATATCTTAAAGCAAGTTTTGTTGCACCAGATGATAAATCTATAAAAGAAAATCATTTTGACTTAATATTAGAGTCTGTGGGACTAGAGATTACTAGACATCAAGCGATTAATTCAATAGCGCCTGGAGGCACTATAGTTCATATAGGTTTAACTCAACCCTCTGGAACTTTTAATTTTAAAAAACTAACAATCCAAGAAGTAACATTAGTAGGTACTTATTGTTACACAAACGATGACTTTAAAAATAGTTTAGTAATTTTAAAAGACAAAAAATTAGGTGATTTAGGATGGATAGAGTATCGAGATCTTAAAAAAGGTTCAGATGCATTTCAAGAAATACATAATGGTACTTGTGTTGCCCCTAAAATCATTCTTATTCCTTAGTTCTTCTTCTGGTTGTAGACAAATTGCATACCTGAAATAAAATTTTAACATAGTTAATTTAAAAGAATATTAAATAAACTTAATTATGAAAAAAATTATTTTGATAATCTCTTTTCTTGTTTTCACTTCCGCGAACGCAGGAATGAGCGATAAAGATAAATCAAAAGCATGGGATTGTGTTGGGATATATATGGCTAATTACTTTCTGCCATCAGGAGAAAAATTTGAGTATGGCATGAAAGAAAAATCTATATCAACTGTAAAGGTATTAAAAACATACGCACTTGAAATTGGTATACCAGAAAAAGAATGGGATACAGGAGTTAACAAGGCAGTAGATAAGCATTATGGTTCAAAATATGATGAGGCCAAAACTGAGAAGTGCCATTCTTTTGTTGAAGCTTTAGTTCCTAATGGAGCTGAAAGAGTAAAAAAAGTAGTACAAACATTATATTAAATAATGAGCGGGTACGTCATAGCCAATATAGATGTTAAAAATCCTGAGGCTTATAAAGAGTATGTTGGAAAAGTAGTTCCAACAGTACAAAAATTCGGAGGTGAATACCTTGTACGTGCCGGCGAGTACAAAGTTATAGATGGTGAGTGGAAATACCCTAGAACAGTAGTAATAAAATTTCCAACTTATGAAAAAGCTTTAGAGTGGTATGACTCTGAGGAATATAAACCAGTAAAACCAATTCGATTAGCAAACTCAGTAGCTAATGGAATTATAATAAAAGGAATTTAAATAAAAGGAAAAAAATGGAAAAAGAAATGTTAGTACATCTTAAATTTAAAGAGGGCAAATTAGAAACTTTTACTAACTGGATGCAATCAGATGAAGGTATGGGCGTTAGAAAGAGTGTTGCTTACCCAGAAAAAACCGTCGGGGCTATGATTCCTGATAAAAGCGGAATGTTATTTAAAGTTAATGTTCATAACGAAGCTGGGATGAAAGAGTTTGTAACTGGGAACAACCCTACAGCTAAAGCGATTTATTCCGAGTGTGTAGATAGTGCTCAGTTATATGAGCTATCAAAAATAAATCTATAAAGGAGGAAAAATGAAAAACTATATGGTAACGCACACTTTTAAGTCTGCTGAAATGAAAAAAAAATTTACTGATACAGTGGCTTCTATGAAGATGGAAGATATTGTTAAGAGCATGAAAAGTGACAATGCTGCTTGTCAAATGACTTGGAATACACCAGGAGACACGATGGAAATGTATTGTTGGTGGAAAGGAAAAGATGAGCAGGCAATTATTAATCAACTAGGTCAAATGAATGATTTTTTCACTCCTCATAAGTTTGTTGAGTGCACCGATCAAGTCATGGACTATAACGCATAGGATATTTATGATCGATAAATTTGGAAACGCATTTTATTTAATAATTTACTTAGCACATTTTATTATAGTTGGTAGTTACGCTTACCAATTAGTCTTTGATACTAAAAAATTTCTAAAGGGTAGAGGAGTTGATAAAACTGCTACCTTGATTACGAGATTTGCAGGCTCATTCATGATCGCTACTGTTTTAATGGCAATATATATAGCTTTTATCAGATCAGGCGGCGTAGAGGCTACTTGGGCCTTCTTTAACTTAGTCTTTATAATGAACGTTTCGATATTAGTTGTTAATTTTTATACATTAAAAATTGATAAAACAGGTTTAACTAAAAAAACTAGAAACGATGGAATATATGCTCCACTCGTTCTTGTTATTATCAGTGCTATTCTTTGTTACGGTTTGGCTGATAAAATTTACGTTTAAGGAGATATATGGCAAAGTTTATGAATATTGTTAGATGCAAAGTGAAATCATCTAACAGAGAAGAATATTTGAAAAAAATAGATGAGATGCCAAAGTTCGATGGGCAGATTTCAGCGAAATACGTTGAAACGAAACCTAATGAATTTTTTATGATAGGTGAATGGAATTCTGAAGATGATATTGCTAAAGCAAGACCGAAAATGATTGAATTTTTGGACTCGCTTAGGCACACTTTAGAAGAGCTGTCATCAGATTTAGGAGTAACAGATCCTCATTCTGGTACAGTTGTAATCGAGAAATAGGAAAGGGGTAACAATGGCAAAATTTTATACACTTGGATGTTACACAGCTAAAGGTCTTGGAGGATTTGTAAGCAATCCTTCTACAGACAGAAAAGCTGCTACATCTGCACTTGCTGCTTCTGTAGGAGCTAAAGTAACTCAATATTCAGGCCTAAGAGGAAAATATGATTTTATGGCAGTGATTGAAGGAACTTTTGAACAAGCTGCTGCAGCTGCAATGGTTGCTGTTTCTAGTGGTGCTGTTTCAGATTTTACAATTTTAGAAGATGTAGATCTAAATGAGATAGCTAAAACTGCTCAGAAAATGGCTTCATCATACAAAGAGCCAGGAAAATAATTATTTTCTGTAGCTAATACATTTTAAGGTATCAGTGAATTTTATTTGATTTTTATATTTAGATTTTATTTCACTGATACCAAATTTTATTTCTTTATTACTCATATTCAATAAGCATGAAATGTATCTCTCTCTAATCATTCTTACGTATTTTTGTTTAGAGATATTTACTTTAAAGTTAAAATTTGTGTAGCTTATTTCTTTTAAGTTTTTTTTGATTATCTTAAATAAAGCTTCATCTCTTTTTAAACTTTTTTCTAAATTTTTTCTCATTTTTTTAAAACAAGGTATCTTATTATTTTTTGTTTTTAGAGAAAAAATCAATATTTTACCTTTGGTGTTTAATCTTTTTTTAGCAAGATTTAGAAGACGATTTAAATTTTTTTTTGAAAAAAAATGAATAGTTTGTTTGATTAAGATAAGATCGTATTTTTCTTGTTTATCTAAATATTTTAAAGCTTCTACTCTTTTAAATATAATATTTTTTTTGACACCCTTATTACTAACAATGTCAATTCCAATAGGTTTATTTCTAAATTTATATTTCTGTTGAAGGGCGCTAATAATATTTGCTCTTCCACATCCAACGTCCAATATTTTTGAATTTTTATTTAAACTACTTTTTTTTATAATAAATTTATTAAATTGAGAGATATACGATTTAGATGATAACCAGGTTTTATTATCCCAATTTTTAAGTTTTTTCATTAAAGCGCAACAACAGCAGCAGCTATGGAAGCAAGTCTTGCTTGAGTATCATCAGCTCTACTTGTTATTACAACAGGTACTTTTCCACCAACCACTACACCAGCTGCACAGGCTCCCATAAAAAAAATCATCATTTTTACTAAAGCATTTCCAGTTTCTACATTAGGAACCAGAAGTATATCTGTATTACCAGCTACAACATTCTTAATTCCTTTAATTTGAGCAGCTTTTTCAGAAACGGAATTATCGAATGCCATCGGACCAAATACTTCTGCGTTTAAACCTTCTTCTTTTGCTCTTTTAGTAAGTTCGTTTGCCTCTAAAGAACTAGGCATACTATCTAAAACTTCTTCTGTTGCTGATAACACTGATACTTTTGGTTTTACAATTCCTATACTACTCGCAAAATTTACTGCATTTTTTAATATATGCATTTTAGTTTCTAATTTTGGTAATACATTTAATGCACCATCAGTAATGATAAATGGTTTATCATTTTTTTTCAAAGTCATATGCCAAATATGACTAAGTCTTTTTTTTCCTATCAAATTCAAATCTCTTTTCAAAACTGCTTTCATAAGTACGTCTGTATGAATATGTCCTTTCACAATTATTTTAACTTTATCTTCGCTTGCAAGTTTTGCTGCAATTGGTGCAGTGCTATTTTCATCTGGTTCACTAATTATTTCGTATTTAGAAATATCCCAGTTCAATTGCTTAGCATTATTTTCAATAATTGATTTATCCCCTATAAATACTGGTATAATTAAATTTGCATCTACAGCTTGTTTTGCTGATTCAATAGAAACTGGCTTTACAGCGTTTACTATTACTGCTTTTGCCGGACCTTTTGTTTTAGCTAAATTAAGTAAATTCTCAGGACAAATAATATCTTTTTTACTAAGCATTTAATTTTTCCATTTCTCTTAAAA
>CACBZI010000005.1 GCA_902543665.1 uncultured Pelagibacteraceae bacterium
AATTCTTAAATAACTACAAAATTTAAAGCAAAAATCTCAAATTATTTCAAGAATGTAACATTGAATAATGAGTTCCCATGTGTTAGATGAAATGTAATGGCTAAAGTTCTCTTAGTAAACCCACCTTTTTATCGGTTATTGGGCTCAAAATATAATGCAAACTCTTTAGGAATTGCTTATATAGCTTCCTATTTGAATAAAAGAGGACATGATGCTTGGTTATATAATGCAGATTATGTGAGTGATACAGGTTATATTAAGGTCAAAAAAATATTTTCTAATTTCAATTCCTATAAAGATTATTTTAAAGACTTAGATAATGCCATCTGGCACGAGGTAAAAGATAATATTGTAAGATTCAAACCTGACTGGGTTGGATACACATCATATACAGCAAACATAAGTGCTATAAAAATTATTTCTGATAAAGTTAAAAAAAAAGATCCTTCTATAAAACAGGTCGTTGGTGGAGTTCATGCGACTTTAGACTCAGATATTTTAAAAACATTAACTTCTATAGATTACTCTATCCAAAGGGAGGGAGAAGAAGCATTCACAGCTTTAGTTGAGAATAAAAATCCAAAATTTATTCCAGGAGTAGTTTCTCGAGATAAGGGAGGAATTTTATTTAAAACCGGTATTGCACCTGTAATAAAAAATATTGATACTTTACCAATGCCTGAAAGGGAAAAGTTTTGGAATATTCCTGACTCAGAGAAAAAAAATGTAGATGTTTCTTATGTTAATACTATAAGAGGTTGTCCATATAAATGTACTTATTGTGCCTCTCCTTTTCATTGGGATAGAAAGACAACTAGACTTAGGTCACCTCAATCAGTTTTAGAAGAAATGCATTTATTAAAAGATAATTATTATGTACCAACTCAATTCGATTACTCTGCATCTGCTAACATTGAACAAAAGGATCAATTAAAAATTGAAGATAACACAATTGTATACTTTGTTGACGACGTGTTCACTGTGAAAAAAAAAAGAGTTAAAGAAATGCTTAGAATGATGATTAAAGATAATTTAAAAATGAGATGGAAGTGCGAAGCTAGAGCTGATCATTTAGACGATGAAATTTGTGAATTAATGGCTGAAGCTGGATGCGAAAGAGTGAAAATTGGTTTTGAGTCTGGAAGCAACAGAATTCTATCAGAGGTAAAAAAACTTGAAACAAGAGAAGAAATGATGAAAGGCGCGAATATGTTAAAAAAAGCAGGTGTGCCATTTTCTGCTTATTTTATGGCGGGCTTCCCAGGAGAAACTGATGATGATTTAAAACAAACTATAGATTTTGCAAAAAAAATTGATGCTGATTACTATTCCTTATCAGTTCTGGCTCCATATTATGGGACAGAACTATATGATCAACTTATGAAAAATGGTCATGAACTAGATCAACAACCATGGGAGTACTTTTTTCATCAGTCACCTAAGCCAATGGTAAATGATAAACTTAGCACAAAAGTATTAAGCGAATATCTCTCTTTAGCCGAGCTTAACTCTAAAAATAAGAAGAAAAGAGGCTATGTATAAACTAACAAAGTATTTATGAGAAACGTTCTAGTTTCTGGTGGCAGCGGTTTTATTGGTTCAAATATAGTTAGTTTACTACAAAAAAAAAAATATAATGTTACAGTTTTAGATAAAAAAAAACCAAAAAATTTAAAGGTAAAATTTATTAAGTCAGATCTATCCAACTTACAAAAGTTGATAAAGATAACAAAAAAAATTGATTATATTTTTCATTTAGCTGGAGTATCTGATATTAATAAAGTTAAAAAGATACCAACAATAACAATTAAAGATAACATTATTTCTATGACCAATTTACTAGAGTCTGCAAAAGTGAACAAAACAAAAAGATTTATCTTTGCAAGCAGTATTTATGCCCATGGAAATTCAGGAAATCTTTATACTACTTCTAAAATTGCTGCAGAAAATATCATTAAAAATTATTCACTTTTATATAAAACAAAATATACAATACTTAGATTTGCTACAGCATATGGAACAAATAATAGAGGAGCAGATGTAATTTCTTTATTTATTAACAATGCGATAAATAATAAAAATATCATTGTACACGGGAATGGAAAACAAACTAGAGATTTTATTAATTCTAAAGATATTGCTATTTGCTCTCTTAAAGTTTTAAAAAAAAGATATGAAAATAAGACTTTAACTATAGGTAATAAAAAAAAGATTAAGATAATTGATATTGCAAAATTGATTAAGCGAATTACAAATACAAAGTCAAAAATTTTAATAAATAAAAATAAAAAAAGGTTTGACGATTTTGATTTGAATAAATTAAAAAAAATACCACCTCACAACTATCTTAAATTCAAAACAAAAAACTCTTTAAAAAAAGACTTGGAGAAAATGTTAAAGGACTATCAATCATGAAATGGAAAGTACCATATATTGATTTTGGAAGACAATATAAGAAACAAGAAACCTTACATTTATCAAACTTTAAAAGAATAATGTTAAGTGGCGATTTTGTTCTTAGAGACCAAGTATTAACATTTGAAAAAAATGTTTCAAAAATACTTGGTGTAAAATACGTTATTTCTGTAAATAGTTGTACTGATGCAATTTTGCTCTCTCTTGGAAGCTTAGGTATAAAAAAGGGCTCAGAGGTAATTTCCGTTGCTCACACTTATGTGGCTACTTTATCTGCAATTCAACATGTTGGCTTAAAACCGATAATGGCAGATATATCTGATGATTTTAATATAAATCCTGAAGAAATAGAAAAACTTATCACTAAAAAAACAAGAGCAATTCTACCTGTTCATTTATATGGGCACTCTTGTCAGATGGATAAGATAATGAAAATAGCAAAAAAATATAAATTAATAGTCATAGAAGATTGCGCTCAATCTTTTGGTGCAAAATTTAAAAAAAAATACGTTGGAACGTTTGGAAAGCTAGGTTGTTTTTCTGTACATCCATTAAAATCTTTAGGTGCAGCTGGTGATGGTGGATTTATTGCAACTAATGATAAAAGTTTATATGAAAAATTAATAAGATACAGAAATCACGGCCAAGGAAGAAGAAAAAATGGGAAATATTTGAAATCAAGATATGATATAGATTTTTTTGGTTTTTGTAGTCGTTTAGATAATTTACAAGCTGCTATAGTTAATACTAAACTTAAGATATTAAAAAAAAATATAAAAAAAAGAAATTCTATTGCTAAAAAATATAACCAAAACTTAAAAAATCTTCCAATTATTCTTCCAAAGCTTTATGATATAAAGGACTATAGCGATGTATTCAATTCTTATGTTATAAGAACACAAAAACAGTTTAAACTCTTTAAGCACTTGAGAAACAAAGGTATTGAAGCTCTAATTAACTGGCCTAAACCTTTATATAAACATAAGGGGTTAAAGTTAAGCAAAAAACCTCTAAAAAATACTGAGAAAATTTGTAACGAGATAATTTCTTTGCCAATCTTCCCCGAAATAAAAGATTCAGAGATGAATTATATTATAAATACTATAAAAAATTTTTTTAAACTTAATTAGGTTTGTTTAGCTAAGCTACTTTCATTAGCACCTTTACCATACTTATATTCGAATCTTTTTGGATCTTTTTCCTTTAATATCAAATTGGCTTTAATATTTGTATCGTTTACAAATTTTTCAAACTCCACAGGATTGGAAAAGCCATCAACTTTAATTAAAGATGATCTAAATAGCATATCGTTGTATGATCTCCCTGGCCAAAATAAATTATCTTTCATCACTTTGCGGTAAATTGGTGTACCAGGCAAAGGGTTCAATATTGAAAAAGAAAAACTGTCAGCACCACAGTTCATAGCAAAATCTACAGTCTGTTGAATCTCCTCGTAGGTCTCACCTGGGTATCCTATTATCCAATAAGTATGGACTAACATACCGGCTTTTTTTGCATTTTCTATGGATGGCAAAATGGTTTCTACTGGCAGTCTTTTGTTTATAAGATTATCTAAAACTCTTTGAACTGCGCTTTCACATGCAAGCGTGATTTGATAACAACCAGAGTTAGACATAGTTTTATACATCTCAAGTTGATTTTTAAGATGGTAATTTACTTTAGTTCCATTAGGTGTACACCAAGGCAGACCAAGTTTTTCTAACTGATCACAAAGGGCAAAAAGTTTTTTTTTATCAACTGTAATCGTATCATCGTCAAATTGAATTTCTCCTATTTTATAGTCCTTACAATCGTTACTTATTTCATTCATAATATGCTCAGTTGATCTCCACCTCATTTTTTGTCCCCACATTTCAGGAGTAGTACAAAAAGTACATTTTTCAGGACAACCTCTAGAACACATAACACTTAAAACTCTTTTAGATCTTGATTTCGGTGAATGAAAAGCTCCAATTTTAAAATAACCTTCCATATTTACCATGTACCTTGCTGGCCTAGGCAGAACATTTAAATCATGAATTCTTGATGCAGGATTAATTATATATTTTTTTTCACCAATTTTTTTTACTAATCCGGGAATTTTTGAAATGTCATTATTATTCATGATACCATTAATTAAATCTCTCATTGAAAATTCTCCCTCTCCAGCCATTCCCATATCAATATTTTCATTTTCAAGATCAACAATATAATCTGGTAAGTTTGAATTTTTATCTGTCTTAGCCCACTTATAATCAATAATGGCATTAGAAATATGATTTCCGCCTAAAACTACTTTAATGTTTTTATTTACTTTTTTAATTAAACCAGCGATATTATGAGCAGAGTCAAGAAGATTTGCAAATAAAACTGAGATTGCAACAACATCTGGAGAAAAATCAGATATAACTTTTGAAATTTCATTATCAGATTGGCCTATAGTAACAACGTTATTCACAGGATCTATAACTTTTCTATTGTTCCAACCTTCCAGAGCTGGGTCATGAATTTTGACAATATGACCATCATCTTTGAGAACTTGTGCGATTAGCATCAATCCTAAAGAGGGTTGAATACGATTAACCCCACCTCCAATACCTTTAAGATTGGGCGTAATGAGAAGTACTTTTCCTTTTTTCATAATTTAATAGCTTTAATAATTACCACTTATTATTTTTTTTGATAGCATTATTTTTACGTTTAAGACAAAAAAATAATAAAACTCATTTTAGCTTTGAATTGACCTTTTCAGCAAAATCTTTGAAATAAACAATATAGAATCCTCCTGAAAATAAGGCAATTATTTTAAAAAAAATTAAGTAGTATATGATATCTGTTAAAAATATTTGATTATTAAACACCTCTATAAGAATTACCACCCCTATAGTATCAGTAATTATTGCTCTATCATATAAGAAATTCTGAAAAAATTTTTTTAAAAAAACCATCTTTTCTGAAACATCCACTTTTTTCGAATTATAAATTTTATTTTTAATTTTTTTATATTTATTATTGGATTTATACAATTTATACATTAAATAATGATAAGTATAATTCTTAATGTCTAAAGCCTTTATAATTATTATTAAAACTAGAATATATATGAAATGTATTTCTCCTGTTGAATTAAACAAATAAAATCCAATTCCAATTGGAAAACTGTAAGAAGAGACGTAACCGGCCCAATCATCAAGCATACCACCTAGTGTCGACACATTGTTTTTTACTCTGGCCAATAAACCATCAATCCAGTCAAAAAGACCGTAAGAAAAAAAAATTATAACTCCAGCAATAATTAAATTTTGATCACCAGAACTTAAAAATACTCCTCCAATAACTCCAGTAATAACTAAAATCAATGTAATAAAATTCGGTTTAATAGATGTATATTGTAAAACACTTACTATAAATGCAGAAAGCTCAATAAAAAATCTTACTTTAAGACAGTGATATGGTGAACCAAACCAGTCATCAATGTCAGCATTGATTTCCTTATGTTTTTTTCTTTGAGTCCGATAATGAAGATTTCTAATAGATAAGTACTTCATTTATTTAATTATGTAAGATGGTCTTATAAACAAATTAAAATGCTTTACTTTTTTCTTTTTTTTTCTAAGAAAGGCATTAATCGTATCAGTTTCACCTTTATAAAATATCTTATTTTTTTTTGATAAAATATCTCCTTTATAATTATCAAAAATAATAATACCTCCTTTTACAACCTTATCATAAAAGTTTTCTAATACACACCTTGTTGACTCAACAAAATCTATATCAACATTAAGCAAACATATTTTTAGATTTTTGTTTTTTTTTACAAATTGCGGAACTGTTTTCAAAACATTACCTTTTATTAACCTGAAGTTTTTTATTCTTTTTTTCTTAAAAATCCCTCTTAGTTGCTTTACAGATATTGAACTTTGGCCGGCACCTTTGATAAATGCACTTCTTACATTCATTTCATTTTTAAAACTTGATTTAGGGTAATATGGACTGAAATGATCAAAACCTATGAGTTTTGAGCCTTGCTTTTTAAATAAATCCCTAAATCCAGCAAATCTAACAAATGAAGTACCCTTAAAAACTCCACATTCAACAATTGAACCTTTTAAATTTTTAATTAATTTGAAGGCTTCATAATGAATTAAAAATTTTGCTAATCTATCATTAGTCATTTGCAAATTAAACTCAGTCTCAGAGTCATATTTTGATTGATTTGAAAATAAAGGCAGTTTTATCATTTTATATATTATATTTTTTAACAAGCTTAATTGCTTTTATCAAATCTTGCTTGTCGTCTATCTCTATCCATTTTTTGCTTCTAGTAAAGTAATAATTTAAATGATTTGTTTTCAAGAAAAAATTAAATGCTTTTTCCCAATTTAAGTTTAAATTTTCATCTTTTGATAAAAAAATTTTTAGAGCTTTTTTTAGTTTTTTAACATGATTATAAGAAAGCTTAATAATACCGATTGCTTCACCTAAAAATCTTAGGTGCTTATATCGCTCTTTTTTAATACTTTCTTTGTCTACGATTTTTTTAACATTGCCTTTTTTGTCGAGAAGAACTTTTGCACATTCTAAATCACCAGCTTTTCCTGGGCCTACTAAAATAGAATTTAATTGAGCAGAACTTAAAAATGATGACAAAATTTTTTTGTCATAAATCAAGTCTCCATCAAATATTAGGACCGGACCATTAATTTTCTTTAATCCCAAATAAAGTGAATATGTATTACCTTTGCTGAGGAAAGATTTATTATATGATTTATTAATTTTGAATAAATTTTCATATGATTTTAATTCTTCTTTGACAAGCTTACTTTTATAACCTAATACCACATTTAGTTTTTTTAAGCCCAAGCTTTTCCATATAAGCATATTTTTACTTAAAATACTTTTATGATTTATTTTTATTAAACATTTGGGTTTTTTTGTGTAACCTGAAATTCTTTTGCCTGCACCAGCAAGTAATATTATAATATCTAATTTCTTCAGGTCTTTATCCACGTACGAACCATAGTCCTTTTTAATGGTGATTTTTTTTTATTATTAGAAAACACGGATTTAGAGTGGTAAAAATCAGAGAAACTTGTTCGACCATGTAACACCTGAGAGTCTAAAGCCAGTATTAGGTCACCAGCTTTTAAGTGACATCTGTATTGATTTTTTGAGGACTCGAGTAATGCATCTAAAACATCTAGAGCATATAGCTGTTTTGAATTTAAAGGTTTCTTTTTTTTGATGTGGGCTGATTCTAAGTAGGGTCTTAGGTATCTAAACTCTGCCTCACCTTTTTTATTAATTTGCAAGATTGGAGCTGAATAGAATGATTTAGAAACTCCTCTTTTTTCCCAAAAAAATTTTTTTTGCAGAATTCTTTTTGCTTCTTTATAATTTTTTTTTAGCTGATTATAGACATCATTTCCATTTACTAATATTGTTTCTCCTCCTACTTGACCCTCAGCTAAGCAACTGAGTATCATGTATTTCCACCTCGAACTAACGTTAACATTGTCAGTATGTATGCTTCCACCCTCTCTAGTTTGGTGGTATCTTGCACCATTTTTAATTGATAAATTTCTTCCCCGATCGTAAACAACAACATTTTTTTCTCCATGTTTATTTTGTGAGACTAAATTACCTAAAAAACAAGATGCTATTTCAGTTATATTTCTCATTAATAAATGATCAATTTTATATTTTTTGTTAGAATTAAAAGAAATTATTAAAACTTTTGTTTTTTTCGATTTTAATTTTTTTTCACAATTTTTTACGAATTCTTTAAATTTTTCTAAATTTAGCAAATCATATTTTTGATCATTTGGATTAGACTTTCTTTGAATATTCACAAGTGATGATAGAAGATTATTATTTACAGTAACTTTGCATATAAAGTTATTTATATTTTTACTTTTAATTTGGTTCATTGAATAAGTATTTAAATTTTGAATATAATTATCAAATTTACAAGATTATTTAATGAAATTAAAGGTAGCAATAGGACTTAAATTCTGAGGATAATCGGTCGAATTTTGTTTGATTTGATAAACTTTTTTGGTAAAAACATATTTAATACTGAAATGCATGGTGGGAAATCAGTGTGAAATTCATTGGCTGTTCCTGCAACCGTAAAGTCGGAGCGCCACCCAGTATAGACCCCTGTCGAATGATGGCCAGGAAAAGCCTAATTCTGCAAAATAGCAGTGGCGAAACGTGAACTAAAGGAAGGCCACATGCTAAAAAAATTAGTATTATTTTTAAGTTTATTACTTTTAAACACACTATTTACAATCCCAGTTTTAGGAAAAGACACGCCAATTATTGTAATTGCACCTAGTAAAAAACCACAATCAGTCTCAACAGTTGGTTCGTCTGTAATTATTTTAGATGAAAAATTTTTTGAAGAAACTAACGATTATTTTCTAGGAGATGTGATTTCTAATAATTCAACTTCAATAAACTTTTTCCAATCTGGTGGACACGGAACTGCTTCAGCTATCCAATTAAGGGGATTACCTAAAAGATATTCTACAGTTTATATTGATGGGGTAAAAATGTCAGATCCATCAAGTGTTTCTGGAGATTTTGATTTTAATCATATTCTGACAAGTCAAATTTCAAGAGTTGAAATATTAAAAGGCTCACAGAGTTCAGTTTATGGCAGCGGAGCAATTGCAGGCACAATTAATATTACAACAAAAAAAGGAAATAATAATCAAAAAGGTGATTTTTTTTATAATACAGGATCTCATGGAACTAATAATATTTCTTTTTCAAGATCTGGGGAAAATCAAAATTCAAATTACTTTATGTCTTTCGAAAGATTTCAAACTGAAGGAATTTCGCAGATGAGTCATAATGATGAAAAAGATGCTTATAAAAATAATTCATTTTTAATTAAATTAAATAATCAAATGAATGACTACTTAGAATTTGATGGAACTGTTAGGTTGAGAGATACTTATTTGCAATATGACAAAGTTATTGATACAGCTACAGCTACACACAGTGAAGAAGAAAATGGTCGTCATTATCTCGCTAGTGGATCGTTAATTTATCAGCAAAGCGAAAAATTTAAAAACAAACTGTCATACACAAGTTCTTATACTAAAAGATCTTATGGTGCTGCAGCTGGAAGTGGAAACCTAATTAAGGATAATTATTATGGGGAAAGATACTCTTATGGTTATACAGGTGATTACAATTTTAATCTCGATAACAGTATAATCTTTGGTGTTGAAAGGGAAGAGGATCAAATTGGATATAACAAAGACTTGACTGGAATTAAAAGAGAGTCTTATTACACTTACTCAAGTTTTTTTGATTATCAAAAAAGAATTTCAAATAATTTATTTGCAACTTTTGGATCAAGATTTGATGATAATTCTATAGCTGAAAAAGAAGAATCTCATAGAGCTACAATTGCTTATTTATTTGATGACAAGAAAACTAAAATCAAAAGTTCATTCGGTACTGGTTTTAGATATCCATCATTATATGAGATGTATTATGTCTATGCTGCAAATGCAAATTCTCTGCCGTATGTTAAAGCTGAAAAAAGTAAAAGTTTTGATCTAGGTATTGAAAAAAAATTTGATAATTTTAATTTTGATTTAACATACTTTAATACATCATATGATAATGTTCTCGAGGGTTGGAAAACAGGAAACAGCTCTGGTTTAGATTACACTACTCAAAATATGCCTGGAACTGTTAAAAGCCAAGGATTAGAATTTATTTCAAATTTGAATTTTAATGAAAACCTAAATTTTGGGTTGAATTATACTTACACTAATACTTATGATGGAGCAGAGCAGGATGATCCTAACAAGAGTAGCTCCTATACCAGCTCTCAAATGGTAAGAGTTCCTAGACATTTGATAAACTTAGTCACAAAATTTAATGTCCCTAATAATGATAATTTAAATATGACACTTAATACTAAATGGTCTGAAGATGCTAGAGACTACGGTAACGGAAATAGAACTTATAACGACGAGAGATTAGAATCATACTTAGTAAATGATTTGAATATTAACTACAAAATATTTGATGGGTACAATTTATTCTTTAATATCACAAATATTTTTGATGAAAGTTATGAAACCGCTAAAGATTATTCACAAATGAATCGTTCTTTTAATTTAGGTTTAAAAAGGTTATATTAATTTATGAATAAAAATTTTCTTATTTTTTTAGGAATATTTGGGTCGCTAGCTGCAAGTAGATTTATTCCACATCCTCCAAACTTTACAAGTTTGATCGCTCTTAGTTTTTATGTGCCTGCACTTCTTGGCAAAAGATATATTATTTATCTAATAGTGAGTTTTATTATAACAGACTTTATAATTGGTTACCATAATACTACCCACTGGACTTGGGGAAGTGTTTTGTTAATTGGACTAAGCTCAAGCTTATTTATTAAAAATTTTTTAACAAGAATTTCTGGAGCATTATTTGGAGCATTGATCTTTTATTTTGTAACAAATTTCGGAGTTTGGACTACTGGTTTATATGAAATTACATATGATGGATTAATAAAATGTTACATTCTAGCTATTCCCTTTTTTGCGTATAGCTTAATATCTACTTTAGTATTTTCTCTAATTGTAGAATCAGGCTATAAATATCTCAAATCAAAATTTGACTTTAAAAGCTTCACACAATTGTCTTAATTTTTTTCTAGTATAATTAGAAAAATTAAAGATACTTGCATAATTAAATTCAACAAAGTAAAAGTATATAAAATAAGAGGTCTTTTATGGGAATTCACTATGATTATAAATCTACACGTGGCGATAAAGCAATGAAAAAGGAAGCAAAAAGAAAAGCACGTATTGAACAAAGAAGAGCAAAAAGATCTAATGTTAATCCTAAAACGTCTAATAAAGATGACATGCACGATATAAATAAACCTATCACGCTAGAGGACTTAACAAATCCAGACAAAAACTAATTTTAAAAATGAAATCTTTTCTTAAAAAAGATTCATTAATTAAAAAAAGAGGAGCATCACTTAAAAAAAATTTGAAAAAAAGAAAGAAACAAAAATTACTACTAAAAGAAAAAAATGTCAGTACTTTCAGACAAATGGATTAAAAAGACAGCAAAAACAAGAGATATGATTAAGCCTTTTGTTAGTAGACAGGTGAGAAAAAGAAAAATTTCTTTTGGATTATCTTCTTATGGTTATGACGCAAGAGTATCGAATGAATTCAAAATATTTACGAATGTAAATTCAGGAATTGTAGATCCTAAAGTTTTTAAAAAAGAGAGTTTTGTTACAAAAATTGGCAAAGAATGTATAATTCCTCCAAATTCTTTTGCTTTAGCTAGAACTGTTGAATATTTTAAAATTCCAGATAACGTCTTAGTAATATGTTTAGGAAAATCAACTTATGCCAGATGTGGAATAATCGTAAATGTTACTCCTTTGGAACCAGGCTGGGAGGGACACGTAACTTTAGAATTTTCTAATACCACTCCTTTACCTGCCAAAATTTATGCTAATGAGGGAGTTGCTCAGTTTATTTTTCTAAGAGGAAATGAAAAGCCCGAAGTTACATATGCCAAAAGAAAAGGTAAATATATGAAACAAAAAGGTGTCACTCTTCCAAAGGTATAAATTTCTTTAATGAAAAAACTTTTAATTAAAGGAAAAAAAAAACTGAATGGTTCAATATCGATCTCAGGATCTAAAAATGCAACTCTTCCAATATTAGCTGCTTGCATATTTGCTAAAGACGTCAAATTATCCAATGTCCCTTTCGTAAAAGATATTTCTACTATGCTAGAATTATTAAAATTTATAGGGATGAAAATTAAAATCTTAAATAAAAAAAAAGAAATTCTTCTTAAAAACTCGAATAAAAATATTAATACATTAGCTCCTTATAAACTTGTTAAAACAATGAGAGCAGGTGTTCTAGTATTAGGTCCACTTTTAACAAAATATAAAAAAGCAAAAATATCTTTACCAGGAGGCTGTGCTATCGGCTCAAGACCTGTAGATTTACACTTATTTGCTATGAAAAAACTTGGAGCTAAAATAAAAATTAAAAACGGATATATCTTAGCCGAGTGTAAAAATGGTTTGATTGGCAATACAATAAAATTTCCATCAATTTCTGTCGGAGCTACAGAGAATGCTATTTTAGCTGCTTTTGGAGCCCACGGAAAAACAGTACTCCTTAATTGTTCAATAGAACCAGAGATAAATGATCTTATTTTATTTTTGAAAAAATTGGGTACAAAGATACAAGTCAGTGGAAGAAAAATAATTATTTTTGGAAATTCTGTTTCTAAAGAAAAAATAAAACATAGAGTTATCTTTGATAGAATTGAGGCAGGTACATATTTAATTGCAGGAGCGTTAACGTCCAAAAAAATTACAATAAACAAGATTCAACCTGAAATAATTAAATACGAAATTGATATTTTAAAGAGAATGGGAGTAAAAATATTTATTGGTAGGAACTTAGTTACTATAACTAAAGCCAGAAATTTGAAAAAAATTGATATTATCACTAAACCTTATCCAGGATTTCCTACAGATTTACAGGCTCAGTTGATGGTTTTAATGACACAGGCAAATGGATTATCTAAAATAAAAGAGAATATTTTTGAAAATAGATTCATGCACGTGCCAGAATTAAAAAGGATGGGGGCAAAAATTCAAATTAAAAATAAAACAGCTTTTGTTATGGGACCAACAAGGCTTACTGGTGCCGAGGTAATGGCGACAGACCTTAGAGCTTCTGTAAGTTTAGTTTTAGCAGGGCTTATTGCAGAAAATAGAACTATAGTTAATAGATTATATCATCTAGACAGAGGCTATGAACTTTTAGAAAAAAAACTAAAAAAATGTAAAGCTGAAATACAAAGAGTATAACATGGAGGTAAAAAATCTTAAATTAATTGCAAGGACAGAAGAGGACTTAAGAGTAGTTTCTGCACATCTTCAAGATTCTATTGCAAACGTTTCAGATATAGCTAACTTACAAAAAAATAAAATTTTTCTCATGCAATTAAATAGATTTATGTGGGAAGATGTAGAGAGAGGTGTGTTTAGAAAAAATAAACGAATTAGGACAATTCTCAAATTTGATAATGTTTTAAAGGTACACTCTAAAAACATTAATCAATCAAAAAAGGGTAAATTTTTGGATTTTCTTACTATTGAAACTAATCAGATGACTGATAATAACTATGAAATGAAAATAGTTTTTGCAGGAGACTCAATTATCAAAATTATTTCTGAAGTTATTGAAGTAACTTTAGATGATCAAGGGTTGGCATGGGATACAAAAAATATGCCAAAACACATGGAAATTTAATGCTTAGGTTTTTCAATACTAATCAAAAAAATTTTTCAAAAAAATTAGAACTGATTCTTAGTTCCAGAAAACAAAATCAGCAAGATCGATCTTTTGTTGTAAGAAAAATTTTACTTGATGTTAAAACACAAGGTGATCGAGCAGTAATTAAATATGAGAAAAAATTTTCAAATATTAAAAAAAAGTCAAAAAAAATTAAATTCTCAAAAAAAGAAGTTAATCAAATAATTAAAAAAGTGGATAAAGATTTAAAACGATCAATTGATATTGCTTTTTTAAGAATAAAAAAATTTCACTCTAAGCAAAAATTTTCGTCTTTTAAATATAAAGATAAATTTAAAAATGAATTTTCATATAAATATTCTCCCATAGAAAGCGTTGGAGTATATGTACCGGGAGGAACTGCAAGTTATCCTAGTACAGTTTTAATGAACTGTATCCCTGCTTTAGTAGCTGGAGTAAAAAATATATATCTAACGACACCTGCACTTGGTTCATCAGTTAATCCAGCAGTTATTTATGCCGCAAAAAAATGTAAAGTAAAAGAAATTTACAAAACGGGTGGTGCACATTCAATTGCAGCTCTGACATATGGTACAAAAAACTTTAAAAAAGTAGACAAAATCGTTGGGCCAGGAAATGTGTTTGTAGCCTCTGCAAAAAAAGAAGTTTTTGGTGAAGTCGGCATAGATATGGTTGCAGGACCATCAGAGGTTAGCATTATTGCAGATAAAAATTCTAATCCAGATTGGATAGCATCTGATTTAATAGCCCAAGCAGAGCACGATATTTTTTCTCAATCAATATTAATTACAAATAATAAAAATTTGATAAAATCTGTAAATTCAAGTTTAAAATCTCAATTAATCAATTTGCCAAAAAAAAATATTGCTTCAAAAAGCTTACAAAATTATGGCCTAGCAATATATGCAAATACATTAAATAAAATTGCAGAGGTAGTTAATTTAATAGCACCAGAACACCTTGAAATAAGCTTTGCAGATTATAAGAATATAGTCAAAAAGATTAAAAATGCGGGTTCAATTTTTATTGGAAAATTTTCTCCCGAAGCAATGGGAGATTATATAGCTGGACCAAACCATGTTTTGCCAACTTCAGGATCTGCTAAATTTTCATCTGGCCTTTCAGTGAATGATTTTTTAAAGCGACATTCTTTAATAAAAATCACAAAATCAGGTATTGAAAGATTAGGACCATTAGTTATAAATTTAGCTAAGCATGAAAATTTAGAGGGTCATGCTAATTCAGTAAATATAAGATTAAAAAAGGATAAATAGTTGGCCAAACAAGAGACTTTAGAATTTAAGGGGAAAGTAACAGAATTGTTACCCAACGCGATGTTTAGAGTAAAATTAGAAAATAATCATGAAATTTTAGCTCACACAGCTGGAAAACTCAGAAAGAATAGAATAAGAGTTCTTGCAGGTGATAATGTTATGGTTGAAATGACACCATACGATCTAACTAAAGGTAGAATTACTTTTAGATTTTAGGCCTTGTAGCTCAGTAGTAGAGCAGTACCCTGAAAAGGTATGTGTCGTAAGTGCGATTCTTACCAAGGCCACCACCGAACAATTAAACACATCGAAATTAAAAGTTAAATCTGATAAATTTTTTTTATGATTAAAAATATCGGACTTGTCTGGTTAAAAGACGACTTCAGATTAAAGAAAAATTCAGCTTTAATTGAAGCTACAAAAATACATGATAAAGTCGTAGCTTTCTTTCTTTATAAAAGGAAAAAATTTGAGACCCAGCAAGCACAAAAGTGGTGGTTAAGCAAATCCTTAAAAGAATTTAAGATTAAACTAAATAATTTTAACGTAAACCTGGAAATTATTTCAACAGACTCTTATAAATCTTTTTTTGAAAAACTTTTCGTAAAAAAAAATATTACAATTTATTGGAATAGGACTTATGAGCCCAATTATCTTAAATTTGATGAATATCTTTCAAAAAACTTTAATGAAAAAAAAATAAAATTTAAAATATTTAAGGGAAATGTATTAAATGAATTTACAGAAGTGAAAAAAAGTGATGGAACTCCATTTAAAGTTTTTACACCTTATTGGAAAAATGCAGAAAAATTTTATTCAGAAAAAATTCCTATAAAAGAAAAAAAAATTACAAAATGTAATCAAAAGATTACTTTTTTCAAAAATACAATTAATGAGTTAGAAATAAATCCAAAAAAAAATTGGTTTAAAAAATTTGATGAGCATTGGGAGCCAAGTGAGGAAAATGCTTTAAGTGAATTAAGAAAATTTATAAGTAACAAAATTGAAAACTATTCTGAGGCAAGAAATTTTCCAAATTTACTGGGGACTTCGAAATTATCACCTTTTATTAAACATGGTCAGATACATGTAGAAACAATTTGGAGTGAGTGTAGTAAATTAAAAAAATTTGGAGCCAGTAAATTTTTGGTTGAAATAGGATGGAGAGAATTCAATCATTCATTGATTAATTTTTTTCCTCACATGCTTAAAGGAAATTATTCCAAAAAATTTGATAAGTTCCCTTGGAAAAAAGATTCTACACTTTTATTGGCATGGAAAAAAGGTCTTACAGGTTATCCAATCGTTGATGCTGGTATGAGAGAATTATACGCTACTGGCTGGATGCATAATAGAGTAAGAATGATAGTTGGATCGTTTTTAGTAAAGCACTTGTTAATAAACTGGAAAGAGGGAGAAAAACATTTTAGGAATTGTCTATTAGATTTTAATGAGGCAAATAATATTTCAGGATGGCAGTGGGTAGCTGGATGTGGCGCTGATGCAGCACCATATTTCAGAATTTTTAATCCAATTTTACAAGGAGAAAAATTTGACAAAGAAGGTTTTTATGTAAAAAAATGGATACCAGAACTTAAAGATGTACCAAAAAAATTTATACATAAACCTTGGGAACTTAAAAATGAAAGTATCTTAAAATTAGGTACTGATTATCCTATGCCAATCGTCAATCATGAAAAAGCCAGAGCAAAGGCACTAATAGCCTTCAAAGAGATTTAATTTTATATATTTCCGTGGCAAAATTTATATTTTTTACCTGACCCACAAGGACATTTTTCATTTCTTCCTACCTTTTGATTGCTAGTCTGATCACTATTATTTTTTTCTCCGTTTTTGTTTTCTTTGTCAGATGAGACAATTATATTTAAATTAAACAGTAATTTGATTACGTCATTCTTAATTTTTAATAATAAACCTTCAAATAGAACAAATGCCTCTTTCTTGAATTCTGACAACGGATCTTTTTGTCCATACTGTCTAAGTCCAATTACTTGTCTCAGTTGTTCTAAATACTGAAGATGAGAGCGCCATGAGAAATCGATAATTTGAAGAAAAATTTTTTTTTCAAGAATTTTATTTTGTTCCTCACCAAGGATATCAATTCTAGATTTTTTCTTTTCATCAAATAAATTCCTGATTTCTTTAACGAAAATCGCCTTGTCTTTTGATACTAACTTTTTCAATTCTTGATCATTAAGAGCATTTCCTGTGATATTTTTAATTTGTGTAAGATATTTTTCGTCATTAGATTTTTGATAATCATCAACTATTCCCTCAAGTTTTTTTAGCAACTCTTCAAAAAAGTCAATCAATATAGAACTTATGCTTTTTTCTTTTAAAATTCTCAATCTTTGGGAAAAAATCACTTGTCTTTGATCATTCATCACATCATCAAATTTAATTAAAGTTTTTCGAATATCAAAGTTTCTTGCTTCAACTTTTTTTTGAGCTCTCTCCATTGCTTTATTTATCCATGGGTGATCAATAGACTCATTTTCTTTAAGACCAATTTTTTTTAGCATTCCATCGATTGAGTCTCCTCCAAAAATTCGCATCAATTCATCTTGAAGACTAATAAAAAAAATTGTTGATCCAGGATCTCCTTGTCTACCAGATCTACCTCTAAGCTGATTATCGATTCTTCTACTCTCGTGTCTTTCTGTGCCTATAATGAAAAGTCCTCCAAAATTTTTAACTTTTAACTCATTGTTTTTGAATTCTTGAATGTCAGTAGATTTTCCTTCTTCTTTAAAATCTTTGTTACCTCCTAATTTAATATCGGTTCCTCTCCCTGCCATATTCGTAGCGATAGTAACTGCTCCAATTTTACCAGCTTCAGCTATAATTTTTGCTTCTTGCTCATGATGTTTTGCATTAAGAACATTATGTTTTATTTTCTTCTCATTCAGCAAATTTGATATTTTTTCCGATTTTTCTATACTTGTCGTTCCAACTAAAATTGGTTGACCATTAGCATTACAGTCAATAATTTTTTTGGTAATTGCATTATATTTTTCTTTTTCGGTTCTAAAAATTTGATCGTTAAAATCTTTTCGTAACATTTTTTTGTTAGTGGGTATTGAAACAACTTTTAGTTTATAAATATCATAAAACTCTTCTGACTCTGTCATAGCTGTACCAGTCATACCTGCTAATTTTTTATAAAGCCTAAAATAGTTTTGATAAGTTATTGAAGCGAGAGTTTGATTCTCCTCTTGAATAGTAACGTTTTCTTTTGCTTCTATAGCCTGATGCAAGCCATCAGAAAATCTTCTCCCACTTAAAACTCTACCTGTAAATTCGTCAATAATTTGTACTTTTCCATCTCTAACAATGTAATCAGTATCTTTCTTAAAAATTAAATTTGCCTTTAAAGCTTGATTAGTATGATGAACAAGATCTAAATTAGCAGGATCATAAAAGTTTTCATTTTTTAATATTTTTTTTTGAATGGCTAATTTTTCTATTTTGTCTACTCCAGTATCAGTGAGAATTACGTTTTTATTTTTTTCATCTAACTCAAAATCTTTTTTTTGTAAAATTTTAATGAATTCATTTGATGTTGTGTAAAGCGAAGTTTTATCCTCAAGTTTTCCTGATATTATTAGTGGAGTACGAGACTCATCGATTAATATACTATCTACCTCATCCACAATACAATAATTATGATTTCTTTGAACCATGTCATTTAGTTCGTATTTCATATTGTCTCTTAAATAATCAAAACCAAGCTCATTGTTTGTTGCATAAGTAATATCACAAGCGTAATTTTTTTTTCTTTCTAAATCCTCCAAATCATTTGTGATACAACCTGAAGATACTCCAAGGTAATTAAATACTTTGCCCATCCAAGCCGAGTCTCTTTTCGCTAAATAATCATTGACCGTAACAATATGAACTCCTTTGCCTAAAATTGAATTTAAATAAGCAGGCAATGTTGAAACTAAAGTTTTACCTTCTCCAGTTTTCATTTCAGCTATTTTTCCATCGTTTAAGATTATCCCTCCCGCTAATTGCACGTCATAATGTCTTTCACCTAAAGTCCTTTTTGCCGCCTCCCTTACTAAAGCAAAACTTTCGGGTAAAATTTCATCTATTTTTAACGAACCATTTTGAACGTTTTTTTTAAAGTTTATTGTTTTTTCTTTAAAATCACTTTCAGTGAGAGATTTAATCTGATTTTCTTTGTTATTTATAGATACAATGAGGTTTTGAATTTTATCTAATTCCTGTTGATTAGAGCTTTTAAATATTTTACTAAAAGTTCTTGTAAATAAATTCATTATACATCTATATATGTATTTATAATTTAAATTAAATAGTAATATGACAATTAATATTAAAAATTTCCTAAAGGATAAATCTAAGTTATCAAAAATGGGAGAGTTTCAAAATTTGAAGCAAATTGATGGCTTAGAAATGTCCTCTATTTCAGCAGATTTATATGGCGATGGAAGAGATGATTTAGCTTTATTCTATTTTAGCAAAGGAGCAAATTATGCAACCTTAACAACCTCTAACAGTATAACAGCAGAATTTATTCCTTGGAATAATAGTTCGCATAAAAAAGTAATTAAAGGTTTGCTGGTGAATACCAAAAATGCAAATACATTTACAGGCAAACAAGGTAAAGACAGTATTGATGTTTTGGCTAAAAATTTATCAAGAGTTTTAACGCTAAAAGAATCTAAATCTCAAACAGGAACAAATGAAACAGTAAAAATCAAAGATTTGATATTTGCTTCAACTGGAGTAATTGGTGAGGAGTTTCCATTAGAAAAAATTAAAGATAGATTACCTGATATTGTAGACAGACTAAGATCTGATCATAATAAAATGTATTGGCTTAAAATTGCTTCAGCAATCATGACAACTGATACCAAACCCAAAGTTGCTTATGAAGAAATAATTATCGGAGATGAACTTATAAGAATATGTGGTATTGCGAAAGGGTCAGGAATGATTGCGCCAAACCTTGCTACAATGCTTTCTTTTATTTTTACTAATGCTGATATTAATTCAAATCTACTGAAAACACTTTTAAAAAGAGCTGTAGCAAATTCATTTAATGCAATTACAGTTGATAGCGATCAATCAACAAATGACATGATCTCAATTTTCTCTACGAGAACGCTTAAAATCGGCCAAAATTTATCTTTAAATGATAAAGTAATTCAAAAGTTTGAGCTTGCTTTAAAAAAATTATCTTTAAATTTGGCAAAACAAATAGTTGTAGACGGTGAGGGTGCGAAAAAATTTATTACTATTAACGTAATTAATGCTAAATCACTCGGAAGTGCGAAAAATATTGCATTTTCAATTGCTAACTCGCCCTTAGTGAAAACTGCTGTTGCTGGAGAAGATCCAAATTGGGGAAGAATAGTTATGGGAATAGGAAAATCTGGGGAATTAATTGATTTAAAAAAATTAAAAATCAAAATTGGAAATTTTATAGTAGCAGAAAACGGTAGAATTGCAGATAGCTACGATGAAAAAAAATTAAAAGAATATATGCAGTGGGACTCTGTAGATATAGAAGTAAACTTAAAACTCGGTAACGATGCATTTAAATGCTTTACTTGTGATTTTACCCACGATTATATAGATATAAATGCCGATTATAGAAATTAGAAAATGATAAAATATATTTTAAAATGTGAAAATAATCATGAATTTGAAAGCTGGTTTGCTGACTCAAATGAATTTGACAAATTAAACAAAAAAAAATTTCTTGAGTGTATTTTTTGTTCATCAAAAAAAATTAGCAAAACAATTATGGCTCCAAATTTGTCCTTAATAACTGAAAGAAAAAATAATACAAATTTAATAGAAAAAAATATAAAAATTGAAAAAGAGAAGCTTATCCAATTAAGAAAATATATAGAAAAAAATTTTGAAAATGTAGGAAAAGATTTTAGTAAAAAAGTAAGAGAAATGTATTACGATAAAAAAAGTAAAAAAACTATCTATGGAACTACCACTGCTGAGCAAAGACAAGAATTAGCTGAGGAAGGTATAGATCTTTTAAGTGTTCCATGGATCAATAAGGACAATTAAGTTTTTTTACTACAAATTATATAATTTACTGATAAGTTTTTTGATCTATTCCATTTTCTATTAATCGGATTAAATTCTAGCCCTGAAATATTAATAGTTTTGAATTTAATTTTAGATAAGTAAGTTTCCAACTCTTCAGGTTTTATAAATTTATTCCAGTCGTGTGTTCCGATTGGTAACCATCTTAGAATATACTCTGCTCCAATTATAGCCTTTAAATAGGAAGTAAATGTTCTATTTAGAGTTGCTGTGAACATGATTCCATCTTTTTTAAGTAATTTTCTACAAGAATTTAAGTATAATTCTACATCTTCAACATGCTCAACTACTTCCAAATTAAGTATCACGTCAAATTTTTCTTTCTCATCAAAAGACTCCGGTGATTTATTTAAATAGCGAATATTTAGACCACTTTTTTTTGAATGAACTTTAGCAACTTCAATATTTTTTTTTGAAGCATCAATACCAGTCAATGTACCTCCAAGACGAGCTAACGGTTCACTAATTAAACCACCTCCACATCCAATATCAAGAATGTTCAAATTTTTTAAAACAGCATTATCATTAATTTTGTAGTGTTGCTTAATTTTTTCTAAAATATATTCAATTCTTATAGGATTAAACATATGCAATGGTTTAAATTTTCCATTAACATCCCACCATTCCTCAGCTAAGTTTGAAAACTTTTGAATTTCCTCTTTATTTATAGTAGTCATGACAGTATTTTAATAATTAAAATACAACAAAATCTATAAAAATTATATTAAATTCTAAAAATGGTAAAAAAAGTTTTAAAATTTGGCGGAACATCTGTTGGATCTATTGAAAGAATTCAACATGTTGCTAAAATTATTAAAAAAGAGCATGATGCTGGCAATCAAATTATAGTAGTAGTTTCAGCTATGGCTGGAAAAACGAATGAACTTATAGACCTTTCAAAAAATATTTCTAAAAATTTTAGTAAAAGAGAGTATGATGTTCTTATATCATCTGGTGAGCAAGTGAGTTGCGCTTTACTAGCTGGAGCTTTAATAAATTTAAATTTGAAAGCAAAGTCTTGGATGAATTGGCAAATTCCAATATTAACAGAAGGTGAGCACTCTAATGCTAGAATAATTAATGTTAATGTTGAAAAAATAAATAAGTTTTTACAAGAAGGAATAGCTATTATACCAGGTTTTCAAGGTATCACAAAAAATTGTGATATAACTACGATAGGACGTGGTGGCTCTGATGCTACTGCAGTAGCTTTTGCAAAATTATTTGATGCAGAAAAATGTGAAATATATACAGATGTTGATGGAGTATTTTCATCTGATCCAAAAAAAATTCCAGTAGCAAAAAAAATAGAAAAAATATCCTATGAAGAGATGCTTGAACTTTCATCGGTAGGAGCAAAAGTAATGCAACCCTCTGCAGTACAAACGGCAATGATGTACGATATTCCACTTGAAGTAAAATCAACTTTTACGGACAGGAAAGGAACTAAAATCTTTGATCAAGAAAATATTGATTATTCCAAAAGTGTTACTGGAGTCGCTTACTCAAAAGATGATGCAAAAATTACATTGACTCAAGTAGAAGACAAACCAGGTGTCGCTGCAAATATATTTGCGCCACTTAATGATGCTCAAATAAACGTTGATATGGTGATTCAAAATATTTCTTCTGATCAAAAAACGACAGATATAACTTTTACTATTAAAAGAGAAGATCTTTCAAAAACTAAAGAAATATTAAGAAAAAATAGATCCATCAATTATAAAGAAATTACTCATAATGCAAAAGTTTCAAAAGTTTCAATTGTCGGTGCGGGTATGGTCTCAACACCTGGTGTGACTTATAAAATGTTTAAAGCTTTGGCGGATGAAAAAATAAATATTTTGGCAATATCTACTTCAGAAATAAAGATTTCAGTTATAATAGACGAAGAAAATACTTTGAATGCTGTAAGAAAATTGCATACAATCTTTGATTTGGATTAAGATGCAAATACGCCCTCACAGAATAATAGAAAGAAAAAAAACAAGACAAATTAAAGTCGGTGATATTTCAGTCGGCGGAAACTCTACTATTAGTGTTCAATCAATGACTAACACATTGACCACTGATATTAAGAGCACAATTAAACAAATTAATTTACTTGAAGATGCAGGAGCAGACATTGTAAGAGTATCATGCCCGGATGAGAACTCAACAAAAGCATTAAATAAAATATCTAAAGAAGTAAATGTTCCAATAGTTGCAGATATTCATTTTCATTATAAGAGAGCTATCGAGGCTGCAAAAATGGGAGCTAGCTGCTTAAGAATTAATCCAGGAAATATTGGATCGAAAGATAGAATTTTAGAAGTTGTAAAAGCTGCTAAAGATTATAATTGTTCAATTAGAATAGGTGTAAATGCAGGATCATTAGATAAATCTATTTTAGAAAAATATAAAGAACCTTGTCCAGATGCATTAGTCGAAAGTGCTCAGTATAATATAAAGTTGTTGGAAGATAATAATTTTTTTAATTTTAAAATTAGTGTTAAATCCTCTGATATTTTTTTAACAGTTAAAGCTTACAGAAAATTATCTGACTTGTGTAATTATCCTCTGCATTTAGGCGTCACAGAGGCTGGTGGATTGCTCACTGGAAGCATTAAGTCCTCTATTGGTATTGGACAGTTGCTCATGGAAGGAATAGGAGACACAATCAGAGTATCCCTATCTTCCGATCCTGTTGACGAGGTTAAAGCTGGATATGAAATACTTAAATCATTAGGAATAAGATCAAGAGGTGTAAACATAATTTCTTGTCCCTCATGCGCCCGGCAATCTTTTCCAGTAATAGAGACAGTTAAAAAATTAGAGGAAAAATTATCTCATATTAAGAAGCCAATTAATTTGTCTATAATTGGCTGTGTAGTTAATGGTCCAGGCGAGGCATCACAAACAGAAATCGGCTTAACCGGGGGAGGCAATGATAGCAATTTATTATATTTATCAGGCATACCCCACACTAAAGTCGCAAATTCTAATATCATTGATAAGGTAGTTGAATTAGTGGAAGCTAAATTAAACGATACTAAATAATTGATGATACCTATAGAAAAAGTACAAGATATTGTTAAAAGGCACAGTGATTTAGAAAAAGAACTATCATCAGAAAATTTAGATACAAAATTGTTTGCGAAAAAATCAAAAGAATACTCAAATCTAGGCAGTGTGATTGATATCGCAAAAGAATATTTAAATTTTGAAGTTGAAAAAAAAGGTCTAGAGCAAATTTTAGAAGATAAAAATACTGATTCAGAAATGATTGATATGGCAAAAAAAGATCTCGGTGAAATGAATAAAAAAAAAGAAAAATACGAAAACCAATTAAAGATTTTTTTACTACCTAAAGATGAAGACGATGATAAAAATGCTATAGTAGAAATTAGAGCTGGTACTGGGGGTTTAGAAGCCTCTCTTTTTTGCGCAGATTTGTTTAAAATGTATGAAAAAGTTTGCTCAAAAAAAAAATGGAGTCTTGAATTAATAAGTATTTCTAAAAGTGAGGCAGGAGGATTTAAAGAAGTAATTTTTTCAGTGAGTGGTAATGATATATATTCTTATTTAAAGTATGAGTCTGGAGTTCACAGAGTTCAAAGAATCCCTGAAACTGAAACACAAGGAAGAGTTCATACCTCAGCTTCTACAGTTGCTGTTCTCCCTGAAGTTGAAGAGGTAGATATAGAAATTAAAGAATCGGATTTAAGAGTTGACGTTTTCAGAGCAGGTGGCCCAGGTGGACAATCAGTTAATACAACTGATAGCGCAGTACGAATTACACATATTCCTAGTGGAGTTGTTGTTAGTCAACAAGACGAAAAATCTCAACATAAAAATAAAGCTAAAGCATTAAAGATATTACGATCAAGAGTTTATGAAGCTGAAAAAAGAAAAAAAGATCAAGAAAGATCAAGTAATAGAAGAAGTCAAATAGGAACCGGTGATAGATCAGAAAGAATAAGAACATATAATTTTCCTCAAGGTCGTGTTACAGATCATAGAATAAATTTAACACTTCATAAATTAGATGAATTTTTAAGCGGAGAAATACACGAGGAAATGAACCAAGAACTTAGATTAAAAGAACAGAATATTAAACTAGAAAATCTTAAATAATGAAAGTAATAGATTTACTTAATGCAGGATCTAAAAAGTTGAAACATAACGGTATTTTATCACACAGATTGGACTCCGAAATCTTTCTTTCAAAAGTTTTAAGTAAAAAAAGAGAAGAGATAATCATTGATCAAAATAATACAATAAAGACTGAGAAAGTGTCTGAATTTGATAATATGATTGCTAGGAGAGCCAACAAAGAACCTGTTGCTTACATAATTAAAGAAAAGGAATTTTGGAGTAAAATCTTTGAGGTTAATAAAAGCACCCTAATCCCTAGGCCTGAAACTGAACTTATGGTAGAAAAATTAATTGATATTTATAAAAGAAAAAAAATTTCCATACTAGATATTGGCACTGGCACCGGATGCATATTAATTAGTTTACTTGATGAACTTCAAAATTCATCAGGCATAGGAATAGATATCTCAAAAAAAGCTTTGATAGTTGCAAAGAAAAATGCAAAAAAACATGGATTAAAAAATATTAAATTTATTAATGTGGATTTAAGTAAGTATTTTTTACATAAATTTGACTTAATCGTATCCAATCCGCCTTATATAGAAAAAAATACAATTAAAAATTTGCATGATGATATAAAGAGATATGAACCTTTAATCGCACTAAATGGTGGAAATGATGGACTTGACGTAATTAAAAAAGTTATCTACAAATCGAAATATATCTTAAAGATTAATGGCAAGCTCGCTCTTGAGATTGGAAATGAGCAATATAAAAAAGTTTCAACAATTTTATTTAAAAATAGTTTTAAAATAGAGCATATTATTAAAGATTATAAAGATAACATAAGATGTTTAATATCAAAGCTAATAGGTAATTAATTATGAATAACAACAACAGAAGAAGAAATTTTAGATCAAGACCACAAAAAAATAATTTCAGAAGAAGAAATGGAACTATCAATTCAAATAATAGCTCCATAAATTTTAGCAGCAATGGGAATATAAGTTTTAATAGAAATGGTTCAATGAACAATATTCATAATGTTGAAAAAACGATGCAAAAATTTCAGCAACTTGCTAAAGATGCTCAAAGTAATGGAGACCCGGTTCTTGCCCAAAACTATCTACAACATGCAGATCATTATCTTAGAAGATATAATGAATTAAATGAAAAAAGAGAAAGTTTCACAGATAAATCAAAAATAATTGAGAAAAGTTCTTCAAATGAAGATATCTCAGATGATAAACTGTCTTCTGCTTCTAATTAATAGTTTCTATCTAAGTTCAGAAAGTTTGAGATCAATTTTTATTCTCTCAAGTTCAAATTTCTCTCTAGCTTCACCTCTAAGAATTTTACCTGATGGAAGTTTTAACTTTTGAGAATTAACTTTTTTTCCATTCACTATTACCTCGTAATGAAGATGTGGACCAGTAGACATTCCAGTTGAACCTACGTATCCTATTATTTGACCTTGCTTTACTTTTTTGCCTTCTTTTATTCCCTTCGCAAAAGATTTCATGTGAGCATAAATAGTTTGATAAGTAGAGTTATGTTTTATTTTTACACAATTGCCTCCACCACCACACCATCTTGCTCTAGTTACAGTGCCAGAACCAGACGCCATGATAGGTGTTCCACTTGGAGCAGCAAAATCTGTTCCTCTATGCATTTTGTTGTAACCTAATATAGGATGTTTTCTCATTCCAAATGATGATGACAATCTTGCTCCATTGATTGGAGTTTTCATTAAAGATTTTGTAATACTTTTGCCTTTTATATCATAATACTCTTCATAATTTTTGTAATTAAAATTATAAAGATTTATTTCATCACCGTTTACGAACATTGAGGCATAAATAATTTTTCCAGTATCTCTAATTTTTTTATTATCATCCTCAAACTTTTCATAATATATTTCGAACCAATCACCTTTTCTAATATCTCTTTGAAAATCTACTTCAAAACCAAAAATTCTAGCAAATTCTACAATGATGTTGGGCTCTATGCCAACCTCTACGGCAGAACTATATAAATTATTTTTAATATTATTTTTTACAACGACTTCTTTTTTATAAAGTTGAAGAATATTTTCCCTTACAATAAATTTTTTTTGTACTTTTCTTACTTCGATAGTGCTAGTATTGTTGATAGGATATAATAAATTAACTACAGTATTGAAATTGTTATCCTCTTTTTTTAATATTAATGAAAGTTTCCTGCCACTGTAAATACTTGAAAGTTTTTTTCTTTTAAGCTCATTTGTAATTTTATTTATTTCTTCTGTATTGATTTCAAATTTTTTTAAAATCTTTTCGATAGAATCATTTTTTTTTATTAGATACTCTATCTCTTCATAGGGGCTATTAATCTTTGATGTGATAAAACTAGTAAAATTTGCAAATTCTTTAGAATTAGTAACTTTTTTAAAATTTTCATGATTTTGGATATTTTTTTGAGTTATAAAATTTGAAATAAAAAAGAAAATAATAGAAAAAAAAATTGTTAAACTCACAAGCACAACAGGTCCAAGATTTATAACCTTTAATGTGTCGATTTTGGCACTAAAGTTAAGCTTACTTTTTTTAAAAAAATTTAAAAAAGTTTGGTTTATCGCCATGGTTGTTTTTCTACAAAAATTAAGTCGTGTTTGCAATGCAAACTGGTTAAAAAGTCCTATTTTATAAGCTATTTTCGCTAATATACGCCTTGACTTATAACAAATTTGTAATAAAACGAGCCCTCATCTCTAAAATGTTAAAATTAATCATTGCTAGAGGTGTGCAGATTTTAGAACAAAATCTTAGCTTTTTTAAATTGTAAATTTTAAGAAGAGAAGTGTGGACGGCTAGGTTAATAAAGAAATTGTCGTACACGCTTTAACGAAAGATAACTTTAATTTACCTTAAAGTTATTAAAGCTAGTGTGCGCCGTTATTAAACTTGAGAGTTTGATCATGGCTCAGAACGTACGCTGGCGGCACGCCTAACACATGCAAGTCGAACGCAGTAGCAATACTGAGTGGCAAACGGGTGAGTATAATGTGGGAATCTGCCTTTTGGTTTGGAATAACACGGGGAAACTTGTGCTAATACCGAATAAGCCTTTACAGGGAAAGTTTTAACGCCGAAAGATGAGCCCGCACTTGATTAGCTAGTTGGTAAGGTAAAAGCTTACCAAGGCAACGATCAATAGCTGTTCTTAGAGGAAGACCAGCCACATTGGGACTGAGACACGGCCCAGACTCCTACGGGAGGCAGCAGTGGGGAATCTTGCACAATGGGGGAAACCCTGATGCAGCGATGCCGCGTGAGTGAAGAAGGCCCTTGGGTTGTAAAACTCTTTCGTCGGGGAAGAAAATGACTGTACCCGAATAAGAAGGTCCGGCTAACTTCGTGCCAGCAGCCGCGGTAATACGAAGGGACCTAGCGTAGTTCGGAATTACTGGGCTTAAAGAGCTCGTAGGTGGTTAAAAAAGTTGATGGTGAAATCCCAAGGCTCAACCTTGGAACTGCCATCAAAACTTTTTAGCTAGAGTGTGATAGAGGTAAGTGGAATTTCTAGTGTAGAGGTGAAATTCGTAGATATTAGAAAGAACACCAAATGCGAAGGCAACTTACTGGGTCACTACTGACACTGAGGAGCGAAAGCATGGGTAGCGAAGAGGATTAGATACCCTCGTAGTCCATGCCGTAAACGATGTGTGCTAGACGTTGGAAATATATTTTTCAGTGTCGCAGCGAAAGCATTAAGCACACCGCCTGGGGAGTACGACCGCAAGGTTAAAACTCAAATGAATTGACGGGGACCCGCACAAGCAGTGGAGCATGTGGTTTAATTCGAAGATACGCGCAGAACCTTACCAACGCTTGACATGTTCGTCGCGAGACTAAGAGATTAGTTTCTTCAGTTCGGCTGGACGAAACACAGGTGCTGCATGGCTGTCGTCAGCTCGTGTCGTGAGATGTTGGGTTAAGTCCCGCAACGAGCGCAACCCCTACTTTTAGTTGCCACCATTTAGTTGGGCACTTTAAAAGAACTGCCAGTGATAAGCTGGAGGAAGGTGGGGATGACGTCAAGTCCTCATGGCCCTTATGTGTTGGGCTACACACGTGCTACAATGGCACTTACAATGGGATGCGAAGAGGTGACTCTTAGCTAATCCCTAAAATGTGTCTCAGTTCGGATTGTACTCTGTAACTCGAGTGCATGAAGCTGGAATTGCTAGTAATCGCGGATCAGCGCGCCGCGGTGAATACGTTCCCGGGTCTTGTACACACCGCCCGTCACACCATGGAAGTTGGTTACACCTTAAGGCAAAGCTTATACCTTTGACTACGGTACGATCAGCAACTGGGGTGAAGTCGTAACAAGGTAGCCGTAGGGGAACCTGCGGCTGGATTACCTCCTTTCTAAGGAAGACCAAAAATTTCTTTTGGTCTTAAAAAATTAAGTTAATGTGGCCGTCCTCATTTCTCTTCTTAAAAATTAAAGTGTCTCATAAATGCTTAGGGGCCGGTAGCTCAGGTGGTTAGAGCGCACCCCTGATAAGGGTGAGGTCGGACGTTCGAGTCGTCCTCGGCCCACCAAATTTCAAGGGGGATTAGCTCAGCTGGGAGAGCGCCTGATTTGCATTCAGGAGGTCAGCGGTTCGATCCCGCTATCCTCCACCATGAGAACTTTTAGTTTTTTTAAATTGTAAATAATTATTATCAATATCTATATCCGATTGTTCGAATAGATGAACAATCTATAAATATTCGAATAGATGAATATTTTTTAAAAATTTAATTTATACAGAAAAATTATTTTCTGTGCATAAATCAAGCGTTTAAGGGCGTATGGCGGATGCCTAGGCACTGAAAGGCGATGAAGGACGTGGTATACTGCGATAAGTTTCGGGGAGCTGTATGCAGGCTTTGATCCGAAAATTTCCGAATGGGACAACCCTCCACTTTATGTGGAACTTTAAACTGAATTCATAGGTTTAGAGAGCTAACCCGGAGAACTGAAACATCTAAGTAACCGGAGGAAAAGAAATCAATTGAGATTCCGTTAGTAGTGGCGAGCGAAAGCGGATTAGGCCAGCAACAAAGTTGAGATAATCTAAATAGTTTGGAAAAACTAACCACAGAGGGTGATAGTCCCGTAGGAGTAACGTTCAACTTTGTTCTTGAGTAGAGCGGGACACGTGAAATCTTGTTTGAATATAGGGGGACCACCCTCTAAGCCTAAATACTCTTCAGTGACCGATAGTGAACTAGTACCGTGAGGGAAAGGTGAAAAGAACCCCTATTAGGGGAGTGAAATAGAACCTGAAACCGTATGCCTACAAACAGTCGAAGCTCTTTTTAGAGTGACGGCGTACCTTTTGTATAATGGGTCAGTGACTTAATTTGTCCAGCAAGCTTAAGCCGTAAGGTGTAGGCGTAGCGAAAGCGAGTCTTAAATGGGCGCAAGTTGTATGAATTAGACCCGAAAACGAATGAGCTTACCATGAGCAGGTTGAAAGCAGGGTAACACTTGCCGGAGGACCGAACCAGTTGACGTTGAAAAGTCTTTGGATGACTTGTGGTAAGGGGTGAAAGGCCAACCAAATTCGTAGATAGCTGGTTTTCCGCGAAAACTATTTAGGTAGTGCGTTGAGTAAATTGATGTTTGGAGGTAGAGCACTAAAGGGGCTAGGGGAGAGAAATCTTTACCAACCCTCATAAAACTCCGAATGCCAAACATTTTACCTCAGCAGACAGACTGTGGGTGCTAAGGTCCATGGTCGAGAGGGAAAAAGCCCAGATCACCAGATAAGGTCCCTAAATCATGATTAAGTGTGAAAGGATGTGGAGATTCCTAAACAGCCGGGAGGTTGGCTTAGAAGCAGCCATCCTTTAAAGATAGCGTAACAGCTCACCGGTCTAATAGAGTTTCTGCGCCAAAGATGTAACGGGGCTCAAATCATGTACCGAATCTGTGGATTTATAATTTCTTCGGAAATTATATCTGGTAGCGGAACGTTCTGTAAGCCTGCAAAGGAATACCCGCGAGGGATTCTGGAGGTATCAGAAGTGCGAATGCTGACATAAGTAACGATTAACAGAGTGAAAAACTCTGTCGCCGAAAATCCAAGGGTTCCTGCGCAAGGTTAATCCGCGCAGGGTTAGTCGGTCCCTAAGACGAGGGCGAGAGCCGTAGTCGATGGAAACAAGGTTAATATTCCTTGACCAGATGGTAGTGACGGATTTTGTAAGTTGTTAACTCTTAATGGATTGAGTTAGCCGCGAAAAAGTCCCAGGAAATAGCTCCATCATTAGACCGTACCCGAAACCGACACAGGTGGATTATTAGAGTATAATTAGGCGCTTGAGAGAATGATGTTGAAGGAACTCGGCAAAATGCCTCCGTAACTTCGGAAGAAGGAGGACCCATTTTCAGGCAACTTTAAGTGGGTGGCACAAGCCAGGGAGATGCGACTGTTTATCAAAAACACAGGGCTCTGCTAACACGTAAGTGGATGTATAGGGTCTGACGCCTGCCCGGTGCTGGAAGGTTAATGCGATTAGTGCAAGCTAATTTCTGAAGCCCCAGTGAACGGCGGCCGTAACTATAACGGTCCTAAGGTAGCGAAATTCCTTGTCGGGTAAGTTCCGACCTGCATGAATGGCGTAACGATATCTCCGCTGTCTCCAACATCAACTCAGTGAAATTGAATTCTCCGTGAAGATGCGGAGTTCCCGTGGTTAGACGGAAAGACCCCGTGCACCTTTACTACAACTTTATATTGGTGTTAGGAATGATATGTTTAGCATAGGAGGGAGACTTTGATGTTTAGGCGTCAGCTTAAGCGGAGTCACCAGTGAAATACCTCTCTTATTATTCTTGACATCTAACTGCTTGCCGTAATCCGGCAGCAAGACATTGTATGGTGGGTAGTTTGACTGGGGCGGTCGCCTCCCAAAAAGTAACGGAGGCGTGCGAAGGTAGGCTCAGAACGGTCAGAAATCGTTCGTAGAGTGCAATGGCATAAGCCTGCCTGACTGCGAGACTGACAAGTCGAGCAGAGTCGAAAGACGGTCATAGTGATCCGGTGGTTCTGAGTGGAAGGGCCATCGCTCAACGGATAAAAGGTACGCCGGGGATAACAGGCTGATACCCTCCAAGAGTCCATATCGACGAGGGTGTTTGGCACCTCGATGTCGGCTCATCACATCCTGGGGCTGGAGCAGGTCCCAAGGGTTTGGCTGTTCGCCAATTAAAGTGGTACGTGAGCTGGGTTCAGAACGTCGTGAGACAGTTCGGTCCCTATCTGCCATGGGTGTAGAAGAATTGAAAGGATTTGTCCCTAGTACGAGAGGACCGGGATGAACATACCACTGGTGGACCGGTTGTAGCGCCAGCTGCAGTGCCGGGTAGCTAAGTATGGACGGGATAACCGCTGAAAGCATCTAAGTGGGAAACCCACCTTAAAACTAGTTCTTCCTATAGAGCCGTAGTAGACCACTACGTTGATAGGCTGGATGTGGAAGCGCGGTAACGCGTGTAGCTGACCAGTACTAATAGCTCAATTGGCTTGATTTATGCACTGAAAAAATTTTTCAAATAATACTCTTACTAAGAAAATTTGTTCAATAATCATTGGACTAGATACATTAATTAAAATATTATTCTTAACATATGACTGAGGTTAAAAACTTAACTTTAGACGATTTTATGGGTGGTAAAACAGATGCTGCAAGCATTAGGGAACACTACCTAAAAGATGTAAGTAAAAGAAAAAAAAAAACTAGAATTACTTTAATTACCCCAAATGTTGTTGGATCGGAGTCACAAGCTAGAAGAGTTCAACCACCACTAGGTATAGCATGCTTAGCAGGTGTATTAGAAGAGTATAATTTTAAAGATATTCAGGTAATAGACTCCTCTGCAGAAGGATATCATGAAATAAGAAAATTAAATGATGGTTTTATCGAATTTGGACTTGAAGATGAAAAGGTATTGGAAAA
>CACBZI010000006.1 GCA_902543665.1 uncultured Pelagibacteraceae bacterium
TTTTTTTAGAAATGTCATCAACTGTTGCTTTGATGCTGCTTTCATTAAGTTTATCACCTGAGATATTTTCAATTATATTAGATACGATGCTTTCTGAAATACTCTGAATAGAGGATATAGAATTTTTTTTAAGTTCTAAAATTTCTTTTTGCGCTTTTATAATTTCTTTATCTATTTCCTTTTCCATTGACTCCTTTTTTGATTGAATATTTTTATCTAAAATACTTTTGGATTCAAAATGTATCTTTAAAACTTCTTTTTTAGCATTCTCTAAGATTAAATCATATTCTTTTGCTTTCGCTTCAGACTGCTCTTTGAATTTATTTGCGTTTTCTATATCCTCTTTAATTTTATTTTCTCTATTATCTAAATTATCTTTAATTTTTGGTAAGTAAAATTTTGATACTGCAATATAAAGAATTACAAAAACTAATATCAACCAAAATGCTTGAGACGCCCAATAAGTTGGATCCAGCTGAGGCATTCCAGCCTCAGCTGCAAACAAATCAGTATTTATAGCTACTAATGCTATTAATAAACTTAGAAAACTTTTCATATTTAATTTACTAAAATGCAAATAAAATAATCAAAGCCACTACAAGTCCAAACAATCCAGTAGCTTCTGCTAAAGCAAATCCCAACAACAGATTAGGGAATTGTTTTTGAGCTGCAGATGGATTTCTCATAGCTCCAGATAGGTAGTTACCGAATATTATTCCGATACCAACACCAGCTCCAGCTAATGCGATTGCAGCAAGACCTGCCCCAATCATTTTCGCCGCTTCTAACTCCATTTTTCCTCCTTTTATTTAATGGTGTAAATTTAATGCATCATTTAAGTAGATACAGGTTAATATTGCAAAAACATATGCTTGTAGAAAGGCAACTAAAATTTCTAAGCCTGTTAATGCTACTGAAAAACTAAGCGGTAACCAACCACCTAATATTCCTAAACTCACAACGAATCCTCCAAAAACTTTAAGCATTGTATGACCTGCCATCATATTTGCGAATAAACGAACCGATAAACTCACAGGTCTACTCAAGTAAGAAATAATTTCAATTACGGTGATTAGAGGTAATAATATAGCCGGAACTCCACTTGGAACAAAAATACTTAAGTATTTAAACCCATGTTTTAAAAAACCAATAATTGTGACTGCTATAAAAATAAATAAAGCCATGATAAGAGTAACAATTATGTGACTTGTGACCGTAAATGAGTATGGAAGCATGCCCACCATATTGCAGAATAATACAAACATAAAAAGACTGAATATAAAAGGAAAGTATGGTTTTGCTTTAGATCCCGCAGTATCACTTATCATCTTT
Source organism: uncultured Pelagibacteraceae bacterium (assembly GCA_902543665.1). Lineage (GTDB taxonomy): Bacteria > Pseudomonadota > Alphaproteobacteria > Pelagibacterales > Pelagibacteraceae > Pelagilacustribacter. The sequence goes on from CACBZI010000006.1 coordinate 1,333, forward strand.
GCCACAAAGGTGTAAAACAACTCAGCAATTAGCTGTATTTTATTTGGTATAATTTTTTTTTCTTTTGAACCAAAAAATAAAAGTAAGAGGATAAGGGACGCACTTATCAACATAAATAAACTTGCATTTGTAAAAGATAAATCAATACCAGCAATTTTGATTTCAGGGCCGATTTTGTTGACCGTAAATTGTTGCATCGGATTGTTTGCCATATAAACTTCCTAATCTTTCTGCATTTTGTTAGCTGCCCTGATCACGTTTAACATGCCTGCTGCTGCTCCTAAAAAAAAGAAAATTATTATTAACCAGGGTTTAGTACCAAACCAATTATCTAAAATAAACCCAATTATTGTCCCAACTGCGACTGCCGCAACTAATTCAGTGCCTAATTTAAAGGCATTTCCCATAAAGGAGCCTCGTTTCTCTTTATCACTATCTATATCTTTTTTGATCTTTGATTTTGCAATTTTTAAGCGAGTCTTAAAATCATCTGGAATTGTCATTATAATATTAAGCTACTAATTCCTCAGCTCTCTGTAAATCTACAGAAACAAGCTGGCTTACTCCTTGTTCTGCCATTGTTACTCCATAAAGTCTATCCATTCTAGACATTGTCAAAGCGTGATGGGTAATTATTATAAATTTAGTATTCGTAATTTTAGTCAGATCATCAAGCAATCCACAAAACCTTGTTACATTTGCATCATCCAAGGGAGCATCTACCTCATCTAAGACACAAATTGGAGATGGGTTAACTAAAAAAACTGCAAAAATTAATGATAAAGCAGTTAGAGCCTGTTCGCCACCAGAAAGTAATGTTATTGATTGAAGCCTTTTACCAGGTGGAGAAACAAACATTTCTAAACCTGCTTCCAAAGGATCATCAGAATCTACTAATTCAATTTTTGCAGTTCCACCATTGAAAAGTTTTGTGTAAACTTCATTAAACTTTCTATTTACTTTTGTATAAGCTTCAAGTAACCGTTCTCTACCTTTTTGGTTTAATTCATCGATACTTGTTTTTAATTTAACAATAGCTGAATATAGATCTGCTCTATCATCTTCCATTTTTTTAATTTCAGTCTCATATTTTTTGGTTTCCTCGTCAGCCCTTAAATTGACCGAACCAAGAGATTCTCTTTGCTTTTTTGTTTGTTCAATTTTTCCAGTCTGTTCTTCAATTGTTGGATATTTTTCACTTTCAACTTCGTTTAAATCTGATTGAGGTAATAATGAAGTTTCACTATCTATATTTAATTCATTTTTTACTGAATATAATAAATCTTTTTTTCTGTTTTCAATACCTTCAATAGTTGCCTCATTCCTTGCTTTACTCTCCTTTAATTCAATAAGTTTCAATTGAATTTCTCTTAAGTTTTCATTGATAGCGCTATATTTTTTTTCAGCTTGCAATAATTCACTAGCAATTTCTTCATTTCTCCTTTTAATATTTTCAAGGTTTTGCAAGTTTTGACCTTTTGAAGTTGCTATTCTTTCTGGATTTTTCTGATTTTCATTTATTTCAAATTTAATTTTATTCTTTCTGTCATTTAATTCAGAAATCATTTTTTCAGAATTCGTTTTTAAATTGCGCCAATTTTCAAATTCTATATCAATATTTTTTATTCTTTCTTTTCTTTTTATAGAATCACTTTCTATAGACTTATTTTTTCCATATTTTTCTGCATATTTTTCTTGCGAAAAAGTAATTTTTTTAACAAGTTGTTTTAATTCTCTAAAGGACTCTTTTGATAGTTTCTTATCTTCGTCTATATTTTTCTCAATTTGATCTAACAAATTATTCAATTGATTTTGTAATTTATCTAATTCAGCTTTTGACATTTGAAGTTCATTTGATGATTTGTTTTCGACTTCAAGTAGTTTATTCTCAGTATTAAGAAGATCATCTTTCTCTTTAGAAATCCTTTTTTCATTAAGGTCAGCATCAAGCGATATACTTTTTTCTCTCTCAAGATCGGACTCAACAGTTTTGATTGATTTTTCAAGTTTAACTTGCAGCGATTTAACTCTTGCTTCCTCTTCAACTAAATTTGCCATATCTAAATTTAATTTTTGCAGAGTAGCTGCGCTTTCCATTTTTTTATCTCTTAGCGGTGAAAGTTTTTTATTCTCCTCCTCAAGAAGTGAATTATTATGATTATAATCGATATTGATTGCACTTATTTCATCATCTAATTCACTTAGTTTCTCTTGAATTTGTTTTTTCTCTTTTTCTATTTCTTTTATTTTTAAAAAATACAATCCAGCTTCGATCTTTTTAATTTGACTCGAAATTTCTTTGTACCTTGTTGCTTCTTCTGCCTGTTTTTTAAGATTATCGAGTTGCTTTTGTTGTTGTCTTTTTAGTTCATCTGCTCTTTTGAGATTATTTTCTGCTGCATTCAATCTAGTTTCTGCTTCTTGTCTTCTAGCATGTATACCAGAGATGCCAGCCGCTTCTTCCAATATAGATTTTCTTTCTATAGGTTTTGCTGTAACCAATTGACCAATTCTTCCTTGACTTATCAGAGAGGGAGAGTGGGCTCCGGTAGAGAGATCAGCAAAAAAAGTTTGAACGTCTCTTGCTCTTACCTCCTTATCGTTAATGTAGTATTTTGAGCCTTTATCTTTCTCAATCTTTCTTTTAATTGATATTTCTTCAAACTCTTTATACTGAACTGGACCATTTTTTTCATTATTATCAAGAAGTAAAGAAACTTCAGAAATATTTTTTGATGGTCTATTAGATGTACCTGAAAAAATTACATCTTCCATTCCTGAGCCTCTAATACTTTTTGCTGAATTTTCTCCCATGCACCATCTAAGTGCCTCTACAATATTTGATTTTCCACATCCGTTAGGCCCGACTACTCCAGTTAGTCCTTTTTCAATAAGCACAGTTGTCTTTTCAGAAAAAGATTTAAATCCTGTCATTTCTAAATTTTTAAATTTCATTTAAATAACCCATACTTTACCAAATTTTTTTCTATTTCTTTTCTAAATTTTAAGTATTCAACCTTCCCAGTGTATTTCTTTTCATTAATTAACACCGTTGGGGTAGCCTCAATTTTATATTTTTTTTGTGCCTCAATTCTTTGATTTAAAATTTCATCTTGAAACTTATCACTTTTAAGACATTTATCCATCTCATCTTCACCTAAACCAAAATTAGAGCCAATTTTTTTAATTGAATCATTAATTTTAATTATATCAGATCCAACTGCCCATACATTTTGTTTTTTATAAATTTCCCCAAGAAATTCGAATCTTTTTTCGTCATCAATCTGACACCTCAAAATTATTTCTGCATTTAGTGCAGCTAAATCCAAAGGAAACGGGTGATGTTCAAATTTTACTAGACCTTCTTCTATAAAATCTTTTTTCATCTGATAAAAAATTTTTGAATGCCAATTAGCACACGCAGGACATGTTAAAGAGGAAAAAACTTTAACAACAACTTTAGCATCTTTCTTTCCTTCACTAATTATTTTACTTTGAACTTCCACAGAAAATATCAAAAAAGATAAAAATAATGCCTTATAGAATATTTTACTTATTTTTTTCATTGTAAGCCTTTAAAAAGTTACTAAGCGAGATTTTTAATTGAGAGTCGTTAACATTTTTGATTTTTTCATTTATTCTTTTTAAATTTTTAATCTTTGGTAAATGTTTATCTTTTTTAATAATCTTTTCTTGAATAATTTTAAGTGATATGTTTTTGATACAATTGTATCCAAAAAAACTGTTGATTTGATCTATGATTTCATTTTTTTGATACTCTATTTCAATTTCTTTACCATGAACTACATTTAAAACTAAAGTGCCATCCCTCATGTCTTTGTTCATCTTTACTGTCAAAGGATAGCACGAGTCAGATATTTTTTTACCTACCATATTTGCCCAGTTATCAACTATATTTGAATAGTTATAACCACCTTTTCTGAGATGTTTCTTTAGTGTCTTAGGAATTGAACTTGAAAAAGGTCTCAAGCCTTGCATGTAAGAGTACGTTTTATTATTATTTTTGTTATGCATTTAGATTCAACTTTATCAAAAAATATTTTAGCTTGGTACGATAATAGCAAAAGAAATTTACCATGGCGTGTTGGCAAAAAGTCACCTAAAAAGCTGTATTATAGACTGTTGAGCGAGTTTATGTTGCAACAAACTCAGGTAAAAACGGTTATACCATATTTTAATAAATTCACAAAAAAATTCAAAACTATTGAGGCTTTATCTAAAAGCAACGAAAATGAAATCTTAAAAATGTGGGAAGGTCTTGGTTATTATAGAAGAGCAAGAAACCTTTTAGCATGCTCAAAGATTCTCGTAAAAAAACACAAGTCAAAACTGCCGAATTCTATAGTTGAAATTAAAAAACTTCCTGGAGTAGGGGACTATACTGCCAATGCACTATTAGGCTTAGTTTATAATGAGCCAAGAATTGCAGTTGATGGAAATGTAAAAAGAGTGTTTTCAAGAAATTTGAACATTAAGGAAAAAAATATAAAATTTGATTTATTGATCGAAAAAAATAAAAAAAAACTTTTTCTTACGAAACGAAACGCTGATTTTGTTGAAGCTTTAATGGAATTTGGCGCATTAATATGTAAACCAAAAGACCCAAATTGTCTTACTTGTTGTTTGAAGAAAACGTGTAAGTATTTTAAATCTGATAACAAAATTAAAAATAATAGAAGTAAAATGATTAGAAATAAAAATTTTAACGTATTTTGTCATATCAATAGAAAAAAACAAATTGCTTTAACAAAAAATAATCAAATCAGTTTTTTGAAAAATTTTAATTTACCTGAGATTATAGAAGGAAGTAGTTTTAAGAGGGATCAAAATTGGAAATTTTTAAAAAACTATAAAAATTCAATTTCAAATTTAAAATTAAATATTAATCTTTATTATAAATTTTCAAATAAACTTCCACCAAAGTATAATTGGTATTCTTTAAAAGATAATAGAGAATTTGTTCCAAGTTTTACAAAAAAAATATTAAGACAAGTATCAACTTTATTTTAATGAAAAAAAAAATAGCAATCATAGGCGCTGGTATAGCAGGTTTAACTCTTGCAAATCTTATAAAAAAAAGTTCTGATTATGAATTTATGTTATATGAAAAACAAGAAAGTTTATCTCTCGACGAAGGATTTGGAATTCAACTTTCGACAAATAGCATAAAAATTTTAAACACTATTGGGTTTAATAAAATAGATAAAAGTAAAATTTTTCATCCAAAAGGAGTCGATTTTTATAATATTCAAAACAAAAAAATCTGTGAATTAGATCTCACACAATTTAATACAGAAGAAAAAAAGTATACTACTTTAAAAAGATCTACATTGATTGAATTTTTAAAGGATGACGTATACACTCAACATTTAAGATTTGGAAAAAAGATTAAAGAAGTTTCTGAGCTAAAGGGAAAAGTTCTTATAAAGTTTGATGACAATACAAATGACCTTGTAGACTTAGTTATTGGCGCTGATGGTATATTTTCTAATACTAGATCTTTTTTTGAAAAGAAGAAGAACGAGCCAAAATTTAAAAAAGCTATAGCCGTGAGAACGATACTAAAAACAAAATCTGAATTAAAGATTAATGAGCAAAGAATAAGTCTAATGATGGGAAAAAATTGCCATATTGTGATTTACCCATTAAATCAAAATAAAGAACTTAATCTTGTTTGTATTATAAGAGATAAAAAATATAACCCAGATAATATAAAGCAATTAGTCAATAAAGTCGTAGCCCAAAATTCTGATTTTGATAAAGCTTTTGAAGGTGATTTAAAATCTTGGCCGTTATATTTTACACCTCAAATACTTCCGTCCACAAATAGTAAAGTTTTTTATATTGGTGATGCATTCAATGGTTTTTTACCAACTCTAGCTCAAGGGGCAGGACAATCGATAGAAAGTGCTTATGAACTATTCAACTTAATAAAAGAAGGCAAAGAAGATATTCAAAATGCTTATTATCAAGAGAGATTAAGAAGAGCAGAGATTGTGAGAAGGAGATCAAATATTAATTTTTTTGCCTTTCATTTTTCCAGTAAGATTATGCAAGTGATTAGGAACTTTTTTATAAAATTTCTTATTAAAAGAAAGAGCTTTATTGGCTCTTATTTAGGAACAGTCTACAAACATTAGTTTTGTTTTTCTGAAATAAATTTTTGTCTTAGGTTATCAATTAATACAGATGATCCATTTAATTCATAATGCCAATAGGTCCAACCATTATAACTTTCTGCACCCATTATTTTTGCAGCGATTTTGTGTATAGATCCTTCAATATCTTTGTATTTTAAACTTCCATCAGCCATTATTTTCGCGTTAATTTTTTTCTTTGGATCAAACAAAGAAGTTCCAGGTTTAATTATCCCCAATTCTACTAGTGAACCAAAAGGTATTCTAGGTTTTGATTTGTTGTTTTCAATAGTATCAAGATAATCGTCAGCTATTTTAGAGGTTTTGTTTATTCTTTCTTTTGCTGCAAGAAAGTACTTTTTATCTTTTTCAATTCCAAAATAATTTCTCCCTAATTTTTTAGACACAACAGCGGTAGTTCCCGTTCCTAGAAAAGGATCAAGTACTGTGTCACCTTTATTAGTAGTTGCTAAAATAATTCTATGAAGAAGTGCCTCAGGTTTTTGAGTAGAGTGTATTTTTTTTCCATTTTTCTTCAATCTTTCTTTTCCATTACATATTGGTAATTTCCAGTCTGATCTCATTTGTAAATCATCATTTAAACATTTAAGAGATTGATAGTTGAAAGTATATTTTGATTTTTTGCTTTTTGATGCCCAAATTAAAGTTTCATGGGCATTAGTAAATCTTGTTCCTCTGAAATTAGGCATTGGATTATTTTTTCTCCAAATAACGTCATTTAACAACCAGAAACCCAAATTTTGTAAGTGATATCCTAATCTAAAAATATTATGATAAGATCCTATTACCCATATAGATCCATTATCTTTTAAAATTCTTTTACACTCGCTTAACCAAGATTTACAGAAATCATCATAATGATTAAAACTATTAAATTGATCCCATTTATCGTTAACGCCATCTACTTTTGAGGAGTCTGGACGAGTTAATTTTTCACCAATCTGCATGTTATATGGTGGGTCAGCAAAAACTAAATCAAAAGTTTTATTAGGAATTTTTTTCAATTCCTTCAAGCAGTCACCATTAAGAATCTTGTTAGGATATTTGAACATTTATAGATTCAACTCCAAATTGAATCTAGGGTCAAATCATTTTTGCAAAAAATTGTATCTTCTTGTGTTCGAGAATTTTAACTCGACAATATGTTGTGTACAGGTTTAAAACCTTTTCTGTGATGAGCAGTAACACCAAACTTTCTTAAACCATCTAAATGAGCTTTAGTACCGTAACCAAAGTTTCTATCCCAAGCATAATTAGAAAATTTTTTTGATAATTTTATCATGAAGTTATCTCTATAAACTTTTGCGATTATAGACGCGGCACTAATTACTTTAATTTTTTCATCGCCATTGATTATTGCTTTACAATTTTTTAAACCTTTTGGAATAAAGTTTCCATCTATCAAAGTTAAACCTGGTTTTATAATTAATTGATCAATTGCTCTTTTCATAGAAAGTAGCGATGCTTGTAGAATATTAAGATTTGAAATTTCATTTACGGATGCAATACCTATTGAATAATAAGAGTTATATTTAATATGTTCTGAAATTTTTTTCCGCTGGTTGAAAGATATCTTCTTTGAGTCTTTTAAAAGGTTTAGATCTATACCTTTTTTGAGTATCACAGCAGCAGAGACAACTGGGCCTGCAAGACATCCTCTTCCGACTTCATCAACACCTGCTGTAATTAATTCTTTCAATTAAATTTTTAAGTTAGTTTTTTTATCTCTTATCATTTTTAAATCAATCCAAGCCATTTTTTTTTGGGCTGGCTGTCTCATTAAAAATGCAGGATGAAAAGTAATGATGACAGAAGTTTTGCAATTTCCAAATTTTTTTTCAATCCACTTACCTCTCATTTTTGAGATAACTATGTCACTGCCAATAAGTGCGTTCATTGCCGTACTGCCTAAAAGTATGAGTATTTTTGGCTGAATTATTTCAATATGTTTTGTAATAAAGGGCAAGTATTTCTTAATTTCCTCATCGGTAGGCCTTCGATTTTCAGGTGGTCGATAATTTACAATATTAGATATATAAACTTTTTTTCTATCTAAATTTATAGCGCCTAACATTTTGTCTAACAGCATTCCTGCTCTTCCAACAAAGGGCAAGCCTTCTAAATCTTCATTCGCGCCGGGCGCTTCTCCAATAAGCATTATTTTTGATTTAGGATTACCATCACTAAAAACTATATTCTTCGCATTTTTTTTCAACTCACAATTATTTAAGTTCATAATTGATTTTTTTAAATTTTCTAATTCTTTAATTTTATTTGCTGATAATTCAAAATTATCTTTTTTATATCTATTTATTGCGCTATTATTGTAAATTAGATTATAATTAATAAACTCGTAATATTTGAGTAATTTAAATGATTTAATTATATCTTTTTTAAGCATATTTATGACATCTATTAATCAGATTTTTTACATTACAAAACAAGTAGTATTTGTCACTGTTTTTGTTTTTTTTTCCACATTAAATGCGAAAAATTTTGATAAATTTTATCAGGCAGGCAGTATTTCTGATTACTTTTCTGGAGTTTTGCACTTAAGTGAAAATGAGTATGAGCTTTCATATCAATATTTAAAAAAACTTGATGGTTTAGAAACAAATCATAATTCATATTCAACTAAATATCTATATTCTTTAGTAAATTCAGGAAATCTAGAGAAGGCATTTTATTTTTCAAAAAAAATCGAAAATAAAGGTCTCAGTAGTTTTGAAAGTGATTTAATAAGTGGAATATATTTTCTTAAAAATAATAATCTTAGCGATGCTAATAAATATTTTTTAAAAGCGAAAAGGAGAAAAGTCGATAGTGTTTTGTCAAATTATATAACTGAGTCGATGCTTATATGGTCAAATATTCAAAATTTTAATTTAAATGATAAAGATTTTATAATGAACAAGTTAGACAATAGATTTAGTAATCTAAAAAAAATACAAAACGTTTTCTTGAATTGCTTTTTTGAAAGTAATCAAACTGAGATTTTGTTTGAAAAGTTAATAAATGATCAAACTGATTTTTCTAGATACAATTTCTTTTATGCACAATATTTAGATAGTGTCGGAAAAAGAGGCAAAGCTAAAAAAATTATTGAAGCCTCTTTAGTAGAAAATCCAAGAAATCTTATTTTAAATCAACTTAGATATGATTTTGATAATTCAAAAAAAAATTTAAGTTTTGATTGTAAAAAACAAAAACATGTTTCAGCTGAATTATTGTATATTACTGCAAATGCTCTTTCATCTCAATCAGTATACCCTTTGTCAAATTTTTATCTTAATTTATCTAAATACTTAAATGAAAATTTTCATACTTTTGATACTCTTCTTGCGCAAAATTTTTACTCTATAGGAGATTATTCCAATGCAAAAAAAATTTATAAAAGATTTACGAAGTATGGAAATATTTTTAAATGGCATGCTGATAAACAAATTGCAAGAATTTTAATTTTAGAGAACGAAAAACAAAAATCCTTTAAATTATTAGCTAACTCTTTTAAAAATTTAAAATATAAAACAGTATATGAAATATTTGATTATGCAGAATTTTTAAAAAATAATGAAAAATTTGAAGAGTCCATAAAACTTTATTCTGAAGTTTTAACTAAAATAGATAAGCAACATCAACTTTATCCAGAAGCGACTGACGGAAGAGGAGTTTCATACGAAAGAATAGGCGAGTGGGAGAAAGCAGAAATAGATCTACTAGCCTCATTAAACGCAAGTCCAAATCAAGCTTATGTAATTAACTATCTGGCTTACTCATGGATAGAGCAAGGTGTAAAAATTGAAAAATCTTTAAGTATGTTAAAAAAAGCTAATGAAATTAAAAGTAATGATCCATATATCATAGATTCATTAGGATGGGCTTTATTCAAACTGAAACGATATAAAGAGTCTAAAAGATATCTACAAAATGCAGTTCAATTATTGCCAGCTGATCCAATTGTAAATGATCATTATGGTGACGTTCTTTGGAAAAATGGAAAAAAAATTCAAGCTAGATATTATTGGGATTATGTTTTGAAACTTGATGAAACTGATAAACAACTTAAGGATAAAATAAAACAAAAATTAATTAGAGGCCTCTAAAATGGTCTTAAAATCTTACGCAAAAATAAATTTATCATTAAATATAAACAGAAAATTACCAAATGGACTTCACGATATACAGTCGCTTTTCTGTAAAATTAATTTATATGATAAAATATTAATAAAAAAAAATAATAAAAATATTAAAAACGATAAAATTTTATTTAAAGGACCTTATTCTAAATATATAAGTAGAAAAAAAAATTCTATTACACAACTTTTGAAGATTTTGAGAGGAAAAAACTTAATTTCTGATTATTATTATATTGAGATTTATAAAAAGATACCTGTTTTTGCAGGTTTTGGGGGTGGAACCAGCAATGCTTTTACAGTCTCAAAATTCCTATTAAAAAATAGATTAAATATTCAAGTTCGAGAAAATCTTATAAAAAACATTGGTTCTGATTTAAGACTATTTTTTTATGATAAAGGATTTCTAAAAAATTTAGGAAAAATATCCAGCATAAATAAAAAATTCAATTTAAATTTTTTGATTATTTATCCCAAAATAAAGTGTTCATCTAAGAAAATTTATTCTTTGGTTACAAAATACAATTTGAAGAAAATTTTTTCAAAAAAAAATCTAAAAAATAGAAAAAATTTTATATCTTACATAGCTCAATCAAAAAATGATCTTCAATCAATCGTTGAGAGTAAATATCCAATTATTAAAAAACTATTAATTGAAATCAGCAAAGAAAAAGGATGTTATATCTCTCGACTTACAGGATCAGGATCAGCTTGTTATGGATTGTTTGACGGTGAAAATAGTGCAAAAGTCGCACTCGCAAATTTAAAGAAAAAACACCCGAATTTTTGGTTTTCAATTGCAAAAACTATTTAAATATATTTAATTATGATATATCTGTCAGTTGTAAGTGGGGCATAGCCAAGCGGTAAGGCAGCGGTTTTTGATACCGCCATCCTAGGTTCGAATCCTAGTGCCCCAGCCATAGATTTATGCTTAATCTTAGTTTTAATCTTTTAAAAAATATCAAAAGTTTTATTTTTCCATTTTACAGAAATAAAGATTTAAAGTTCATTTTCAAAAAATTACAGGAAAATATACCTGAAGATAAAGTAGCTGCAAGATTTGTAGGTGGATGTGTAAGGAAGCATCTCTCAAATGAAAAAATAGATGATATTGATATTGCAACAATCTTAACAACAGATCAGATCAAAGAAAAATTTAAAGACACAAATCTAAAAGTTATTGAAACAGGCATTAAACATGGAACTGTTACGATTTTGTCTGAAAAATATAAAGTTGAATTAACAACCTTAAGAAAAGACATCAAAACAGATGGAAGACATGCAGAGGTAGAATATACTGATGACTGGCAACAAGACTCTGAGAGAAGAGATTTCACAATTAATGCAATTTATATGGATATCAATGGAAAACTTTATGATCCACAAATGGGTACAGTTGATCTTAAAAATAAAAATATCAAGTTTATTGGTGACCCGCAAAAGAGAATAGAAGAGGATTATTTAAGAATTGTCAGATTTATAAGATTTAAAGTTATGTATGATATTGTAGTTGAATCAACAACTAGTGATGTAATTAAACAAAATCTAGATGGAATTCAAAAAATTTCTAAAGAGAGAATTTTAATTGAATTACTTAAAATTTTAAGTTTAAAAAATTTTTTAGCAATTAATAAAAGTAGTGATTTGAAGGAAATATTTTCAATGATATTTCCTGAATTATTGTATTTGAACAGATTAGAAAGACTTAAAAAAATATATAAATACTCTGAAGTAAATGTGGATATTTTGTTGGCAGTGATGCTAATTGATGAAAAAGAAAATCATGAATATTTTATTCATAAATACAATGCCTCAAATAAGATTAGGAACACTCTAGAAAAATTAAATAAAAATTTATTAAAACTCAAAAATGATAAAGAATTTTTTGAAAAAAATTTAATTAAAAATGTTTATTTAAATGGAAAAAATCATTTAATAGCTCTTAATTTAATTAACTTTTCTATAAATTCAAAAGTGAAAATTAACGATTTCTCAAAAACTCTTAATAAAATTTTAAAAATTAAAGTACCTATATTTCCAATAGATGGCGAGACCCTTAAGCAAAAAGGAATGCAGGAGGGACAGATGTTAGGAAATGTTTTAAAAACTTTAGAGAAAGAGTGGATGAATAATAATTTTAAAATTTCAAACGAAAGGGTTGAAGAAATAATTAAAGTAAATTCAAATTAGATGTATTCAACATCAAGAATTTCAAAATTTCTCTCTCCAGATGGTGTCGTTACACTTATCATTTCACCTTTATCTTTCCCAATTAGAGCTTTCCCTATTGGACTTTTAAAAAAAATTAAATTCTTTTTTATATCTGCTTCATCCTGGCCTACTAATCTATAGGAAATTTTGTTATCTGTTTCTAAATCTTGAACTTTTACGGTTGATCCAAAAATAACTTTTCCATCATTTTCTATTTTTGTGACATCAATGACATTCGCTCTCGCTATAATATCATTAATTGCAATTACTCTGCTTTCGATTAATGCTTGTTGCTCTTTTGCTGCATGATATTCGGCGTTCTCTTTTAAATCTCCATGAGATCTTGCTTCAGCTATCGCCTCTACAACTTTTGGCCTCTGAATATTTTTTAGATCTTCTAATTCTTCTTTTAAATTTTTGAGACCGCTGACTGTAATTGGTTCTTTTTCCATTGCTATTTCCACTTTGCTTCAGGAGGAAGCGACATTAATATTGAGTCAATATTTCCTCCTGAGTTTAATCCAAACCTTGTGCCTCTATCATATAGAAGATTGAACTCTACATATCTTCCCCTTTTGAAGAACTGTTTTTCTTTGTCTTTGTTTGTCCATTTAAATTTTTCTTTTCTCTTTATAATTTTCTTTGAAATATCTATAAAAGAAAGACCAAGTTCTCTTACAAATTTAAAGTTTTTAATCCAATCTTTAGTTTCATAGTCAAAAAAAATACCACCAATACCTCTAGCTTCTTTTCTGTGTGGTAAATAAAAATATTTATCACACCATTTTTTATATTTTTTATAATTTTTTTTATTTTGGACACATACTTTTTTTAATTCATCGTGTATCATTTTTTTTTCTTTTAGATCTTTATAACTTGGTGTTGCGTCCATCCCTCCACCAAACCACTCTTTAGAAGTTACTATAAACCTAGTGTTGAAATGTATCGCAGGCATTTTTGGGTTTCTCATATGAGCAACCACAGAAACTCCTGAAGCCCAATATTTACCCTTTCTTTCAGCTCCTAATATTTTTGATCTAAATTGTTTAGGAAAAATCCCTGAAACGGTAGATTTATTTACTCCAACTTTATCAAATATTTTCCCATTTGATAACAGAAATGAAGTTCCTCCACCTTCATTTTTTTTATTTTTACTCCAATCTCTTTTTGAGAATTTTATTTTATTCTTTTCAAGATATTCAAATTCTTTACAAATCTGGGTTTGTAAATATGAAAACCAGCTATCAGCCATTTTTTTTCTAAAGTCAGGTGTTATCATTTAAGTAAATTATTTTGCCTCAATGCTTCAGTGGCTACTATCGCAACACTCATTGCAACATTTAAAGATCTAGTTTTGTTGTTCATAGGTATCTTTATTTTATTTTTGAGTATTTTATGTATCTCTTCTGGAACCCCAGCACTTTCTCTTCCAAATAAAAGCATGTCATTTTTTTTAAATTTAAACTTATGATATAATTTTTTTGCCTTAGTTGTCATTAAAACTATTCTTGATTTCTTATATTTTTTTTTAAATGCCTCAAAGCTATTGTGTCGAAAAATCTTACTTAAGCCTGCATAATCCATAACCACTCTTTTAAATCTGCTATCGTTCAAATTAAAACCACATGGTTCTATTAAGTGAATATTCAAACTCAGACAGGCTCCAAGTCTGATTATTGCTGCAGTGTTTTGAGGGATATCAGGTTTGTAAAGTACTATGTGCATTATTTAAGCTTAATTTATGTGTCATTCTGACCCTAGAAATCTTTATAATATGGTTTTATTTAATAATTATATTATAAGCACTTACATAAATGAGCAAAGAAGAAAAAAAGGTTAACAGAAGAGATTTTTTGTTTACAGCTAGTTATACAGTAGGAGCAGTGGGGGTTGGAGCAGTTATTTGGCCAATGATTGACCAAATGAATCCTGATAAAGCCCAACAAGCTTTAGCAACTACAGAAGTCGACATTAGTAGTATAGAACCTGGTAAGTCTATTACTGTTTTATGGAGAGGTAAGCCAATATTTATAAAAAAAAGAACTTCAGAAGAAATAGCTGAGGCCAGGGCGGTGAAATTGGACGATTTGCCTGATCCTCAAAAAGATGAAGATAGAGTAAAAGAGGGTAAAGATGAATGGTTAGTTATGTTAGGAGTTTGTACACATCTTGGATGCGTGCCCTTAAAAGATAAAGGAGACTTCAATGGTTGGTTTTGTCCTTGTCATGGTTCACATTACGATGTATCAGGTAGAATAAGAAAAGGACCAGCTCCAACAAATATGGAAATACCAAAGTTTGAATTTGTAGACAGTAATACGATTAAGATTGGTTAAAAAAATTATGAGTGAGCACGAATATACACCGAAATCTAAAGCAGGAAAATGGTTTAACGATCGTTTGCCATTACTTACTCTTGGAGCACACCTTACAGATTACCCAACACCTAAAAATCTAAATTATTGGTGGACCTTTGGTGGAATTTTAACTTTTTGTTTAATCACTCAAATAGTTACAGGAATTGTTTTAGCAATGCATTACGTCGCTCATGCAGATTTAGCTTTTGCGAGTGTAGAACACATAATGAGAGATGTAAATTATGGTTGGCTAATAAGATATATTCATAGCAATGGTGCATCTATGTTTTTCCTAGCAGTTTATATTCACATTTTTAGGTCTTTATTTTATGGATCATATAAATCACCAAGAGAAGTAATTTGGATAATTGGTCTGATGATTTATTTATTAATGATGGCAGCAGCTTTCATGGGTTATGTTTTGCCTTGGGGTCAAATGAGTTTTTGGGGCGCTACGGTAATAACTAATTTATTTAGTGCGATCCCATTAGTTGGAGATAGTATAACAACTTGGTTATGGGGAGCATATTCTGTAGATAATCCAACACTAAACAGATTCTTTAGTCTACATTATTTAATCCCGTTTTTAATTTTAGGATTAGTAGTTTTACACATTTGGGCTTTACATGTTCCAGGAAATAATAACCCTGTAGGTATTGATATAAAGAAACCGTCTAAAGATACAGTTCCATTTCATCCATATATAACAATTAAAGACGCTTTCGCGCTTTTAGTTTTTATGATCATATTTGCTGGATTTGTATTCTTTACTCCTAATGTTTTGGGACACTCAGACAATTATATACCTGCCAATCCGTTAGTTACACCTGCTCACATAGTACCTGAATGGTATTTGTTACCATTTTACGCAATTTTAAGATCTGTCCCTGATAAATTAGGTGGAGTGATTTTAATGTTCAGTGCAATTTTTATTTTATTTGTACTACCTTGGTTAGACACGTCAAAAGTTAGATCGGCTGTTTTTAGACCCATTTATAGACAGTTCTTTTGGATATTAGTAATAGACGTTCTAATGCTTGGTTATGTTGGTGCGATGCCAGCTGAAGGAATTTACTTAGTATTAGCTAGAGTTGGAACTATTTATTATTTCTTACATTTTATAGTAGTTATGCCTGTTGTCGGTTATTTGGAAAAAACTGATCCGATTCCTATGAGCATCTCCGAGCCAGTATTAACCGGAGGAGCAGAACCATCTTTAGCTAGGAAGGCTAATGATAAAGTCTAATATAAAACTACTCGTTTTATCTTTTTTGTTACTTATCTCACTTAGACCACTTCAAAGTGCTGAAATGGTTGAACCAATTAAAGTGGATTGGAGTTTTAAAGGTTTAACAGGAACTTTTGATAGAGCGGCACTACAAAGAGGTTTTCAAGTTTATAAAGAAGTCTGTGCTTCTTGCCATTCAATGCAATATCTTAGCTATAGAAATCTAGGAGAACCTGGTGGACCTGAATTTTCAGAACAAGAGGTAAAAGCGATTGCAGCTAGTTTCGAAATAGAGGATGGTCCAGACTCTCAAGGAGAAATGTTTACTCGACCAGGAAAACCTTCAGATAAATTTAAGAGCCCATACCCTAATGTTCAGGCAGCAACAGCTGCTAATGGTGGAGCATACCCGCCTGATATGTCAGTTTTAGTCAAAGCAAGAAAAGGAGGAGCTAATTACATTTATTCAGTTCTTGTTGGTTACGAAGACCCTCCTCCAGGTGTAACTCTTGACGACGGTGTTTATTACAATAAATATATGACCGGTAATAAGATTAAAATGCCAAATAATTTAATGGATGGTTTAGTTGAATATGCAGATGGCACGGAGTCTACTGTTGATCAAATGGCCAAAGATGTAACAACTTTTTTGGCTTGGGCTGCTGAGCCAGAACTTGAAGAGAGACATAGAACTGGTGTTAAAGTAATTATTTATCTAGTACTTTTAACAATTCTTGTTTATTTAAGCATGAAAAAAATATGGTCAAGGATTGACTCTGAAGTATAAAACATCTCCATCTTTTACAATATAATCTTTTCCTTCAATTCTTAATTTTCCATTTTCTTTACATTTTTCTGCACTACCGTATTTTATAAAATCTTCACAAGATACAGCCTCAGCCCTGATAAAGTTTTTCTCAAAATCGGTATGAATGACACTAGCTGCTTTTGGAGCGATAGTATTTTTTCTTACTGTCCAAGCTCTACTTTCCTCAGGGCCTGAAGTAAAAAAAGTATCTAATTTTAAAAGATCATATCCTTCTTTAATCAATTGATTTAATCCAGTTTTATTTAAACCGATATCCTGCATAAAAGCCTCTTTTTCATTCTTATCTAAACCCGACAGCTGGTCTTCTATGTCAGCACAGATTTTTATTATTTTTTCATTAGGATATTTGTTTTGTACTTCCTCGGTATATTGATTTCCTTTAGACAAATTCTCTTCATCTACATTACATACAATTATTTTAGGTTTAATACTTAATAGACCTATACTAGATAAAAATTTATTTTCTTCTTCATTATTAATCTTTACCCCTTGATTTTTATCAAGCTGATTTAATTTTTCTTCTAAAATCTTTATTTCTTTATCCTCAAGAAGTTTCTTTTTACCCTTTTCAAGTTTTTTTTGAACAATATCAAGGTCAGACAAAACTATTTCTGTCTTAATAGTTTCTAAATCACTTGAAGGGCTTATTTTTGAATTTACATGGGTAATTTTTTCTGAGTCGAAGCACCTCACTAAATGTATTATCGCATCTACTTCTCTAATATGTGAAAGAAATTTATTGCCAAGACCCTCACCTTTTGATGCACCCTTAACTAAGCCAGCTATGTCAACAAAGGTTATATTTGTATAAATCTTTTTTTTTGAATTTGAAAGCTTAGCTAATTGATCTAATCTTTCATCAATTACGTCAACAATACCGATATTGGGATCAATTGTGCAGAAAGGAAAATTTGCTGCCTCAGCATTTTTAGAGGCAGTTAAGGCATTAAATAAAGTTGATTTACCTACATTCGGCAAACCAACTATTCCGCACTTAAATCCCATTTAGGTTTTGATTAACTTTGCTAGAAAATAAATCCATTTTCTTGTCAATGAGCGTAGGTATTTGTTTTACAATATTTTCAGTAATTTCTTTGATTTTTTCTTCTTCATCTTCTTTAAAGTCCTCGAGAACGTGATTATTAACTTTCTTTTTTTGTTTTGGATGACCTATACCTATACGAACTCTAGAATATTCCTTTCCTATAAATTTATCTATCGATTCAATACCATTGTGACCAGCACTGCTCCCACCAAACTTTGCTTTAATTTTACCAAAATCAATATCCATATCATCATGAAAAACTATGACGTCTTTTGCATCAATTTTAAAATAATCTATTAACTCTTTTATAGCAGTTCCAGAATTATTCATAAAAGTTAATGGCTTAATGGCATAAATTTTTTTCTCTTCGATATTTCCAGTTGTTAACAGACCTTTGAATTTAGGTTTTTGTTTTGAAAGTTTAAAATGAATATTAATTGCATCTATGATTTTAAACCCGATATTATGTCGAGTATTTGCATAGTTAGAACCTGGGTTTCCTAATCCAACAAGTAAAAGCATATTAATTATTTTTTTTCAGCAGGCTTCTTTTCGGTAGGCTTTTTATCTTCCGGTTTCTTTTCTGCAGCTCCATCTTTAGATTTTTCATCTTTTTTACTTACTTCACCATCTTTTGTTGCTGCTTCAGCTCCTTCAACAGGGGTCTCACCTTCAGCACCTTCGGCTGTTGTTTCTTCGGCTGGTTTTTCTGGTTCTTTTATTACTGTAGGTGCTGCTACTGTTGCAACAACGAAATCCCTATCAGTGATCGTAGGAATTATGTTTTCAGGGAGCTTTACAGAAGAAATTTTTATACTCGTTCCTATATCTGTACCAGCAAGATCTACTATAATTTCGTTAGGAATATTTTCAGCTGGGCATTTTAATTCAACTTTCCTTCTAACAATATTTAGTACTCCACCTCTTTTAAGTCCTGGCGAATCTGGATGATTAATAAATTTGACTGGAATTTCTAAAATAATTTTTTTACCTGATACTATTCTCATAAAATCTATATGTATAGGTTCTTCCGAAACTACATGGTAAGCCACGTCTCTTGGTATAACTTTTTCTTTTTTTCCATCTACATCTAGCTCTAAAACTTTTGATAAGAAAGTGTCTGAATTTATGATGTTTGATATTTCTTTTTTGTTAATTGAAATGTTCTGATTAGCGTCTTTTCCTCCATATAAAATTGCAGGTATAAAACCGCTTGCTCTTAATTTGTTTGTTGAGCCAGAACTCAAACTTTCTCTTTTTGTAGCTTTTATGTTACTCATAAAAATATTGGAAAGGGTATATAACTTAAGATCCTAATTAAAACAAGCTTTAATTAAACAAATCTGACACAGAATTAGAATTTGCTATTCTTTTTATCGCCTCAGACATTAGTGAGGCAATAGATAACACCTCAATTTTATTATTATTTTTAATTTTTTGAGCATTGTCTATCGTATCTGTAATAATTAATTTTTTTATTTTTGAATTTTTAATTTTTTTTACTGCATCTCCGCTTAACACAGCATGAGTTATAAAAACATATACCTCGTTAGCTCCACTTTTTTTTAATGCATCTATAGCATTCACTATAGTTCCTCCACTATCAATTATGTCATCTACAATTATACATGTTTTATTTTTTACATTTCCAATTATATTCATTACTTCAGATTTCCCTGGAGATGGTCTTCTTTTATCTATAATTGCTAAGTCAGCTTTTATTCTTGTAGCTAAAGCTCTAGTCCTTGCGACACCACCAACATCAGGTGAAACACAAATTAAATTTTTTGAACCTAATTTTTTTTTTATATATTTTGCAAATAGTGGAGCTGTATATAAATTATCGACTGGCATATCAAAGAAACCTTGAATTTGTCCTGCATGTAAATCGACTGTAACAACTCTTGTTGCTCCTGCGTTAGAAATTAAATTTGCTACTACTTTGGCTGAAATTGATGTTCTTGGAGCTACTTTCCTATCTTGTCTTGCATAACCAAAGTAAGGAATAACTGCCGTAATAGTTTTAGCTGAAGACCTTCTAAGAGCATCTATTACTAAAAGAAGTTCCATAATATTGTCATTAGCTGGATTAGAAGTAGACTGAACTACAAAAACACTATTACCTCTAATATTCTCATTAATTTCAATATAGATCTCACCGTCCGCGAATCTTCTTATGTTAGTATTAATTAGTTTAAGTTTAAGATTTTTAGAAATATCCTTGCTAAGCTTAAGGTTGCTAGTTCCAGATAAAATTTTCATGAAGCGTATCTATTTATACAATTATTTCTTAATGTTTTCAAATTTTATCTAAATTAATCTTATTACTGAAATACACCTTCCATAATCCTTATGGTTATGGATCGATGATCTTCTATAGCTAAAAAAGTAATTTTTCTCTTGAAAAGTGTCCATATAAATGTGGTCCACATTTACATTTAAATCTAAAAGTTTATCTTTTACAAATTTTCTTAAATTAAACAACTTTTTTTTACTATTTTTATTTGAAAAATATTTCTTATTTTTTTTCGATTTTGATACGAATTTATTAAAAAATTTAGAGTCGACTTCATAACTTTTTTTACCAATACAAGGGCCTATACAAGCAAAAATTTTATTATTAGAATTAATCTTTTTAAATTTAATAATTGTATTTTTTATAATTCCAGAAAAGGCGCCTTTCCATCCAGCATGGATACATCCAATTATTTTATTTTTAGTATCAAATAGTAAGACAGGTACGCAATCGGCAGTAACTACTCCCAAACCAAGACCTTTAACTTTAGTTATCATTGCATCTGAATTTATTTTTTTTCTTAAATTATTTTTCTTTATTTCTAGTACTTTATTACTGTGTGTCTGATGCATAAGTATTAGATGTTGATTTTTAATGTTCATTTCTTTGCAAACAATTTGAAGATTTATTTTTATATTTCTTTTTCTATCATTCGAGCCTCTTCCACAATTTAGACTATTATACAATCCTTTAGATATGCCGCCTTTTCTTGAAAAAAAACAATGTTTAATTTCTTTAAATTTCTTTAAATTTTTTGAAAAGAACATTATTTGAACCCAGCATAGTTACTAGTTTTAGAACTGTAAGCAAGAGCTACTTTAAACAAATGTCCCATTGAATTTGGACTTAACAATCTTTTAAGTCTAGAGTAAAGATCAATTTTATTTGTGAATCTAAATTTTTTAGACAATATTTCTGCTCTTTCATTTATTCCCATATTTTCTAAAAATTCCTTTTGAGAAATAACTTGTTTTACTTTCAATTTATTTTTTAAAAAAAATTCGTTGATTAAGGAAAAGTTTACGTGTGTAGTGATATCTGCTCGACCAAGATTTTCAAGTATTTCATTTTTTTTATGCTTATATACTGATTGAAGTGTATTTTGATTATTTGGTTTCAAATAACCATAATCGATTAATAAAAGACATCCATATAAACTTGTAATCTTTTTTATAATTTTCTTTAATTCTTTAAGTCCTTCCTTTGGAAATTCAATAAATTTTAATCTTCTTAAAATTTTGTATGAGTTAATAGTTTTTAAATCTTGTTTTGAAGCTTTTTTGAAAACCTCTTTAATTTTATGATTATTTTGAAAAACAAAATATTTTTCTAGTAAAGAATTTTTATTTTTTTTGAATTGCTTTATCGGTATTGCATCCAAAAATTCATTTCCAAAAAAAATAACAGGACCTCCTTTAATATTTTTAAAATTATTTATCCATTTAACTTCATTATTGTTAATTATTTTTTTTTGTAAATTTTTTAAAAAATTACTTTTTTCAAACAAATAAATTTTTTTTGCATTATCAAATTTTGGAAATCTTTTAAAAACATTTAATAGTATCTTTACTAAGCTTCCATCACCAGGACCTAACTCAACGATATTGATTTTTTCTGGCCTTCCATAATTTTCCCAGGTAGAAATAATCCAAATGGCAATCATCTCAGAAAATAAATTGGAAATATTAGGAGATGTTAAAAAATCTCCTTTAGCCCCGAGGGGTAATTTTGAATTATAGTATCCTAATTTTTTATCATAAAGTACATTTTTAAAAAAATGATCAGCAGGTAAAAAATTTGTTTTTTTAAAAAATTTACTATCAGATTTCATTTTTTTTTAAAATTTTTAAGATCAAAAAACCAATCAAGATCATTATTATACTTAAAAAGGATCCCATGCTTATCGCGCCAAATAAATAGCCAATTTGAGTATCTGGTTCTCTAAAAACTTCCGAAATAATTCTAAAAAAACCATAAAAAATTAGAAAGTTACTTGAGCATAATCCTATTTTGTAATTTTTCTTTAGAATAATTAAATTCATTATTACTAAAAGCATAATACCTTCTAAAAAAGCCTCATAAAGTTGCGAGGGATGTCTTGGCAGCATGTCGATTTTTGAAAATATAACTCCCCATTTTACATTTGTTACTTTGCCAAAAAGTTCACCATTTATAAAATTAGCAATTCTTCCAAAAAATATCCCAATTGGGGCTACACAAGCAATTATATCAAGTAAAAAAAAAGTTTTTAGGTTTTTTTTAGAGGCAAAAAAATAAGTACCAATGATAATACCAATCATTCCCCCATGAAAAGACATTCCACCTTCCCAAATTTTAAAAATATCTATTGGGTTTATAAAATAATATTCAAAATTATAAAATAATATATACCCTAATCTACCTCCAATTATTAATGAGATTATTAAATAAGTTATCAAATCATCAAAATTTTTTAAATATGGTTTACCCTGAGTAAATGTATATTTTCTCTCAATAATTTTTTTGCCGTACCACCAGCCTATTATAATTCCAAATATATAGGCTAAAGAGTACCAACGAATTTCAAAAAACCCAAAATTAAACATTACAGGATCTAAATTATGGGTATACATACTTTCTTATAACATATTTGAAAATAACTTTTCTATCAAATAAGATAAGATATGAATAAATCTGAGAAATTTTTAAAAGTTATTTCTGATTTGATTGAAAATGGCATTTTAACATCAAAAGATATTAGAAAAGAAATTCATACTGATTTAAAATTTAGAAAACAAAAAATTGTAAATATGCTCGACTTAGTTACCAGAGAAGAATTTGAGGTTTTAAAAAAAATTGTTCAAAAACAAGATAAATTAATAAAAAAATTTAAAAAAGTTAAAAAGGTAAAGAAATCTTAACTTGTAGCCCTTTATATTGGCTTTTACCCAATTGTATGCTTCCACCATGCGAATTAATAACGTCCTCAACTATTGCAAGCCCTAATCCAACACCCGATTTATTCAAACTTCTACTTTTATCTAATCTAAAAAAGGGTTTAAAAACATTCTTATATTGTTCTTCTGGTATTCCTGGTCCATCATCTTCTACATTGACTAAAACACGATTTGATCCTTTTTGTACTTTAACAAATACTTTTTTTCCGTAGGTTAAACCATTAATAATGATATTTTCGAAAGATCTCTTAAGAGCTAAAGGCCTACCCTTCAAGTAAATCGTTTCATTAAATGCAATATTGAGTTTAGGGCTTCCAAGATTTATTTTAATTTCTTCAAATAAGTTATTTAAATTTATACTAGAAGTATTTTCTTGTGACTGTGTTTTAGCAAACTGCAAATAATCATTAAGCATTTTTTCCATTTCATCAATATCAACAGACATTTTTTTTGATAATTCTTTTTGATCTATCATCGCCAATTGAAGTTTTAATCTTGTTAATGGAGTCCTCAAGTCATGACTAATACCAGATAACATTTCTGATCTTTGGTTTAGGTGACGATTTATTCTTTTTGCCATTCTATCAAATTCGTATGCAGCTTTTCTTATTTCCTGTGCACCGGATGGTCTGAAATCATTAACATAATCTCCTTTTCCAAATCTTTCAGCGGCTTTGGCTAATCTAACAAGAGGTTTTGTTTGATTTTTTAAAAAAATTAAAGCAATTATTATAAGAACTATTGAAGGCAACGTTGTCCATAAAACGAAAAGTCGAACAGATGAAGCAGAAACTAATTCTTTGGGTACTAAAAATTCTATTACTTCATTTTCAGACTTGATTTTTATTTCTACAGCATTTTTAAACTTTGAGGTGTTAAACCAGTAATTATTATTTCCAAAAGTGGACTTCAATTCTCTTCTAAGAGACCTATCCATAGGACTAAATTTTCTCTCACCTGAATCATTAGGAAAAATATTCTGATTAATTCCAATTTCAAAATTAAAATTATTTTTGTAACTATCAGTGAAAAAATCTAAATTTTTTTTGTCATTTTGGTAAACCTCTTCTATAGTTTTAAGTTGAGCTACTAAAGCTCTAGTAGAATTTTTATTAGCTTTAATCCATATACTATCATAAAAAACAATTGTGATAATTAATTGTAAAATTATTATTGGAGCAGCTACTATTATTAATGCTCGATAAAATAATCTTTTAGGTAAAATAAATTTGATATATCTATTCAATCCAGAGAACATAGCCTGAACCTCTTATAGTTTGTAAGTATTTTGGACTTTTGGGTTTTACTTCTAATTTTTGTCTAAGTCTTGTAATCATTACGTCAATTGATCTTTCTTGATTTATACCAGAAATATTTCCTATTTCCTGCCTTGAGTAAGTTTTTCCCGGATTCGATAACATTTCTACAAGAATTTTTTTTTCTGAACTATTTATTTTATAGACTTTATCTTTTAGATTAATCTTCATTTTTCTTAAATCTACCTTTGCTTCACCGATTACAAATTCTGAGTTAGTATTAATTTTATTTTTATTTTTAATAATATTATTTATTCTTAATAGCAATTCTTTTGGCTCGAAAGGTTTCCCTATATAGTCATCTGCACCTAATTCTAATCCTTTTATACGATTCTCTACTTCTCCTTTAGCAGTTAGTAAAATAATTGGAATTTGCATTTCTTGCTTTATGTCTTTAGTTAATTCATAACCATTCTGACCAGGCATCATAACATCTAAAATTAAGATATCGAATTTTATGAATTCTAACTTAGCTTTTGCACTATCTGCGTTTTCAGCTGTAGAAACCATGTAATTATTTTCAGATAAATAATCTTTAAGCAAATCTCTTATTCTGTCATCATCATCAACAATTAATATATGTAATTTATTTTTTTCCATCAATTATTTTGTTTAATACATCCTTAAATTTTATAACAGAATCAGAACTCGAATTTTTTAAAGCATTAAATATCCTTTTTTTTTGAGAATT
Source organism: uncultured Pelagibacteraceae bacterium (assembly GCA_902543665.1). Lineage (GTDB taxonomy): Bacteria > Pseudomonadota > Alphaproteobacteria > Pelagibacterales > Pelagibacteraceae > Pelagilacustribacter. Next base: position 26,557 of record CACBZI010000006.1, read on the forward strand.
GTAAACTGTTTCAAAAAAAATTTTACCCTCTTTATCTAAAAATAAATTTTTTTTTCTTGTATCATTTTCATCTTGGATTTGTTTTATCATTTTTGATTTAATAAGATCTCTTAACACTCTATTTAGGCTTTGCTTTGTAACTTTTAATTTAAAAATTAACTCACCTAAATTTATTCCAGGATATCTTTCAATTAAGTGTAATGCCCTAAGGTGCGCTGGGCCAAAAAATTTTTTTGACAAAATTTCTCTAGGATCTAAAAATGTCTCTCTATATGCATAATAAAGTAATTGTATAAACTCTTTTATTTGATCGTCTTTTAAATAAAGTAATTCTTTCATATTGGTAAGTTATATTGACTTATACTCAATAGGAATATACTTTTTTATATATAAAAAATCTATATATTTACTTAAAATGGAAAGCATACCTTACGATAAGAGATCAGGGAAAATTTGGTTTAATGGAAAAACCGTTGACTGGAAAGATGCAAATATTCATATCTTAAACCATGGATTACATTATGCAAGTTGTGTTTTTGAAGGTGAAAGAGTTTATGATGGAGAAATTTTTAAACTCGAAGAACATACTGATAGGTTATTTTATTCAGCTAAGAGAATGGGTATTGAAGTTCCGTATTCACAAAAAAATATAAATGAAGCAAGTAAACTGATTGTTAATATTCAAAAAGTGCAAAATGGATATGTTAGACCACTTATTTGGAGAGGAAGTGAAATGATGGCAATCTCCGCACAAAAAAATAAAATACATGTTGCTATAGCAACTTGGGAGTGGGGATCTTACTTTGATCCTAAATTAAAGTTAAATGGAATTAAATTAAACATATCAAGCTGGAGAAGACCTGCTCCGAATACAATACCATGGGACACTAAGGCTGCAGGTTTATATATGATTTGTACATTATCTAAACACGAAGCCGAAGCGCAAGGCTTTACAGACTCCTTGATGTTAGATCATGAAGGAAATATCGCTGAAGCGACTGGCGCAAATGTTTTTTTTAAGAATAATGAAGGAGAGTTGCATACTCCTATTCCAGACTCTTTTTTAGATGGAATTACTAGAAGAGAGGTAATCAAAATTGCAAAAAAAAAGGGGATTAAAGTAATTGAACGAAAAATTAAACCCGATGATATGAAATATTTTACTGGTTGTTTTTTGACTGGAACTGCAGCGGAAATTACTCCTGTTTCCCAAATAAATAGTTATAATTTTAAAGTTTGTAGTGTAATTTCAGATTTATCTGAAGACTATCAAAGCATGGTAAGGAAAGTCTCTGCTGCTTAATTTTTTTCAGCACTAATTAGCACAGACCATGCAAGTTTTTTAAAAATATTAAATTTAAATAAAAATTGATCCATAGATTGTAAAAATTTATAAATAACTGAATTATCTGGCTGTCTATAAAAAGGAA
>CACBZI010000007.1 GCA_902543665.1 uncultured Pelagibacteraceae bacterium
TAGTTTTATCAATAATTGAAAATAATGATTTATCTTTTTTAAAAAAATCTAGTAAAGAATTAATTACCTCTAGACCTACGGCAATTAATCTTAAGTGGGCAGTTGATAGAATGATGAAAAAATTAAATGGTATTAACGAAAAAGATATTTTGAAAATAGCTTTAGAAGAAGCTAAGGCAATTAAAGAAGAAGACGAAGGATTTTGCAAAAATATCGGATTGAATGGTCTTAAAATTATTGAGGAAATTTCAAACAAAAAAAAAGATACAGTAAATATATTAACTCACTGTAATGCAGGATGGTTAGCTACAATTGACTGGGGAACTGCCACCTCACCAATTTATCATGCACATCAAAAAGGGATCAAAGTTCATGTCTGGGTTGATGAAACTAGACCTAGAAATCAAGGTGCTAACTTAACATCTTATGAATTAAATGAAGAGGGAATTTCAAATACTGTAATCACCGATAATGCAGGTGGAATTTTAATGCAAAGAGGACAAGTAGATATGTGCATTGTTGGTACAGACAGAACTTTATCCAATGGTGATGTGTGTAATAAAATCGGAACTTATCTTAAAGCTTTATCCGCAAAAGATAATAACGTTCCTTTTTACGTGGCCTTGCCAAGTTCAACTATAGACTGGAGTATCAAAGATCATAAACAAATCCCCATCGAAGAAAGGAATTCAGAGGAGCTATCACATGTTGAGGGAATAGATGAAAATAATGAAATTAAAAAAGTGAGAATTTACCCACAAAAAAGTAATTCATTAAACCTAGCCTTCGATGTGACACCTGCTAAACTAGTAACAGGATTAATAACAGAAAAAGGCATTTGTGAAGCATCAGAAAAAGGATTGAAAGGATTATTTAAATGAAAAAAATATTATTTCTATTCATAATCTTTCCTACTTTAGCATTTGCTGGAAGCGATGATATAATAAAAAGCGGCTTCTTAAAGAAACCAATAAGTACTAAAGTAGATAAATTGGAAATTACTGAACCTAAAAATAAAATAATTATTATTTTTAATCATGGGCAGTCTTCTAATGACTCTAAAAAAAAGAATAAATGCACTTGGATAGGTAATGTTAGAAATATGGCATCACTTATTGGGGAAAAAGTAAAAGGTAAAGAAATAATGGTGTACAATTTTTGTACTAATCATTTAGAAGGTGATCAAATGTTAGAAAAATACCCTTTATGGCACAAAAAATACGTAGGACCCTATAAAGGAAAACATAAACTAGAAAAAAGGGTTGATGCAAATATCAAACTTATAGAGCAATTAGTAAGTATGGGTGTTCCAAAAAAACAAATAATAGTCACCGGGCATTCCTGTGGCGGGCTTATGACACTAATGCTTTTTGCCAAACATCCCAATGCAGCAGGCGGAGGTATTTCTTTCAATCAAGCTTGTTTTGGTAAAATTTCAAAAAAATATAGAGCTGCAAAAGTTGGCCCTAAAGCAGCTTTAGAAAGTTTTAAAAAAAAAAAACCAGGACCTTCAGTTGTTAGACAGTCACAAATTGATGAAATAAAAAATTCTAAAAATTTACCTTTACTTGCATTTACACATCCAAAAGATAGTTACGAAGGATTATTGTCTGACTGGCTTGATGAGATACCTGGTTTAGAAAGAATTATTATTTCAGAAGACTATACAATCAACGGTCAAAAATGTTTTAAGGAACATGCCAATGAAAAAGAGCCTGTTAAAGATGGTCACAGAATGGATCATGCTACTTGTTTTCAATATTATAATCCAAAAATCTTAGACTATATATCTTCAAGAATTTAATGAGTAAGCTAAAGTCAGAAGTAATAAAATATTCAAAAAAATTAAATATAACTAATTTGTCTGCCTTGAGATCTGGAAATATCTCTGCAAGAGCTAAAGAAAAAGGAGTGGATGGTTTTTACATTACTCCATCAGGGAGAAAATATTCTTCTTTAAAAACAAAAGACATCGTCTTTGTATCTTTGAAAGGCGTGTATGATAAAAAAAAAGGTAAACCATCTTCTGAATGGAGATTTCATCAAGATATTTATGTTAATAAAAAAGAGGCTAAAGCAATAGTCCATGCCCATTCTAATTGTGCTACAGCTGTCTCTACTCATCAAAAAAGTATTCCAGCATTTCACTATATGGTTGCAGTGGCTGGAGGAGAAGACATTAAATGTAGTAAATATGCAACTTTTGGAACAAAAAATCTTTCAAGAAATATTATTAAAGCTCTAAAAAATAGATCAGCATGTTTAATTGCCAATCACGGCCAGGTTGCTTTTGGAGAAAATTTGGAGAAGACTTTTGAACTTGCTCAAGAGATCGAAAATATTTGCCATCAATATATAAATGCCCTAAGAATTGGAATACCTAAGATTCTTTCAAAAAAAGAAATGAAAATTGTCTTAGGAAAATTTAAAAATTATAAAAAAGGATAGTTTTTAATGATTAAAGTTGGTGAGCATATTACAATAGATTTTCTTGGTGTAAAGAAAGATTACTCATCTGAGTTCTACGAAAAAGTTATTTATAAAATTGCTAAGGCAGCTAAAGTAGAAATTTTGAAGGTTTCTTCACATAATTTTGAACCTCAAGGATTTACTTTAGTAGCTTTGCTTGCAGAAAGTCATTTTAGCTTTCATACCTTTCCAGAAAAAGGTGTTGTAAGTTTTGATTTTTTTACTTGTGGTAAAGTTAATCCTAAAGTTGCACTTAAAATTTTAAGAAAAGAAATCGATCATAAAAGGGTAGTTGCCAATTCTTTTGATAGAAGTAGCATAAGTCTTTATGATGATATTTATAGCACTCCAGGTCAAAAGAAATTTTATGTAGTTAAAGATGTTTTAGAAAAATTTACTTCTAAAGTGGGCCAGTTTGTTGAAATTATGGATTTAGAGGAGTTTGGTCACGCGTTATTTATTGATCATGAAATTCAAGTAGCTGAAAAAGATGAAAAAATTTATAGTTCAAATTTTTTTAAATCCAGTTACGATTTGAGTAAAAAAAACAATAATGTTGCGATAATTGGTGGAGGTGACGGAGGTGTTGCTAGAGCCTGTTTAGAGAATAACTCTAACTATATAGATTGGTTTGAACTAGATCCTGAAATAGTAGATGTTTGCTATCGTCACTTGCCAAAAGTTTGCTCAAAAGTTAAAAAAAGTAATAAAATTAAAACATTCTGGGGTGATGCATTCAAAAGCATAAAAGAAATAGAAGATTCAAAATACGATAAAATTTTTGTAGATTTAAATGATGATCAATATTGTATTGATTTAGCAAAAAAAAATATGAAAGGTTTAAAAAGAATTCTTAAAAAAGGTGGCGTGATAACTGCTCAAGTCGGAAGTCAGGATAAAAAACCTAAACAAGTTGATAACTGGTGTAAAGTTTTAGAAAAAAGCTTTGGAAACGTTAAATTATCCGGGGTTTATATTCCTAGTTTTGACTGTAAATGGAATTTTGCTTCATCTATAATGAAGTAATGTTTCGTGTTTCCTGTATTCAATTAAGATCAAATAACAATATTCATAGTAATTTAGATAAAACATCGAAACTTATAATTAAAGCAGTAAAGCAAAAAACTGATTTTATAATTACCCCAGAAGTTTCTTCTCATTTCTCTTTAAACAAAAAAGAATTGTTAAAAATTTGTACATCAATGCAAAATGATATTTACCTTAATGGTATTAAAAAACTTGCAAAAAAATACAAGAAATGGATTTTAATAGGATCTTTAATAATTAAAATTTCAAAAAATAAATTAGTTAATAGATCTGTTTTAATTGATAAAAGTGGGAGAATAAGAACCTACTATGATAAAATTCATATGTACGACGTTATTTTAAGTAAAAAAGAGAAATATTTTGAGTCAAAGAGTTTTTATCCGGGAAATAAAATAAAAACATTTAAGTTACCATGGGGAAAAATCGGATTAAGTATTTGTTATGATCTTAGATTTCCAAATCTATATCGAAAATTATCTCAATCAGGTTCATTATTTTTATCTGTGCCTTCGGCTTTTACTGAAACTACAGGTAAGAAACACTGGCATTCATTATTGAAAGCTAGAGCTATAGAAAATTTTTGTTATATTTTCGCTCCAGCACAAGGTGGAACACATTATAACGGTAGAAAAACTTTCGGACATTCATTAATAATTTCTCCAGATGGAGAAGTATTAAAAGAATTAAAGAAATCAGAAGGTGTGATTACAGCCTGCGTATATCCCAAACTATCAAAAAATCTTAGATTAAGAATACCCAGTTTAAAAGGTCACTAACTATTCGTAGGATTTTACTTCTTTTATATTTGACCCAAGAGCATTGTTAATTGCTAATTTGATCTTCGCTCTTTCGTCATTAAATTTGTAGACATTTCTGGCGAGTTCGATAAATTTTTCATCAAATTTATTATTTTTTTCAGCTGATCTTTTTCCATCCTCTATATCCCAAAGCTTTAAATTTATATTTTTAAGATCATTCTTAAAGTGAATTATATTACTTTGATCATTAATCGATTTTTTTAAAGTCTCATTTAATGAATTCAGCTCTTTGTTCACCTCAACTAATTTTTCTTTATTAATTATTTTTTCTTTTTTAATTTCTAAAATGGTAATTTTATCTATTAATTCGCCAGCTGAGATTTCTGCCAATATTTTGTCCATTTTCTTGTCCATATTAATATTTGACTATATTAATCATTAAATATACTTCGAAATAATAATGTCAAATATTTTAATAATAAAGCATGGATCTTTAGGTGATTTAATTCAAGCAAATGGAGCTATCAAAGATATAAAAAAATTTTACAAAAATAGAAAAGTTTTTTTACTTACAGCCCAGCCTTATGCGATTTTTATGTCAGAATGCCCTTATTTAGATGGCGTCATAATAGATAAAAGATTACCTAGGTGGAATTTATTTTATTTAAAAAATCTTAAAAACAATCTAGCAAAATATAATTTTACAAAAATTTATGATTTACAAAATTCAAGTAGAACAAAATTTTATAAAAGATTTATTTTAAAAAATGTTGAGTGGTCATCCACTGAAACTTCCTTAGAGCCAGGTCAAAAAAAGAGTGATTTCGATAAAGACCCTGTTCTTGATAGAATGGAAATTCAATTAAAAAAAAGTGGTATACAAACTGAATTTGTAAAAAATATAGACTTGAGTTGGGCTATATCAGATATCTCCAGGTTAAAAAAACAATATGCGAATCATGACTACATTTTATTATTTCCTTTTTGTTCAAAAAAACTTCCTAAAAAAAAATGGCCTTTTTTCAAAGATTTAATTTTACGACTAAAACAAGATTATAAAAATAAATATCCAATACTTTTAGCTCCAGGACCAGATGAAATTGACGAAGCTAATGAGTTAAATGCTAAAGTAGTTTTAGATAATAATCAGCCAATTAATATTAAAACTTTAGTATCTTTAATAAGTAATGCTAAATTTATTATTGCAAATGATACGGGACCTGCTCATATTGCTTCACATTTAGATAAAGCAGGAATTGTACTTTTTGGAAGCCATACGACTGCGAAGAAGGTAAGTATCGAAAATTTTAATTTTAAAGCAATTAGTGTTGAAAATCTAAATAATTTAACAGTAGAAACCGTTATAAAAAAAGTAAAATCTAAATTAAATTAATGTAATTCTTTATAATTTTATTCCAAGCAAAGCCTTTGGAAAATTCAAAAGCATTAGTACCGAGTTCTTTATATTTTTTGTTTGATAAAATTTTTAAAAGTGTTTCGTAAATAGCATTTAAGTCGTTACCATCACAAAGATATCCTGTTACACCAGGTTTTATTGCATCTCCTTCACCGCCATATATTCCTCCAATTGATGGTTTACCATAGGATGCAGCTTCAATATAAGTAATACCAAATCCTTCAACGGATTTTTTATAAACAACTGAGGGCATTACAAATACATCTGATTGTTCAAGTAAACCAACTTTTTCTTGTTCTGTAGAGCTAAAAATTAATTCGACATTTTTTTCTAAACCTAATTCTTTTCTCAATTTCTCAAGATTTTTTCTTTCATCCCCGTCACCAATTGATACATATTTTAAATTTGGAAATTTCGGCAAAACATTTTTAATTGACATCAAAATATTTTGATGGCTTTTACGTCCATCTAATCTAGAAACAGTGATTAACTTTGGTGACGCGTTGCCAAAAATATTTTGAGAAAATTTTCTTGCCGTTTCACTAACATCAATAGGATAATTACAACCAGGATTGATGACATGAATATCTTTTAATCCAAGTTTAAGACCTAATTCTTTAGTAAATTTTGAATTTGCAATTATAAAATCTGCTTTTCCTAAAGATTTTAAAACTCTTTTATTTAAAGAAGAACCAACAGGATGATTTATTTCCTTAGAGTGAATTAAGCAAAAAGATTTTGTTTTCTTAAGAGTGTCTAATTCAATATTTTCAATACTTTTCCAATGATCAAAAAAACATGCTCTTATTTGATTTTGTTTAATAAAATCTTTAATTAAATTAGCTTTTCTATACTTTCTAAATATTCTAAAACCTGAAATTCTTTCTATATTTAATTTTGAATTTTGATCATAATTATCTGCGCCTTCATGATTATCTGCAAAAACTTTTACTGGACCGTGATTTGTAAGAGCATTAGACAAACCTTCCATGAGGTTTTGCATACCACCAAATTCGGGTGGAAAATTTCTTGTAGAAACTAAAAACATTAATTAAACCACTTTATATTACACCCCATACTTGGAGTTTGTTCCTTTGGACCAGCTTGAGTCCTAGAAATCATTTTCATGGCAACTTTTAAATCACTATCTCCACTTGAAATAGGTTTCAAATCTTTAAGTTCTCTAAATCTTCCTCGATATTGAAGTTTTAAATCTTTATTGTAACCAAAAAAATCAGGAGTACAAACAGCGCCATATTTCTTTGCTATTTCTTGTGTTTCATCAATCAAATAATTTATTGCACCAAAATTATTTACTTTTGCGAATTTAATCATGTTATCGAACGAGTCCTCAGGATAATTCTTAGTATCATTAGACATGATTGCAACAGAGTTAATTCCGTCTTTTTTTAATTCATTACAATCTTTTGCTAAATCACGAATTATAGCTTTTACATAAGGACAGTGATTACATATGAACATAATAAGTGTAGCTTTTTCACCTTTCACATCATTAAGAGAAATTAGTTTATTTTCTATCGATTTTAGTTTGAATTCCTCAGCTTTTTTTCCAAAATCGCAAACTGGTGTCTTTGTTAAAGCCATATTATATTATAAGATAAATAATTATACATTACAGCAAATTTATGATTTACGATGTTAACGGTCACACTCCTAAAATGGATCCAGAAAGCTGGGTAGCTTCTAATGCAGTTATCATTGGCAGAGTTGAATTAAAAAAGAATTCTAATATTTGGTTTAATGCAACTTTAAGAGGTGATTTAGAACCAATTATTATTGGTGAAGGTTCAAATATTCAAGATGGTAGCGTAATACACACAGACCCAGGATGTCCAACTATTGTAGGCAAAGGAGTTACAGTAGGTCACATGGTTATGCTTCATGGATGTGAAATTTCAGATGATTGTATTATAGGAATAGGTTCAACTATTTTAAACAAAGCAAAGATTGGAAAAAATTGTATCATCGGAGCAAACTCATTAGTAACAGAAAATAAAGTTATTCCAGATAGATCACTAGTTCTAGGAAGCCCTGGTAAAGTAGTTAGACAAGTTACTGATGAAGAAATAAAACATATTAAAGAAAACGCCAGAGACTATGTTGAAAATATTAAAAAATATAAGAAATAGTTTTTTTTTATTTGCCATTTTATTATCAGGCTTTTCAGATTTGGAAGCTAAAAACAGTAAAGATGTCTCTAATACTGAGGTAAAAAGAAAAACTATCTCTCACAAAAAAAAATATTCTCTAATTTTAGCTAATAGTAAAGATGGTCATCCTGTAAGATCTGGAAAAAAATCTTACAGATTTGAGGTAAGATTAGGTGATTGCGGTAAAGATAGCGGACATGATGATTGCAAAAAAGATAGACAAAGAACTGAGCTTCAATTCAAAAAACATCAAATGGGTAAAAAAGACCATTGGTATTCTGCATCAATTTATTTACCTGAAGACTATCAATCAGTATCCCCTGTTAGAACTACATTTGCTCAACTTTATGAAAAAGGCTGGAAACCTATTCTTATGGTCACAGATAGAAGTGGTGAATGGTTAGAAGTAGGAAGAATGTGGAGTGGCGAGTATGTTGAAATGAAAAAGGCAATCAGGATAAATGATATGAGAGGAAAATGGACTGATGTACTAATTAACGCTCGATACTCAAGAGAAGAAAATGGATTTATGAAAGTTTGGATTAATAATAAATTAATATTAAATGCTGAGAATATAAAAAATATTACACCATACACTAAAAGAGGCGTCGGACTAGATTTTGGAATTTATCAGACATTTGTAAGTGGGTGGAAAAGAGCACATGGAGATAAACCCTATCCAAATATGGTTGTTTATTTTGATGAAGTTAATTTAGGCTCGACAAAAGAAAAAGTTACCAAAAAATTAGGGAACTAACCAAGTAAATTTTTTAGAACCATTCAAATCAATTAAAGCTCTTCGATGACCTTTGGCTGCCAAATAAAGCCACTCAATACTTTTAATATTACATCTTATGACGCAAAAGTTTTTATAACCGGCTTCACTTTCTTCTTTAGTAAAATCAAAATTATCAAACTTATTATCTAACCCTGAGGTAGGTTTTTCAGACTCTGTTCCAGGTCCATTAGTAACCAAGTAACATTTTCTACTGATATGGCCAGTTTTTTCCCAAGACTCTTTTGTAACATCATTGTTGTAATTTACTTCGCACTCAGCCTTAACTCTAAGCTGTATTTTTTCTTCTTTACCATAAAATAAAATAGAGCACTTTGGATTTTTTTTTATTTTTTCAATTTTTGAAGATCTAATATCGCTGTGATACTGAATAAAATTATTTTGTTGATCTGCCTTTCTGAGAACAACTACTCTTCCATCAAGATCTTTATCGTTACCGCAAATAAATACAGGTGTTCTGAATTCTGATGATCTGTCTTTTACTGCGTTAGACAAAAGATCCCATATCTTCTTTTCTATCTCTTTTGAATCTTCGTAGTAACTGACTGCTCCTGACACGATTTATTTTCTAAATCTTTTGATTAAGCTAGAAGTATCCCATCTTTGACCACCCATTTTTTGAACTTCAGCATAATATTCATCGATTATTTTCGTGATTGGTAAGGGTGAGTTATTTTTTTTAGCTTCATCCATAGCTATTTTTAAATCTTTTCTCATCCAATCAACTGCAAATCCATAATCGAATTTATCTTCAATCATTGTTTTATGTCTATTTTCCATTTGCCAAGATTGAGCTGCACCTTTTGAGATAACTTCAATAACATCGTGCATATTTAATCCTGCGTTCATTCCAAAATTTATTGCTTCGGACAAACCTTGTACTAATCCAGCAATGCAAATTTGATTAACCATTTTTGTTAATTGACCGTTTCCAGCAGGGCCCATTAATTTAACTTTTTTACTGTAACAATCAATAATTGATAAAGCCTTATCATAATCTGCTTTATCTCCTCCGACCATAACAGTTAAAATGCCACCTTCAGCACCTGCTTGTCCTCCTGAAATTGGAGCATCCAAGAAACCCCAACCATGTGCTTTTGAATTAGCATGTAGTTTTCTAGCTATCACAGCAGAAGCAGTGGTGTTATCTATATGCACAGCACCTTTCTTCATTGTATTATAAATTCCTTGTTTACCAATTGTTACCTCTTCTAAATCTTTGTCATTACCAACGCATGTAAATACGAAATCACAATCTTTAGCAGCTTCCATTGGTGTATCAGCTATTTTACCTTTATATTCTGTAATCCATTTCTCTGCTTTTGATTTAGTTCGGTTATAAACGGTTACATTATGACCTGCTTTTGATATATAACCTGCCATAGGGTATCCCATAACACCCAAACCTATGAAAGAAACTTTACAAGTCATAAATGATTAACCTCTCAATAAATAAAAAAGTAATTATATTTGGTTTTATATTTACATTTTTTTCAAGTTTTGGACAGAGTTTTTTTTTGGGATTGTTTAACGCACCAATTAGAAATGAATTAGGTATTTCTCACGGACAATTCGGAAATATTTATGCTACTGCAACAATATTTTCTAGTCTTTTACTTATATGGGTTGGAAAGAAAATTGATGAATATCAAATAATCTATTATTCTTTTTTTGTTATTCTATTATTATTTTTTTCATCTTTATTTTTTTCTTTCATCAATAGTATTATTTTTTTATCAATCGGTATATTTTTAATGAGATTTTCTGGCCAAGGCTTAATGAGCCATACATCTACGACTACAATCTCAAGATTTTTTGAAAAGTCTAGGGGGAAAGCTCTAAGCACAATTTGGTTTGGATTATCATCTGCAGAATTTATTTTACCTGTATTAGTAACTTATCTTCTTGTAATTTACTCATGGAGATCAGTTTGGCAAGGAATAGCAATTATTGTAATTATATTTTTGCCATTCGTTATTTTGAATACAATCAAACTAATTAAATTAGACTCCAGAGAAAAAGATTTAGATCCTAAAAAAGATTTTAAAATTAAAAGCTGGAGAAGAAGAGAAGTGATTAAAGATTATAGATTTTATGTTGTCTCTCTTAATATGCTTGCAATGCCTTGGATAGCCACTGGAGTATTTGTATATCAGTCATTTATTTCAGACTCAAAAATGTGGAACATTTACACTATACCAAAAGCATTTATGGTTTATTCATTAGCTTCAATTATAACTTTATTCTTCTCAGGTTTTTTAGTCGATAAATTTACGAGTAGAAAATTAATTCCAATTATGAATATACCTCTTTTAATATCGATGTTTATATTATTTTATTATCAACAAGAAATTTCGGCATTTATTTTTTTTGGTTTAGTGGGTATTTCAAACGGATTTGCTAACGTGCTTGGGTCATCTACTTGGGCTGAAATATATGGAGTAAAATTTATTGGATCTATAAAAGCTTTGACCACAGCTTTTATGGTATTTTCAACTGCTTTTGGAACAGCAGTGTTTGGTTTAATGATCGACAACGGTTTTTCAATTGAAAATATTGCTTTTGTATCAGGCATATACATAGTTATTTCGTTATTTCTTTTAATATTAATAAGAAATAAGCTTGAGCCTATTAAGCTTAGAAAATAATTGATTTCTAAAGATTATTTGAATATATACTCTGCATCATGGCAAGAATTACCGTAGAAGACTGTTTAGAAAAAGTTGATAATCAATATGATCTAGTTTTGTTAGCTAAAGAAAGAACAGTTCAATTAAATGCAGGTGCTCCAATACTTGTAGATGAAGATAATGACAAGAGAACTATTATTTCTTTAAGAGAAATCGGCGATGGTAAGATAGACGTAAAAGAAGTTGAAGCAAGCGCAATTAAAAGATTAAGAAAAGAACCTGATGAATCAGAAGAACAGGAAGAAATAGAGGAAGAAACAAATGATGACTTTGAGAATTTATATAAAGGACAGGTATCTAAAAGCGGAGTTGCAATACTTCCTTCAAAGAGAACACGAAGAATTCCTGAAATAAAAAAACCAAGTTTAGCAGACGAGGCATTATCCGAATTAAAAGCTGAACAACCTGAAATTAAAGAAGAAAATTTAGATACTGAAGAAGCTCCACTTGAATTAAGTGAAGAAGTTCCAACAGAAGATAGCAAAACAGAGTAAATCATGAATAAAACCGTTTCAGTTGCACCTATGATGGATTGCACTGATAGGCATGAAATTTATTTTTTAAGTCTTATCAGTAAAAATATTCATCTATACACCGAGATGATTGTTGCTAATGCGATTATCAGAGGTGATAGAAAAAAACTATTATCATTTAAAAAGATTTCTAATCCAATTACACTACAACTTGGCGGATCAAATCCAAATGAATTAGCGGAAGCATGTAAAATTTCTGAGGATTATGGCTATAAAGAAATTAATTTGAATTTAGGTTGTCCTAGCAAAAAAGTCCAAAAAAATAAATTTGGAGCATGTTTAATGCAAGAACCTGATCTAGTAGCTAGATGCGTGCAGGCAATGACCGAAGCAACTAGTTTACCAATAACAATTAAAACAAGAATTGGTTATAATGATGTTGAAAATTTTGATTTTTTGAAATCATTTATTCAAACAACAAAAGACGCGGGGTCTCAAAAGTTTATTATCCATGCTAGGAAAGCATTATTAAAAAAATTAAGCCCTAAAGAAAATTTAAATATTCCGCCGTTAAAATATGACTTTGTTTATAAACTAAAGGATCATTTTAAAGATGATGAAATTATTATTAATGGGGGCGTTACATCAACCAAAGAAATTAGACATCATTTACAAAAAGTCGATGGCGTTATGATTGGAAGAGCTATTTATCACTCCCCGTATTTTCTAGCAGATATTGAAAAAGAAATATTTGGTAACAAAAATGTTCCGACAAGATCTGAAGTCATGGAGAATTTAATCCCTTATATTCAAGAGGAAACATCAAAGGGAACGCAATTAAATCATATTATGAGACACACAGTTGGTTTATTTCATGGACAAAACGGTTCAAGAGTTTGGAAACAATATCTTTCAAAAAATATGTGTATTAGAGATGCAGACCTTCAAAAAGTAAATCACATTATGGATCAAGTTAAAAAGACAGATCCTGTATCGTTAGAAAGATAATTTTGGATATTCTTTCACAGTCAGAAATTATTTATCTAATCTTTATTATGATAGTTACAGCAATTCCAGCTGGTTTTGCAGCAGGACTATTTGGAATTGGTGGTGGTTTAATTACAGTTCCAATTTTATTTTATATTTTTAGCACTTCAGGAATAGAACCTAATTATTTAATGCATTTAGCAGTTGGAACTTCATTTGGAATTATAATTCCAACTTCTATAGTTTCCGTGATGACTCACCATCAACATAAAGCAGTAGATTTCAATATTGTAAAAGGTTATGGGATATTTGTAGCTACAGGAGTAATCTTAGGAACAATTTTAGCCGCAAGTTTAAAAACAAAACCATTAATTTTATTCTTCACAATCGTTGTATACTTTTTAGCTTTTTATTTGCTTTTTCTTAAAGAAAAGGAGGAAAACTTAGATGTGAAAATGAGTTTTTTATCAAGAATAATCGCTGGAATAGTGAGTGGTTTTATATCCGCGCCAATGGGTATAGGTGGAGCAGTTATGAATGTTCCAATATTAAAGTTCTTTGGTTACCCAATAAACAAAGCAATAGGAAGTGCAGCTGCAATAGGCTTTATAATCGCCTTATTTGGTGCTGTAGGTTTTTTAATATCTGGTTCATATCTTAATGCTAAATTACCTTTGAGCATTGGGTTTTTAAATATTCCAGCTTTTCTTATTTTTTTTCCAATAACAGCCTTTATGGCTAGGCTAGGGGCTAAAGCTAGTCATCGAATTAATAAAAAGAAAATGACAAAATATTTTGGTTTATTTTTAGTTATTATAGGAACTAGATTTCTTTACGAATATCTTAATCTTTAATTTTCTGATCGTATTCTCCAATCTTTCCAGTATTTTGTAACAAATTATCAATAAATTCAAAAATTTTCTTTTTTCGACTATTTGATGATGGACTTTCTGTCACTACAACTAAGGAGGGTTTATTCGATGATGCTCTAATTAAACCCCAAGAGCCATCTTTTAAGGAAAATCTTACACCATTTACTGTTAAAACTTCAGAAATTAACTGGCCATCAATTTTAGTATTTTCTTTTTGGAGTTTTTGCACTTCTTTCACCATAGCATCAACAACTTTGTACTTTTCTTCATCTTTACAGAATGGAGCCATGGTAGGAGTTTGAAATGTATTAGGTAGCTCTCCCATTAATTCGCTCATCTTTTTATTTTGATCGTTCAGTAAGTGACAAACTTGTATTGCAGAATTAATTCCATCATCATATCCATATCCTAATGGTTTATTGAAAAAGAAATGTCCACTTTTTTCAAAACCAGCTAGCGCTTTTTCAATATTAACTTTTCTTTTGATATGTGAATGACCTGTTTTCCAATAAATAGTTTTACATTTATTGTTGTTTAGAACCTTGTCTTTTGAATAAAGGCCAGTCGATTTCACATCTACAACAAATTTGGAATTTTTATATTTAGGAGCTAAATTTCTAGCAATTAATAAACCTATCTTATCCGAGAAAATTTCATTTCCTTTTTCATCAATTACTCCACATCTATCACCATCTCCGTCAAATCCAAAACCAATATCGGCATTATTATCTTTTACGACGTTAGCAATTGCATGAAGCATTTTTAAATCTTCTGGATTTGGATTGTATTTCGGAAACGACCAGTCAAGCTCACAATCTAATTCAATTACCTCGCAACCAATACCTCTTAAAATCTCAGGTGCAAAAACTCCAGCTGTACCATTTCCACATGCAACAACCACTTTAATTTTTTTATTAATTTTATTTTTACTAATTAAATCATTAATATATATTTTTTTAAAATTTTCTTTTTTTTTAAAATTTCCTTTACCTGTTGTGAATTTTTGATTTAATGTAATCTCTTTTAATTCAGACATTTCTTCAGGAGCGTGAGTTAATCCTTTTTTAATACCCATTTTTACCCCAGTCCAACCATTTTCATTATGACTGGCTGTTACCATCGCTATAGCATCTGATTTTAAATTAAATTGAGCGAAATAAACCATTGGCGAAAGAGATAATCCAAGATCCTCAACATTGCATCCAGTTGTTATTAAACCTTCAATTAAAGCTTTTTTAATTTTCTCGCTGTATGATCTATAATCATGACCAACTATTACTCTCGGATTATCTTTTTTGGTATGGCTAATTATTTGAGTTCCTAGCCCTTTGCCTAAATTAGTGATTCCTTCAATATCGATTTCTTTTTCAAAGACCCACCTCGCGTCGTATTCTCTAAAACCATTTGGATTGATTTTCATTAGTAATAAATACTAGAGAATATAGGCATTTGTTATTAAATGTTTATTAACAAAACTTTCCACTTGCAAAATTAATCAGATGTTCTTATAATGTTCTATTGATTTCAATGTTATATAGTATATTAACATATTTGTAACACAACATGTAGTTGTTTTGTTAACAAATCGAGTAAAAACAAGGAAATTATGAATAAAAGTGTATCATTGGCAATAGAGAAAGCTGTCGGCTCAATAAGCCAAAAAAACCAAAACGAACTTAAGAATAACGGACCTAAAAAACCAGATTTATTCTCTTTATCTGGAGAGACTGAATTATTCCAAAACGAGAAGGGTATAACTATCAAGATCGATAGATCGAGAGATGAAAACTTAACTGATTTTGGAAGAGCTACATTGACAGATAGATATTTAGGTCAGAACGAAAGTTTTCAGGATTTATTTGCAAGAGTTGCAAGTGTTTACGCTGATGATAATTTACATGCACAACGAATTTACAATTACATAAGCAATTTATGGTTTATGCCTGCTACACCTGTTTTATCAAATGGTGGCACAGAAAGAGGACTACCAATTTCATGTTTCTTAAACGAGGCCAGCGATAGTCTAGAAGGAATTACAAATCTTTGGGAAGAAAACGTTTGGCTTGCTGCTAGAGGTGGAGGTATCGGAAGCTATTGGGGCAATCTAAGATCAATTGGTGAAAAAATAGGAAAAGTCGGAAAAACTTCTGGAATTATTCCGTTCATAAAAGTGATGGACTCTTTAACCTTAGCAATCAGCCAGGGCTCATTAAGAAGAGGTTCAGCAGCATGTTATTTACAAATTGATCATCCTGAGATTGAAGAGTTTATTGAAATGAGAAGACCAACAGGCGGAGATGTAAATAGAAGATCTTTAAATCTACACCATGGAGTTTTAGTAACTGATGAATTTATGAGAGCTGTTGAAACCGATGGCCAATGGGCATTAAGAAGTCCTTACGATGGATCTGTACAACAAACTATACCAGCAAGAAATTTATGGATCAGACTATTGACCGCAAGAATTGAAACAGGCGAGCCCTACATCGTTTACATTGATACAGTTAATAGACAGATACCACAACACCATAAGCTTGCCGGTTTAAAGGTTAAAACCTCTAATCTTTGTAGTGAAATTACATTACCAACTGGTACAGATAATGAAGGAAAACAAAGAACAGCTGTTTGTTGTTTATCATCATTAAACTTGGACACCTACGATCAGTGGAAAGATGATCCGCAATTTGTTGAAGACGTAATGAGATTTCTAGATAATGTTATGACTGATTTTATCACTAGAGCTCCTGATGAATTCGCTCATGCAAAATACTCAGCAATGAGAGAAAGAAGTGTAGGTCTTGGAGTTATGGGATTACACTCATACTTCCAGCAAAAAAATATTCCCTTTGGATCAGTAATGAGCAAGGTTTGGAATAAAAAAATATTCCAAAATATTCAAGAGAAAGTTGATGAAGCTTCAAAAACTTTAGCCGACGAAAGAGGATCGTGTCCCGATGCAGCAGAGTATGGAATGAAAGAGCGATTTTCAAATAAAACTGCAATAGCTCCTACAGCCTCTATATCAATTATTTGTGGAGGATCTTCTCCGGGGATCGAACCTATTGCTGCTAATAGTTACACACATAAAACACTTTCAGGCTCCTTTAATGTAAGAAATAAATATTTAAAAAAAATACTTCAAAAATATAACAAAGATACAGACGAAGTTTGGTCAACAATAACAACTAATCAAGGGTCTGTATCACATTTGAATTTTTTAACAGCGAATGAAAGAGATACGTTTAAAACTGCTTTTGAAATAGATCAAAGATGGATTGTTGAACTTGGTGCAGATAGAACCCCGCATATTTCACAAGCACAGTCGGTAAATATCTTTGTTCCAGCAGATATTCATAAAAAAGAACTTCACGATATTCATTTTCAAGCATGGAAAAAAGGTTTGAAAAGCCTTTATTACTGTAGATCCAAATCAATCCAGAGAGCTGAAAATGTGAACAATGGTTCTTCAACAGATGTGACAAAAAATGTTTACTCTGGAAAACAAGAATCAAATAATGAAAGCAATAACTATGAGGAGTGTTTATCATGTCAGTAGCAGAAAAAACTAAGCCAACAATAATTCAACCTAAGAAAATGGGCTTGTTAGTAGAAAATCCAGTTTACAAACCCTTTAGATATCCGTGGTGTTACGATGCTTGGTTAACTCAACAAAGAATCCATTGGTTACCAGAAGAAGTACCATTAGGAGATGATGTCAGAGACTGGCAGAAAAACTTATCAGTTGAAGAAAAAAATCTTTTAACACACATATTTAGATTTTTTACTCAAGCAGATGTTGAAGTAAACAACTGTTATTTGAGACACTACACAACTGTATTTAAACCAACAGAAGTTTTAATGATGATGACAGCTTTTGCTGCTATGGAAACAGTTCACATCGCTGCTTATTCTCATTTGTTAGATACTATCGGAATGCCGGAAACAGAGTACTCAGCATTTTTACAGTATAAAGAGATGAAAGATAAATACGATTATATGCAAGGCTTTGATGTTAAGTCAAAACATAACATAGCAATGACGATGGCTGTATTCTCTGCGTTCACAGAAGGTTTACAATTGTTTGCAAGTTTCGCAATTTTATTAAACTTCCCTAGATTTAATAAAATGAAAGGGATGGGCCAAATAGTAACTTGGTCAGTAAGAGATGAAACTTTGCACTGTAATTCAATGATTAGACTTTTTAGAGATTTCATTAAGGAAGAACCACAAATTTGGAATGACAAATTAAAAAATGAAATCTATGAGGCATGCAAAACAATTGTTCATCATGAGGATGCATTTATTGATCTTGCTTTTCAAATGGGTCCAATGCAAGGCTTAACTGCAGAAGAGGTTAAACAATACATTAGATTTATTGGTAACAGAAGATTAGAGCAATTAGGCTTAAATCCTATTTACGACGTTAAGAAAAATCCATTAACATGGTTAGATACAATGCTTAACGGAGTAGAGCACATGAACTTTTTTGAAGGTAGAGCTACGGAATATTCTAAAGCTTCTACTAGAGGTACTTGGGGCGAAGTATTTGCTTAATACTTGATACTTAAATATAAAAGTTATTGGCGCAAAACAGGACTTAAAGGTAAATGGGGTGATATTTACTTACGCCACTTAGACTCATTTAAACCAAAAAATTTTCTTGAGATAGGAGTATTCTGCGGTGTGACTGCAAGAAACACTTGTGAATATTTAAGTAAATTACATGGTAATTCTTTTAGTTATATTGGCATAGATTTATTTGGAGGGGATAAAAAATCTCAAGTAGATGAGATAGAACCCAATTTTCTAAAAAATCAAACTTTTTCAAATCCCCTAAAGAGTCTTTATTATAACTACTTAAAAAAAGAGAATTTAAACTCTATAGAGAGCAATCAAAATTTACTAAAAAAATTTGATAAAAATGTAAAATTAATTGCAGGAGACACCAACGAAGTCTTGAAAAAGACAGATATTAGTTATGTAGATTACATTTTTTTAGATGGAGGGCATAGCTATAATACAGTTATCAATGATTTAAATATAATATATGAGGTTTTAAAAGGAAAAAATAAAGTCATCTTGTGCGATGATTATGGAGCTGAAAGTTTTATCCAAGATGTTAAAAATGCAATTGATGATTTTTCAAACAAAAATGATATTAAAATTAAAATAATAGAAAACAGGTTTGCAGAATTAATATTGTAAATGATTAAAAAAATTTTAGTATTTACATTCATTTGGATAATTACCATTTTGATAGCTATAGTATGGACTTTTGAAAATCCTGAAAAAGTTGAAATAGTAAAAAGTATTTTTGAAAAAGAAAAAATACCAGAAATAAAAATACCAGATAAAAACACCCAAGAATTTATTGCGAATTCATTTAGTATAAAAGCAGAGAAAGTTTTAGATCTAAGTGAGAAAACCGCGTTTTTAATTTACAAAGATAAAAATGATATTTTTGATGAAAATAAATTAGAAATTTTTACTCAAAACGGAATATTAATCAAAAATTTAAAGCCAAAAAAAATTAATTTTCCAGATAATTTTACTTTACAAAGAAACGGAGGAGTAAAAACTATTATTTCATATAATGAAAAAAGAATAGCATTGATCTCTTCTAGAGAAAAAAATTGCTTTTTTGCTTCTTTGTTTTTAATTAATGACGAAAAAGAACTTTTCAGAAGCGCTTGTTTACCTGAAGTCGCAAAAAATAATGATTTTAATGGCTTAGGTAGTTCGAATGTACACTACGAAAATAAAATTTTATTTTCTTTAGGAACTCCAGAAAAACATGCAAGTAAAAATAGTTTATTAGCACAATTGGATAATTCAAAGTTTGGAAAGATACTTCAAATTAATAAGGATAAATTAAATAATACAATTAATAATTCATCAAATAATTTAGAAATAAGTATATTTTCTAAAGGGCATAGAGTTCCTCAAGGGTTAACTATACTTAACAATGAGGTATTTAATGTTGAACATGGACCCAAAGGAGGAGATGAATTAAATAAAGTTGAAGAGGGAAAAAACTATGGTTGGCCTAAAGTTTCTTATGGTACAAATTATTTAAAAGACAATGGTGGGGACGGTTCATCATTTAGTGTAAATCATGAGCAAAATAAATTCGAGGAACCACTTTTTGCATTTGTGCCTTCAGTAGGAATTTCAAGTTTGAATAATTGTCCTCAAGTTATCAAAGATTATTACAAAAAAAATTGTTTAATTGCATTGTCACTTTATGGAAATAATTTAAGAAAAGGACATTCATTAATTATTTATTTACTTAATAATAAGTTAAACAAAGTTGAATCTATTGAAAAAATTCAATTAGGAAATCTAGTTTTAAGACACTTTGTAACTGATGATAAGAATATTCTTTATGAAGATAAAAGTGGAAATATATATGTATCCGCTGATAAAAAAGGAATATATAAAATAAAATTCTATAATTTTAGGTAATTTTTAAATTATATTTTATTCCCAATCAAATTTAGGAAAAGTATCAAAAACTTGCAAAACCTTATCAGACCACTGATTGCAAATTTTTTTATAATCTTCGTCAGATGTATTCAGACATTTGAGATAAGATAATTTTTTTTGATCTTTTTTATAAACTGCGATATCTATTGGTGGACCAACTGTTAAATCACTTTTAAGTGTAGAGTCCATAGAGATCAGTGCACACCTCGATGCATCACCTATAGATACTTTTGGAGTTATCACTCTATCTAGTATTGGTTTACCGTACTTTACTTCACCAATTACCAAGTAAGGTTTACTATCAGCTGGTCTTATATAATTTCCTTGAGGATAAACTAAGTACAATTCTAAATCTTGACCTCTTATTTGCCCTCCAATAATAAATGTAGCTCCTAAAGCAAGGCTATCTGTGTTCACTCCGTCTGGAGATGAATGTTTAATCGTCAGTTTGCCTACATATGAAGCTATTTGCTCAAAATCTTTGCATTTATTAAGATTTAAACCAGAATTTTCTTTAATATCTTTTTCAATGGACTTAAAAACTGCCTGAGATGTTGCCAAATTTCCTGAAGTAACAATCACAACTGTTCTGTCACCTACATCGTAAGTAAGCATTTTAGAATATATGTTAACGTTGTCTAAACCCGCGTTTGTTCTAGAGTCAGAAGCCAAGACAACGCCTTCATTAGTCTTAATTCCAATACAATATGTCATGGTGAATTCTTATTTAAAAAACAGTAAATATTCAATTCTTAATTATCATAGCTATTATCGAATTTGTGCATTTGATAAAGCTACTAAACTATAAAGAATTATCTAATGGTTAATTTGTGGAAAAAATACGACTCTAAAAAAACTTATGATGAGTATCTAAACTCTGACCATAAGTTGCGTAAGCAAGCTGTTATTATCTCTCATATTTTAGAGAGACATGGCATCAAGAAATTAAATGAAATTGAAAAAAATTGTGCAAGTACAATAAATGCTAGGGGAATAAATTTTCGAGTTTATTCTTCTGGAAAAAAACTCCAAGAAAAAAAGTGGCCTTTGGATATTATTCCTAGAATTATTCTTAAAAAAGATTGGGCTAAGGTTTCAAAAGGATTACTTCAAAGGGTAAAAGCTCTTAACCTTTTTATAGATGATGTTTATAACGACAGGAAAATTTTTAAAGATAATATTATACCTGAGGAACTAGTTTTTAATTCACCATTCTATTTAAGAGAATGTTATGGATTTTCACCAAAATATAAAGCTTGGTCAAACATTTCAGGAATTGATTTAATAAGAAATATCAATGGTGAGTTCATGGTTCTAGAGGATAACTTACGTGTTCCATCAGGAGTTTCTTATATGCTTGAAAACCGAATGGTAATGCGAGATGTATTTCCTGAATTATTTACAAAATACAAAGTTTCTTCAGTTCATCAATATCCAAATAAATTATATCACTGTATGCTTGAATGCGTTCCTCGAAAAACAAGAAACCCACATATGTGTGTGCTAACACCAGGAAGATATAACTCAGCTTATTTCGAACATAGATTTTTAGCGGAACAAATGGGAATCGCACTTGTAGAGGGAAAAGATTTATTCGTTGAAAAAGATTTTGTTTATATGAAAACTGTAACAGGCCCTATGAAAGTTGATTGTATTTATAGAAGAATAGATGATAACTTCTTAGATCCAAAAGTTTTTTATAAACATTCCTTACTAGGAGTACCCGGTTTATTTAAATGTTGGCGTAAAGGTAATGTTGGTATTGTGAATGCACCTGGGACAGGAATAGCAGATGATAAAGCCATTTATTCTTACGTAGATAAAATGATTAAATTTTATTTAGATGAGGAACCAAAACTAAAACAAGTTCAAACTTTTTTGTGTAGAAAAAAAATTCATAAAGACCATGTTATCGAAAATATTTCCAAACTAGTCGTAAAACCTACAAATGGATCGGGCGGTAATGGAATACTGATTGGTCCTAAAGCCTCAAAGGAAGAGAGAGAAAATATGATTGATAAAATTAAATCTAAGCCAAGTGATTATATTGCTCAACCATTAGAAATTTTATCTACCACGCCAACAATATCTGAAGAAGGAATTGAACCAAGACATTTAGATCTCAGACCATTTGTCTTAACTGGTAAAAAATCTTGGGTTACAACAGGTGGGCTTACTAGAGTTGCCCTTAAAAAAGGAAGTACTATCGTGAACAGTTCTCAAGGTGGTGGCTCTAAAGATACTTTAGTTATTGAAAGATAAATTTCTTAACAACCTTTAAATGAAGCGTACATACTCTGTAAAAGTTCAGAGTACATACCTTTGCCTTTATCTAAAGTTGCACCAAGAGGATCTAAGACACCAGTTTTAATTTTAGTGTCTTTCGCTATAGATTTTATAATAGCTGGGTTGAATTGAGGTTCTGAAAAAAGACAATTTACTTTTTCATGTTCTATTACCTCTCTGATTTCAGATAATTGTTCAGCTCCTGGTAAAACATCTGGATTTACTGTTAAAGCTCCTAAAACTTTAATACCAAATCTATTTTCAAAATACTGATAAGCATCATGGAAAACCACAAATCTTAAATTTCCTTTAAGATCTCTTTTAATATTTTTTGTTAAATTATCTAATTCAGACTGAGCTTTTTTAGAATTAGCTTTATATTTAGAGCTATTATCTGGATCTAATTTAACTAATTGTTTTTCGATTTCTTTAACAATTACTTTAGCATTCATTGGATCTAACCAAACATGTGGATCGTGTTCACCATGAGCATGTCCCTCATGCCCGTGATCATCATGTTTAGCTTTTTTATGACCATGATCATCGTGTTTCTTTTCTT
>CACBZI010000008.1 GCA_902543665.1 uncultured Pelagibacteraceae bacterium
CCGTATGGAAAGAGTTAATTTTCAAGAAATTGAAAAAAAGTGGCAATTAAAATTTTCTTCTCAAAAACTTTATAATTCAAAAGGTAAGAAATTTTATTGTTTAGAGATGTTTCCTTACCCCTCAGGAAAAATTCACATGGGACATGTTAGAAACTACACCATTGGGGATGTGGTAGCTAGATATAAATTTATGAAAGGTTTTAATGTTCTTCATCCAATGGGATGGGACGCATTTGGACTTCCAGCAGAGAATGCCTCAAAACAAAATAATCTACACCCTAAGAAATGGACAAATCAAAACATTGTAACTATGAAGACTCAGCTTAAAATGCTTGGCCTATCAATTGACTGGGATTTAGAGATTTCAACATGTGATAAAGATTATTATAAGCATCAACAAGAGATTTTTATTGATTTCTTTAATGAAGGACTAGTTTCTAGAAAAGAAACTTATGTCAACTGGGATCCAATTGAAAAAACAGTTTTAGCAAATGAGCAGGTAATTGACGGGAAAGGATGGCGCTCTAATGCGGTTGTTGAAAGAAAAAAGTTGTCTCAATGGTTTTTTAACATAACGAAATTTTCGAATCAATTATTGAATGATTTAGATAATTTAGATGGTTGGCCTGAAAAGGTAAAATTGATGCAAAAAAATTGGATAGGAAAATCTTATGGGTCTGAAATTAATTTTAAAATTGAAAAAAATAAAGATGAAGTTAAAATTTTTACAACAAGACCTGACACAATTTTTGGAGCTAGTTTCTTAGCGTTGTCCATAGATCACCCACTCAGTAAAAATTTTAAAGACAAAAAAGATTTTCAAAAGTTTCAAGAGGAATGTAATAAGACTGGGACGACTGAGGAAGCTTTGGCAAATGCTGAAAAAATAGGTTTCGACACTGGTTTGTTCGCTTTACATCCTTTAATAAAAAATAAAAAAATACCTATCTTTTTTGCTAATTTTGTTTTGATGGATTATGGAAGTGGCGCTATATTTGGATGTCCTGCTCATGACCAAAGGGATTTTGATTTTGCAAAAAAATATAAATTAGAGATTATAAGAGTTGTATCGGATGGAGATACTCAAAAAGATTTAACAGAAGCTTATACTGGAGCAGGAAAAATGATTAACTCAGATTTTTTAAACGGTCTTGACGTAGACCAGGCTAAGAAAAAAATTATTCAAGAAATAGAGAACAGAAAATTAGGTAAAAGACAAACTTTATTTAGACTTAAAGACTGGGGAATTTCTAGGCAAAGATATTGGGGATGTCCTATCCCGATGATATATCTTGAAGATGGAAGTGTGGTTCCAGTTGATAAAAGTGAATTACCAGTTGAACTACCAGATGACATTGATTTAAATTCAAAAGGTAACCCTTTAGAAAGTCACCCAAAGTGGAAATTCACCAAACATAAATCATCTGGAAAAAAAGCTATTAGAGAGACGGATACTCTAGATACTTTCGTCGACTCTTCATGGTACTTTTTAAGATTTTGTTCACCTGAACATAAATCCTCACCATTTGATATAAAAAAAGTTGATTATTGGATGCCAGTAGATCAATATATAGGGGGGATTGAACACGCAATCTTGCATTTGTTGTACTCTCGTTTTTTTTCGAAGGGTTTGGCCAAATGTAAAAAAAACTTTAGTTTGTCTGAACCTTTTAAAAATCTCTTTACTCAAGGAATGGTTTGTCATGAGTCTTACAAAGATATAAAAGGAAATTGGCTTTATCCTGATGAGGTTGAAAAACTCGATCCAAAAACTGTGGTCAAAAGAGATGACAAAAGTAAAGTTAAAGTTGGACCACCTGAGTCTATGTCGAAATCTAAAAAAAATACCATCGATCCTGAAAAAATGATAAAAGAATATGGAGCAGATGCTGTGAGATGGTTTATATTATCTGATAGTCCACCAGAGAAAGATGTTCAGTGGTCTGACACTGGTGTGGCTTCTGCAAACAAATTTTTACAAAAAATTTGGAATTTAAATATATTAATTTCAAACAGAAAAGAAAACAGAGTAACAAAAAATGTAGAGGAAAAATTTGTTGCTAACATTAACACTTATGTTGATAAAGTAGATAAAAGTATTGAAAACTTTAGATTCAATGTTTCAATTGCTAATTTCTACGAAATATATAATTTTATTAAAGATTACTTATCTTCTGAAATAAGTAATAAGGTTTTGTCTGAGAATATTATTAAAATTATGAAATTGATGATACCTTTTGCACCACATCTTTCAAACGAGTGTCTTGAATTATTTAAATGTAAAAATGTAAATAAATGGCCTGAAATAGACAAAAATAAAATAATAGATGAAATTAATTTTGCTGTGCAAATTAATGGAAAAACTAGAGACATTATTAAGATACAGCGGGGTCTAGGTGAAAAAGAAATTAAAGATATTATCAGAAAAAATTCTAAAGCAAAAAAGTTTTTAGAAAATAATGATATTTTTAAGACTATATTTGTTCAAAATAAAATTATTAACTTTATCATTCGCAACAAATGAGAAACTTAAATATTTTACTGCTAACAACGATTTTAGCCTTCACAACTAATTGTGGGTTTAAGGTAGTTGATAGGTCCAAACTTTCAAATTTCTCAATTATAGACATTACAACAGTAGGGGAAAATAGAATAAATTATAAGTTAAAAAATAAATTAGCTTTTTACAAAAATGAGGATAGCCAAAAGTTAGTAACTTTAAATATAGATACTCTTAAGAAAAAAATTGTTAAAGAAAGAAATATTAAAAATGAGATAACAAAATACGAGATTAGTATAACAGCAAAAGTGAAATTTAACTTGCTGGAAAATAAGAACTTTAAGGAATTTACACTAATTAAAAAAGGAGAGTATGATGTTTCAGAACAATATTCACGAACATTAACAAGTGAAAAAAAATTAATAGATATACTTGTTGAAGAATTATCTCAAGAAATACTTAGTGAAGTAACGGCAAATTTATATGATATTTAAAAGTTATATTTTAGAGGACAATTTAAATAAAATTAACAAAAATATAATACTATTTTATGGAGAAAACTTAGGACTTAAAAATGAATTTAAAGATAAAATTAAAAGATTAAATCAAAATAGTGAAATACTTAGTTTCAACCAAGAAGAAATTATTAATAACAAAAGTTTAATTTTTAATGAAATAAATAATATTTCTTTATTTAATAAGGAAAAAGTTTATTTTATTGAACAGGTAAATGATAAATTGCTCAGTTTAGTAGAGGAATTAAACGAGATTAGTATTAATGAAAAAATATATTTTTTTTCTGATGTTCTAGATAAAAAGTCAAAAGTTAGAAATTATTTTGAAAAGTCAGAAAAGTTGGGGGCTGTTGCATGCTATGCAGATACCGAATTAGGAATTAAAAAAATTATTACTAAAAAGTTATCAGGATTCACAGGTTTAACCTCACAAAATATTAACATGATAATTGAAAATAGCGGACTTAATAGAGCTAAAGTAATCAATGAAATCGAGAAGATTATAATTTTTTTTCAAGATAAAGTTCTTGAAACTAAAAAGCTAGAAAATTTACTTGATGTCAAGGTTAATGAGGACTTTAACTTACTCAAAGATCAAGCTCTTATGGGAAACAAACTTAAAACAAATAAGTTATTAGGTGATACTGTTATAGACGTAGAAAAAATAAATTTATATTTAAACCTGATAAATCAAAGATTAAAAAGATTTAGAGAATTGAAAAGGCTAGATAATATGGTTTTAGAAAAAGAGATTGATAATCTTAAACCTCCTATTTTTTGGAAAGATAAACCTAATTTTATTTCTCAAGCAAGAATATGGAGCAAAGACAAGATACAAGATATTCTAAAAAAAACATATGAGTTTGAAATAAAATTGAAATCATCGTCGATAATAAATAAAGAAATATTATTTAAAAAATTAATTTTAGATGTTTGTGTAGCTGCTAATTCTTAGTAAGTAGATCTGATACAAATTGGAACTGGTCAAGATCTTTATACTGAATGATAATTTTTCCAGAATTATTTTTCTTATTGATGATATTAACCTTGAGTCCAAGAATTTTTTGTATTTTTTCTTGAGATTTGAGTATATTTGCATCAATTTTTTTGTCTGCATTACCTCCCTTTTTATTTCTAACTAGATATTCTACTTTTCTAGCGCTGTAGTTTTTTTGAAACAATTTCCTCAGCTATAGAAGATGCATTAGAAATTCCAATTAAAGGCCTAGCTTGACCAGAAGTTAAGGAACCCTCCTCAAGCATAGCAATCACATCTGACGGTAAGGTTAAAAGTCTTAGAGTGTTACTTATATGACTTCTGCTTTTTGACATAAGTTTTGAAATACTTTCATGATCATATTTAAATTCTTCGTTCAACCTTTTATAACCCCTAGCCTCTTCTACAGGATTTAAGTCATCTCTTTGAATATTTTCAACGATGGCTACTTCTAAAGACTCAACGTCACTTAAATCAAGAATAGTAACTGGGATTTTGTGTAGTCCAGCTTTTTGAGAAGCAAGCCATCTTCTTTCACCAGCAACTATCTCGAACCTGCCTGGATCAGATTTACTTGGCCTCACTGCAATGGGTTGAATAATACCGTTTTTCTTGATGGAATTCGCCAATTCTTCAAGTTTTTCCTCACTAAAATTTTGCCTTGGTTGATAAGGGTTTCTACTCAAATCTCCAATTAAAACTTCGTTAACTTTTGTAGTTTCTTTAGGATTAATTTTTGTTTTTTCATCACCAAACAAGGCCGATAAACCTCGACCTAATCCTTTTTTTTTGCCTGAACTCATGCAGCACTTTCTATTTGATTATTTTTTATAAATTCCTCAGCAAGCTTGAAGTAAGATTTGCTTCCAACACAATTTTTATCGTAAATCACGCATGGTAAACCATGAGAAGGTGCCTCTGATAAACGAACATTTCGTTGTATTACAGTTTGATATACTTTTTCTTTAAAATAGTTTCTCGCTTCTCTATCAACTTCTGAGGACAGTTTATTTCTTTTGTCAAACATAGTTAATAGTATGCCTCTTATCTTTAAACTAGGATTCAAATTTTCTTTAATCCTATCAATAGTTTTTATGAGTTGCGTAATACCTTCTAGGGCAAAAAATTCTGTTTGTAGTGGTACTAATAATTCATCACTGGCTACTAAAGCCATTATGGTTAAAAGACTTAAAGAAGGAGGACAGTCAATGAAAATATTATCGTACTTTGCTAGAAGACCACTTTTTTCTGCATTAAGAATTTCCTTCAATACAAATGCTCTATTTGAATCGTTTGCAGTTTCTACTTCAATACCAGATAAATTAACATGAGAGCCTATTAAATCTAAATTTTCAATTTCAGTTTTTTGTATTACATCATTGATGCTAATTTTTTTTATTAAAAGGTTATAAATATTTTTACTTTCGTCGCTGTTACTTTTGCCGAAACCTGTTGTTGCGTTTCCTTGTGGATCAAGATCGATAACTAAATTATTATGACCCAAAATGGACAGTGAAGCTGCTAAATTTATAACTGTAGTTGTCTTACCTACTCCACCTTTTTGATTTATAACCGCTATTGTAGTTAGCTTTCCCATTTTTAGTTTATGTTCATCAAAATAATTTTAGAATCAATTTCAGTAATACTTTTCTTTAATTTATAAGGGTATTTTTTATTTTTAAAAGATTTATTTATCTCTTCCTGTGCATTTTGACCTTTTAAAATGATCAATTTATGAGGCTTTTTTGCGATTTCACGTGAAACTTGTATTATATGCTCTAATTTTTTGAAAGCTCTACAAATTATGATATCTGTATCTAGTTTTTCATCACGAACATCTCCTAGAACTTCTGCATTAAGTCCCAATTCTTCAATTACTTTGAATAGGAACTTCCTTTTTACTGGTGATTTTTCGTATAATTTCACGTGAAAAGCTTTGTTTTTGTTAAATATTTCTATTACTAGCCCTGGAAATCCAGCACCAGTGCCAAGATCTGCTAATGAATTGCAGCTGAAATCAATAAATTTAACCAGTTGTGCCGAGTCCAGAATGTGCCTTAACCAAATATGATTTTCTGTGCTTTTCGAGATTAAATTATGATTTTTATTTTCCTTTAAAACTAGTTTTGTAAACTCTTTGAGCATTTCAATAGATTGATTAGTAAAATTAAGATCCTTTTTAAGAATATTTATAACTTCAAGCTTCTGCATTAAGCAGTAGCTTTATATCTAAGTTTTTTAATGTGTGAAAGAAGAATAATTATTGCTGCTGGGGTTACACCATCTATACGAATAGCTTGACCTAATGTTTTAGGCTTAACTTGAAGCAGTTTGCTCTTGATCTCGTTAGATAGGCCGCTTAGTTTATCATAATTTATACCCTCAGGTATAATAACGGACTCATCTTTTTTAAAAGACTCAATATCTCTGTCTTGTCTTTCCAGGTAGCCCATGTAATGAGCATCTGTTACAACTTGGTTTTCTATAGACCTTGGAAAGCTGGGAATATCAGGAAATGCTTGCCTTATTTTTGCCATATTTACTTTTCGCTGACCCATAATCTCCAAACAAGATCTTTTGACTCCATCCATAGCAATTTTAATATCAAACTTCTTAGCTTGATTAGGAGTTAAATAATTATTTTTTAAAATCGTATTAAGTGCAAAAATGTTTTTTTTCTTTTCGTTAAATATTTTCTTTCTCTCAGATTTCACTAAATTTAGATTAATCCCGAAATCGGTAAGTCTTTGATCGGCGTTATCGGCTCTTAAAGTTAATCTATATTCAGCTCTTGAAGTGAACATTCTATAGGGTTCTGTAACTCCTTTAGTAATGAGATCATCAATCATAACTCCAATATAAGAAGTTGATCTATCTAAAATAAACTCCTCTTTATTTTTAATTTTTAAAGCCGCATTAATCCCAGCTATCATTCCTTGAGCTGCAGCTTCTTCATACCCTGTAGTTCCATTGATTTGCCCAGCAAGAAATAAAGAATTAATTTTTTTGGTTTCCAAGGTAGCTTTTAACTCTCGTGGATCAACATAATCGTACTCAATTGCATATCCAGCCCTTTTCATTTGAACATGCTCTAAACCCTTGATTTTAGCCAGTATTTTGAGCTGTATCTCCTCTGGAAGAGAAGTTGATATGCCATTTGGGTAAATAGTATTGTCCTTTAATCCTTCAGGCTCTAAAAAAATCTGATGCTTTTCTTTTTCCTTAAATTTAACAATCTTATCCTCTATTGACGGACAGTATCTTGGACCTACTCCTTTAATGTTACCTGAATACATAGCACTTCTAGAAATGTTATCATTTATGATTTTATGAACATCATTATTTGTGTAAGTCATCCCACATTGAATCTGTTTATTATCAATCTTTTTTGTTAGAAAAGAAAAATAATAATGATTGTCATCTGCAGGCTGCATTTCCAAATCATCATAATTTATTGTGTTGCCATCTAGCCTAGGAGGTGTTCCTGTTTTTAATCTTCCAATTTGCATTTTGAATTTTGATAATTGTTCGCTCAACCCTGTAGATGGTTTCTCATCATACCTACCTGCTGGTATTTGAGTTTCACCTATGTGTATTAATCCATTAAGAAAAGTGCCAGTAGTTAGGATTAGTTCTTTAGTTCTGATTTCTTTTCCACTTTGACAAACAAAACCTATAACTTTATCACCCTCAAATAAAAATTTAACAACAGGATCTGCTATTACCACTAAATTTTCGTAATTAAGTAGGATTTTTTGCATATGTTCTTTATAAAGGGCTCTATCTGACTGAGTCCTTGGTCCTTGCACTGCTGGACCTCGACTTCTATTTAATAATCTAAATTGAATACCTGATTTATCTGCTACTACACCCATCACACCATCTAAGGCATCGATTTCTCTTACAAGATGCCCTTTTCCAAGTCCCCCTATAGCTGGATTACACGACATTTCCCCAATGGTCTCAATTTTATGAGTAAAAAGAGCAGTATTTACGCCCATTCTAGCGGAAGCTGCAGCAGCCTCACATCCAGCATGACCTCCACCTATAACTACTACATCGTAGTTTTGTTTTATCATGTGGTGAATTTAAACGTCTTAATTTAGAATACAAGAGGTATTTTATTTACCAATACAAAAGTCTTTGAATATAGATCCAAGTATTTCTTCCACACCTACTTTACCGACGATGCTCCCAAGATGTCTTGTAGCCATTCTTAGGTCTTCAGCAGCTAATTCGAGTTCTTTGCTTTGATCCTTTTTTAGGAACTTATTAATTTCTTTTAAACAATCATTAAGCTTAACTCTATGCCTTTCCCTGGTAATTAAAGCGGTATTATTAGATGTAAATTTTTTACTTAACTTAGCTTTTAACAAGTCTATTAATTTATCAATATTTTTATTATTTTTTACTGAGGCTAAAACAGTATCAGCGTCAAATTGATGATTTTGTTTATCTAAGACATCTGATTTATTTAATAGAATTATAGTATCTTTATTAATCATACTCTGTATTTCTTTATTAATTTTTTTTGATGAATTATCGATTACTACTATATTTAAATCTGCTTCTTTTGATTTGCCTAATGCTAAAGAAATCCCTTTTTTTTCAACTTCATTTTTAGCTTCTCTTATACCTGCTGTGTCAGCAAGGATTACTGGGTAACCATCTAAATTCAAATAAGTCTCAATAACATCTCTTGTTGTACCAGCCTCATCTGAAACAATTGCTACCTCTCTTTTAGAAAGTAGATTTAATAATGATGATTTGCCTGCGTTAACTTCTCCTGTAATTGAAACCCTAAAACCGTCTCTAATTTTTTCTCCAATTTTATTATCCTCAATAATTTTAGTAATATCAGAATGAATTTCTTTGATTGATTTGTGGGCATCCTTTAGTACTTTTTCTGGAAGATCGTCTTCTGCAAAATCAATTTTTGCCTCTATAAAAGCAAGAGATTTTATTATTTTTTCCCTCAGACTATTATAATAATTTGATGCGTTTCCCTGAACTAATTTTATTGCTTGCTGTCTTTGTAGTTCTGTTTCGGAATGGATAAGATCTCCTATACTTTCTGCTTTTAACAAATCAATTTTATCGTTTCGAAAAGCAATTTTTGTAAACTCACCTGGTTCAGCTAATCTACAGTTTTTTTGCTCAGAAAGAACTCTCAATAATGCGTTTATTACTGCGTTGCTTCCATGGATTTGTAATTCTGCAAGATCTTCTCCAGTATAACTATTTGGCCCAGGAAACCACAATAATAAAGCCTCCGGATCTATTACATTGTCATTTTTAGGGTCATAAAACTTGCAAAAATTAACCTCGTTCGACTTTAAATTTTTTGACTTAGTCAAATTTTGACAAATATTAAGAGTTTCACTTCCTGATATTCTGACAATAGCTATTCCTGAAGGTCCTCTACCCGATGATAAAGCGTATATGTTCATTGAATTATAATGATAAACCTCGATTAGAGATTATTTTGCTGAATTTTTTTAGTTTCTCGTTGTTCTTAATATTTTTCACAAGTATTTCTTTTAATGGATCCAGATATTTATTTTGTTTGAAAAAGCTATGAGTAGCATCAACTCCTAAACTCATGATAGTGTTTTCGGGTTTTCTGCTTTTGTAAAAATCATATAGCATATAGCTATTTTCTAAAGAAATGCCTAAGCTTGTATAATATTTGATAATTTCTTTAAGTTTTTTTATATCCCTCAGAACAAGATTAAAACCTTGGCCAGCTACAGGGTGAATCGTATGCAAACCTTCACCAAGAATTAATACATTTTTTTGATGATATTGCCTTCTTAAATGGAGTGATATCGGATAAGACTGAATATTGCTAATAGTAATATCTTCTTTATTCTTCAAACTTTCTACTATTTTGTTTTTAACTAAAGCGGTAATTTTTTTTGAATTGTTCACAAAAAAGGATCTTTTTACACTCCAAACAAAAGAGAAATAATTTTTTGAAAAAGGAAGAATAGCTAAAGGGCCTTCTTTTAAAAAAAACTGACTTGTGTTTAGTGTTTTGTAATTGTGCTTTACGTAACCTGTTATAGCTATCTCTTTATAATCTTTCTTAATAGATCTAGTTTTTGTAATGTTATCGTAGATTTTGGATTGTCCACCAATACAAAGAATAATTAAATCATATTTTTTTAATTTATCTAAGTTTTTTAAATCTTTTCTAATTAATTTAATTTTGTTTCTTGTAATTTCTTTTAATAATACACTTTTAACCTTATCATTTTCAAAAACATACATAAGATTAGAGTTTACATCGTTGAGGTTTAAAAAATTTATACTATCTTTAGAAGTTTCGTAAAAAAGCTCAATTTTTTTTGAAGGCCAGAACAGTTTTTGTCCTAAGCTCGCAATATTTTGATTAACGAACTTGAAATTAGTGTCTGAAATAGCAGTGGTCCTTTTATCAACGTTTTTTGAGCCTTTTTTAGCTATTAAGTTTACCTCTATACCCGGCACTTTAGCTAAAACTACAGCTGTCATTAAGCCTGAGAGGCCGTCTCCAACAATGCATATTCTCTGTTTTATCATATAAAAATTTTTAACACTTTCATAAAAGTGATAAAAAGTACGTAATCGATTCGTAATGAATACAAACTTTTTAGATAGTGTAACAAATTTTCTGAAAAAGCGAACCTTTGAATTACTAGGTTTAATCTTAGTTTTATCAAGTGTCGCACTCACAATCGCTTTTACAACATATTCTCCTGAAGATCCTTCATTTATTTATGGAGATAGGAACTTCGAGATCCAGAATTTTTTTGGGATTTATGGAAGTAGCATTGCGGATTTTTTATTGCAAAGTTTTGGTTTAGCCTCCTTTTTATTATTACTTAATTTTTTATTCTGGGGTTTAGATTTGATAATAAAAAAAGAATTAAGAAGAATAATTTTGAAATTATTTTTAGTTGTAGCTTATTTGACTGTAGGAACAGTTTTTATCTATTTAACATTTGATAATTCTTTTTGGTTAATTGACAATGGTAATTCAGGTTTTGTTGGAAAAATAATATATAACTTTATAAATACTTGGGCACCGTGGATTGACGATACATATTCAATTTATGGATTGCTTTTACTAACTATAATTTTTTTTTCATTTTCAGCTGGCATAAGTTATAAAAAAATATTCTCGATAATTATTTCACTTTTTAAAAAAAAACCTGTGGAAAATGTTGAGCCAGATTTTAGTAAAATTAATATTGAAGATCAGCCACAGACTTTAGAAAAACCACAGCAATCATTTTCATTTGATACAGATATGATTCCCAAATCCGATCAAGTTGGTGGTAAGAACAAGTATAAATTTCCGGATATAAATTATTTAGAAAAAAATTTATCTAAACTTACTTCTGATAGAAACAAAAATCGTCCTGACGCTGAGTTTATGGAAAAAATATTATTAGACTTTGGTATAGATGGAAAAATTAAAACAATTAATAACGGACCTGTAGTAAGCCTTTATGAATTCGAGCCAGCACCCGGCGTAAAAGTGTCAAAAATTATTAATTTGTCTGAGGATTTAGCAAGAAATACTAGTTCAACTTCTACAAGAGTTTCAGTCATTCCAGGAAAAAACACTGTTGGAATTGAAATTCCAAACGAAGAAAGGGAGGGCGTATCACTAAGAGAAATTATTTCTAATGATAAATTTCAAAAGAAAGATGTAAGACTCCCGA
The DNA here is from genome assembly GCA_902543665.1 of uncultured Pelagibacteraceae bacterium. Lineage (GTDB taxonomy): Bacteria > Pseudomonadota > Alphaproteobacteria > Pelagibacterales > Pelagibacteraceae > Pelagilacustribacter. The sequence goes on from CACBZI010000008.1 coordinate 11,725, forward strand.
TAGCATTAGGTAAAAGTATTTCTGGAATGCCAATTGTTGGTGATTTAACCTCAATGCCTCATCTATTGATTGCGGGTACCACTGGCTCAGGAAAGTCTGTTTGTATTAACACAATAATTGTTTCTCTACTTTACAAATTAAGTCCAGATCTTTGTAAATTTATTTTAATTGATCCAAAAATGTTAGAGTTATCTACTTATGAAGGAATACCTCATTTATTAACTCCAGTAATAACTGATGCTAAAAAAGCTACATCAGCTTTATCTTGGACAGTCAAAGAAATGAACAGCAGATATAAACTAATGAGTAAGGTAGGAGTAAGAAACATTGATAGCTATAACACTAAGCACAAACTTAAAATGCCTTACATCGTTGTAGTGGTTGACGAAATGTCAGACTTAATGCTTGTTGCTGGAAAAGAAATTGAAAACTACATTCAAAAATTATCACAAATGGCAAGAGCTGCAGGTATTCATATCATCATGGCTACACAAAGACCAAGCGTTGATGTAATAACAGGTACAATAAAAGCGAATTTCCCAACAAGAATATCTTTTCAAGTCAGTTCCAAAATTGATAGTAGAACAATTTTAGGAGAACAGGGTGCTGAACAGCTACTTGGGAAAGGAGACATGTTATTCATGTCATCAGCAAACAGAATAGTTAGAATTCATGGCCCTTACGTTTCTGAACAAGAAATTGAGGAAATTACAAATTCATTAAGAGCACAGGGAGAGCCAGATTATATGGAAGAAATTACCTCGCAAGAAACAACTGAAAGCTCATTAACGTCTGGAAATGAAGGTGATGAGGATGAATTATTTAATCAGGCCGTAGAAATTATAAAAGCTGAAGGAAAGGCCTCTACAAGTTTCTTACAGAGAAAATTACAGATCGGATACAATAGAGCTGCTAGAATTATTGATATGATGGAAGAAAAAGGTATTGTTAGTAAAGCAAATCATGTTGGTAAACGTGAAGTTCTTTAAAAAAACATTTTTAATCTCGTTTTTTCTATTAATAACAACGAGTTTATTAGCTGATGAAAAAGATAAAATAATTGCTCAATTAAATAGCTTAAATTCTTTAGAATTTACTTTTGATCAATTAATTAATGAGGAAACAGAAAAAGGTAGTTGTCTTTTAGAGTTTCCTGGAAAATTAAAATGTAATTATTTTGACGATAAGAAAAAAGAACTAGTTATTAATAATAAGAGGTTAGCAATAACGCAGAAAAGGTATAATAAAACTTATTATTATCCTCTTTCAAAGTCTCCATTCTTAAATATTTTATATAAAGATAAACTGTTAGAAATTGTTAATTCAGGAGAGTTAAAGTTGACCAATCAAATGATTAAACTTATTTATTTTGGTGATAACGAAATTACAGTTTTTTTTGACAAAAAAAATCTTGATCTGAAAGGATGGGAGATTAAAGATCAATACAACAATAATATAAATTTCTCCTTAGAGATTGTTGCTAAAAATGACGTCTTTAAAAAAGGTACATTTAAAGTACCTGAAATAAACTAAGCTACAAAATCAATTTCTTCTTGTTTGAAAATTTCAAAGCCTTTGGATTTATAATTTTGTAATGCGTGTTTGTGGTCTAAACTACAAGTATGAACCCACATTCTTCCAGGATTTTTTCTAGATGCGCTAGCAATAGCATGATTTACGAGTGTTGAACCAAGCTTCAAGCCTCTAAATTCTTTTAATACTCCTAGATTTATAAGCTCTACTTCATTTGATCCAGGATGATATTCTTGTTCATAATATCCTACAAGGTCTTCACCTTTTTTAAGAACGTGCGTTTCTAAATTTTTATTCGTAACATACTTTACCCATTCACTATCAGACCAAAGTAATCTATCTCTCCAGTAATGATCTACGCCTATTTGTTTATAGAAAAATCTGTTTAAGTGAAAATTATCTTTATCATCCAAAATGATTTGAAAGTTTTCTGGAAGATTCAAATCAACTGTTTTTGAAAAATCTTTAATTTCTAAAAAATATCTTCTTACTCTTGAAACCATCAGCTGACCATCTTTCCAATCTTTTCGCCAGCAAATATATGAAAGTGTAAATGAGGAACTTCCTGACCGCCGTCGCTTCCAATATTAGTTAAAGCTCGATATCCTTTATCTTTTGCGCCAATCAAGTTTGCGACATGCGTCAATGCTTTGTTGAACTCTACGATCTCTTTATCTGATGCTTTATTGTTGAAATCATTAAGATCTACATATTCACCTTTAGGAATTACTAAAATATGAACTTTCTTTTGAGGATTAATATCATGAAAAGCTAAAACATGATCATTCTCATAAACTTTTTTACACGGAATTTCTCCCCTTAGGATTTTAGCAAATATATTATTTTTGTCGTAATTCATTTCTGTCTTTTCTTAAGTTCACTCATCACATCTTCAATTTTTATGTTGTTGGCCTCTAAGTAAACCATCAAATGATAAACCACATCAGCAGCTTCGTGAATCTTATTTGAGTTTTTTTCCACAGAATCTATTAATTCGCCTATTTCCTCTTTTACTTTTGAAACACTTAGGTTTTTATCTTTCAAAAGTTTATTAGTATAAGACTTATCTGGAGAAGAATTTTTTCTCTCTCTGATTGTTTTTATTAATTTTTCTAAGTTTTCAAACATTTTATAACCTTACCGATACATTTTTAGAATTCAAATATTCTTTAGCATCTTTGATTTTATATTCGCCATAATGGAAAATAGAAGCCGCTAAAACTGCACTTGCTCCACCTTTAACTATGCCATCATATAAGTGATCTAGAGTTCCAACTCCACCGGAAGCTATTACAGGAATATTGGTGTTATCCGTAATTGTTTTTAATAAATCAACGTCGTAACCGGATTTAGTTCCATCTTTATCCATTGACGTTAATAAAATTTCTCCAGCTCCATCTTCTTCTACTTTTTTAGCAAACTCTACTGCATCTATACCAGTTTTATTTCTTCCACCGTGTGTAAATACTTCCCATTTGTTATCTGAAACTTTTTTTGCATCGATCGCAACAACAATACATTGAGATCCAAATTTTTTTGAAGCTTCCTTAACGAAGTCGACATTCTTTACAGCGGCTGTATTAATAGAAACTTTATCTGCACCGGCTAACAATAAATCAGTAATATTTTGAATAGTTCTAACTCCACCTCCAACAGTTAAAGGAACGAAACATTCTTTTGCAGTTTTTCTAACAATATCAGTAATCGTTTCTCTATTTTCATTTGAAGCGGTAATATCAAGAAAACAAATCTCGTCAGCGCCACCGTCACTATAAATTTTAGCTTGTTCTACTGGATCACCAGCATCTTTTAATTCAACAAAGTTAATACCTTTAACAACTCTTCCATCTTTAACATCAAGGCAAGGTATAATTCTATTCTTAAGCATTAATCTCCTTTGCTAACTCATCAAGCTTAATATCGCCATCGTAAATAGCTTTACCAACAATAATACCTTCAATTTTTTTATTATTTAAATCTTTAGCCTTCTTAATGTCATTTATTGAAGAAACACCTCCTGAAATAACAACAGGACAATTAGAAAGCTCTGCAATTTTCACAGTCTCATCTAAGTTGGGGCTAGTTTTCATTCCATCTCTATTTATGTCTGTGAAAATAATTCTGCTAACGCCAAAATCATTTACTTCTTTTAAAAAATCTATGGCTTTAATTTCTAGATTTTCTTTCCAGCCTGATACTGAAAGATTTCCATCTTTTGCATCTAATCCCAAAGCAATTTGACCTTTAAATTTTAAGCATGACTCTTTTAAAAATTCTTTATTTTTAATAGCACCACTTCCTAAAATTACTTTCTCAACACCGGTATCGACATATTGTTTAATACTATCTAGAGATCTAACACCGCCTCCTATTTCAATCTTCAAATTGTATTTACTTACTATTTCTTTTATAATATCTAAATTGACTGTTTTACCCGTTAAAGCTCCGTCTAGATCAACAATGTGTAAATTTTTAAAGCCATGATCTTTAAATTTTGCTGCTTGCTCAATAGGTGAGGATTCGTATTCAGTTTTATTTTCAAAGTCACCTTTGATTAATCTTACACATTTCTTATCTTTTATATCTATTGCAGGAAATATTTTCATTATAATTTTAAAAAGTTATCAATTACTTTTAATCCGATTTTATCACTCTTCTCAGGGTGAAACTGTGTTCCAAATAAATTATCTCTTTCGACAGAGCAGACAATTTTTGATGAATAGTCTGTTGTTGCAGAAATGACTGATTTATCCTCAGGAATAAATTCATAACTATGTACGAAATACATGTGAGATTTATTTTTTATATCTTTAAATATTTTGCTTTCTTTTTGAATTTCAATTTCGTTCCAACCAATATGTGGAAGCTTAAATTTTCCTTTTTGATTATCAATTTTAGAAACTTTACCAGAAATCCAACCTAATCCCTTAGTTTCTGCTTCTTCATACCCAATATCAGCAAACATTTGTAGGCCTACACAAATTCCTAATAAAGGTTTCTTATTTGTTATTGCAAATTCTTTAAGTGTATCAACTAATCCCTTAATTTGATTAAGAGAGTCAACGCAGCTTTTAAATGAACCTTGCCCTGGTAAAACAATCTTGTCACTAAACTTAATTTTCTTGATGTCTGAAGTTACCTCTAGATTAACTTTACCTTTAGCTACCTCTGTAAAAGAATTTATGACAGAGCTAATATTGCCCGATTGGTAGTCAACAATTGTGACGTTCATCAATTTTAAATAGAGCCTTTTGTCGAAGGTATTGAGTTTTTAATTCTTTTATCAATCGCTAAAGCATCTTTTAATGATCTAGCTAAACCTTTGTAACACGACTCAATTTTGTGGTGACTATTTTCACCGTAAATATTTTCTATGTGTAAAGTAACTCCAGCTGATTGTGAAAATGCTTGGAACCACTCTTTAAATAATTCTGTGTCCATCTCACCAAGTTTCTCAACCGGCAAATTTACTTTCCAAATTAAATAAGGTCTATTCGATACATCTATTGAAACTCGACTTAGCGTTTCATCCATAGGGATCATTGTCGATGCATATCGTGTAATTCCTTTTCGATTACCTGCTGCTTTTTTAATAGCTTCACCAATTGCTATACCTGTATCTTCAGTAGTGTGATGTAAATCTATATGTGTGTCACCTTTTGCTCTAACATCTAAGTCTATAAGAGAGTGCTTTGATAGTTGCTCCAACATGTGGTCTAAAAAACCTATTCCAGTTTTAATTTTATACTTTCCTTTTCCGTCTAGATTAACCGCGACAGAAATACTGGTCTCTTTTGTTTTTCTAGTAATTTTTGCTTTTCTACTCATAAACTATGCCTGATTTACCTTTGATATATATTTAAATGGTCATTTTATCAATAAATCACTATTGAAGATCACAAAATAATCTCCACATATAACTCCATGAATACAGCTGAAAAATGGCACGGTACTACGATTGTCCTTCTCAGAAAGGACGGAGAAACCATTGTAGCAGGTGACGGTCAAGTCAGTCTTGGTAATACAGTTTTAAAAAGTAAGGCTAAGAAAGTTAGAAAAATTGACAGCAGAGGGGTAATCGCTGGATTTGCCGGTTCAACTGCAGACGCTTTAACTTTATTTGAAAGACTTGAAGCGAAATTAGAAAAGCATGCTGGCAACTTGCAAAGAGCAGCTGTTGAACTAGCAAAAGATTGGAGAAGCGATAAGTTTTTGAGAAGATTAGAGGCACTAATGGCAGTAGCAGATAAAAATCATAGCTTTATAATTTCCGGAACTGGTGATGTTTTAGAACCAGAAGATGGAATAATTGGAATTGGTTCTGGAGGGAACTATGCTCTTGCAGCTGCAAAAGTTTTAATCGAAACTGACATGAAAGCTGAAGAAATTGCAAAAAAAAGCTTTGAAGGTTGCATCAGATATTTGTGTATTCACGAACAATAACGTAACAATAGAAAAAATTTAAATGTCAAAATCAAAAAAAGAAACAAGTTTAAAATTAGTAAAAGGATCTAAAACTGACAGCTCAAAGGTCAGCGCTCTTTCTCCAAGAGAAATAGTTTCAGAACTAGATAGATATGTAATTGGTCAAAAGGAGGCAAAAAAAGCTGTTGCTGTTGCATTAAGAAATAGGTGGAGAAGACAGGCCCTTACTGATGAAATGAGAGACGAAGTGTTGCCGAAAAATATACTTATGATTGGTCCAACAGGAGTAGGTAAAACTGAAATATCAAGAAGACTTTCAAAATTAGCTGAAGCACCTTTCATAAAAGTTGAAGCGACAAGATTTACTGAAGTAGGGTACGTAGGTAGAGACGTTGAACAAATCGTTAGAGATTTAATTGAAATTGCTATAGCGATGGAAAAGGAGAGAAAGAGAAAGGAAGTTAAAGCTAAAGCTGAATTAAAGGCAGAAGAAAAAGTTTTAGATGCCTTAGTCGGTAATAAAGCAAGTGTTGCTACAAGAGAAAGTTTTAGAAAAAGATTAAGAAATGGCGACTTAGATACCAATGAAATAGAGATTGAAGTTCAAGATACTTCATCTGGGTTACAAAGTTTTGAGATACCTGGGATGCCTGGAGGAAATGTCGGAATGGTTAATTTAGGAGATATTTTAAATAAATCAATAGGCGGGAAAAAAGGTAAGAAAAAAAAGATGACTGTTAAAGAGTCTCACGGAATCTTAGTAGCCCAAGAATCAGATAAAATGATCGAAGAGGATAAAATTATTAAAGAAGCAAAGAAAGCAACAGAAGAAAATGGAATTGTGTTTTTAGACGAAATAGATAAGGTTTCTGCAAGAAGCGATAGGGTTGGTGGAGACGTTTCAAGAGAAGGAGTTCAAAGAGATTTGTTGCCTTTAATTGAAGGCACTACTGTAAGCACTAAACACGGTCCAATAAAAACAGATCATATTCTTTTCATCGCTTCAGGAGCCTTTCAATTAGCAAAACCATCTGATCTCTTACCAGAGTTACAAGGAAGACTTCCTATAAGAGTGGAGCTAAATGCTCTTAATGAAGATGATTTTAAAAGAATCTTAAAAGAGCCAGATAACAGTTTAATCAAACAATACAAAGCTTTATTAAAAACTGAAGACGTTAATCTTGAATTTTCTGAAGACGGAATTGATATGCTTGCAAAGATTTCTGCAGAAGTAAATTCTTCAGTCGAAAATATTGGAGCTAGAAGACTTCACACTATAATTGAGAAAGTTTTAGACGATATAAGTTTTAATGCCACTGATAAAGCTGGAGAAACTATTACCGTTGATAAAAAATTTGTTCAAGATAACCTAGGTAACCTAGTGAAAGACACGGACCTTTCAAAATTTATACTATAAATTTTTTAACTTAATTATTATTGCTCCTTCACCGCCATCCTTAATTTTTGCATCTTGTATTGATACAATCAGTGAACTCAATTCTTGATCAGATTTGATGAATTCAGGAACTGAATATTTTAATATTCCAAGATCCTTGGAAGTATAAATATCTTTCTCATTTCTGGAATGTTTTCCTTTTCCAGTTATAAATAATATTTCTTTATATTTTTTTTCAGTACATGAGAGAATAATTTCTTTAACTTTTTTGTTAGCTTGATCGAGTGTGAAACCATGTAAGTCAAATTTAAATCGACTTTTTTTTTCAGTATTTATAGAACTAGTCTTATCTTTATCAAATATATCCGAGGGATTTTTTATATAATCTTCCCAATTTTTTTTATCTTCTGGAGAAAGATCTTTGTATTTCGTCACTGACTAATGATTTCGGATAAATACCAATTAGGACTTTTATTATTAATATTTTTAGTGAACTTCCAACTATCAGTAACAAACTTTATTTTGTCGGGATTTCCTTCAATAATTTTATTCCCTTTATCTCTTTTTACTGAGATCACTTCTGCCACAAATTTCACAGTGGCAAATAAGTTATCCTTAATTTTTTCATATTTTTCAACGGAAGACTCTTTTACACCAATAAAAGTGAATTCAGATTTTATATTATCTTTATTTCTTGCTTTAATGGCATCTGAAAAGTTAGAAAACATATTTGGCGAAAGAAGAGCTTTGAGTTTAATTAAATCACCAGTAGCAAAAGAGGTCAGTACACTTTCATATGCTATTTCTGCTCCTCTTAAAAATTCTTTTTTTTCTTTTCCTTCTAAAACTTCCAAATTTTGTTTTGATGGCTCAGCATCATTTTTTGGTATGCTGAATTTTTTTTCAGCGAAGTTAGGGTATACTTTTGACTCGTGTCCAGTTTTTCTTCCAAGGATACTTCTTAGTCGCAAGATTATAAATCCTGCGATCATACCTAACAAAATTATGTCTAAATAGCCGAAACTGTTACTCATAGTTTGATAAATATACATGAATAATATAATTTTGTATCAGACAAATGAACACATTTTTCATAATTTTTTTAGGTATACCAGCCATAGAAATATTTTTTTTAATCAAAATTGGTGGAAAAATTGGAGCATTAAACACAATCTCACTCATATTTCTTACAGCAATAGTAGGTATTTATTACGCAAGATTACAAGGGTTAAAAACTCTTAGATCTGGAGTAACAAGTCTGTATCAAAATAAAGCTCCAATTTATGAAATTATTTCAGGTGCTTCGATAGCTGTAGCTGCAGTACTGCTAATTATACCTGGTTTTTTTACTGACACTATTGGTTTTTTATTATTAATACCCTTCAGTAGAAATATTTTATTCAAAATAGCATTAAAGAATAAAAATATGGATAAAAAAAAAGAAGAAGAAAAGATCATTGATGGAGAAATAATAAATAAAGATAAAGATGAGTTATAAAATCATAGGTAAGTATATAAAAGATTTAGATTTTCACATTCCTAACCCGAAAGTTTTTTTTTCTCTTTCAAAAGATATTTCGAGTTATAAAATAAATATCGATATAAAAAGCAACCAGATTAAACAAAATATTATTGAAGTACTTACATCTCTTAATTTAAAACCAACAAAAGAAAATAGTGATAAAATTAATACCAAGATAGTGCTAGCGACTTTAATAGAGATGAAGAATCAAAATATTGAAAAAATAGAAATTGAGAGAATTGTTCTTGTAGATGTTCCTACTCAAATTTATGGTGATATTAGAAAAATATTTATAAATCTATTTGAAAGTTCAGGGTTTAAAGATATAAAAATTAATGAAAAAGTTGATTTTAACAAGCTTTATGAGATGAGAAAAAATCAATAATGATTTTTCTTTAGCTCTTTTTTTAAAAATTCTTTATGTAGATTAATCTCTAACTCTGAAATTTCTAAAACTTTTCTATTATAATTGTTTTTTTTTGTAACATTAGTATCTTCTTTTATATCGGACAAATTAAATTTCGGCTCTTTAACATCTAAAAGATTTATATAAACTTCTCTTAATAATTCACAATCAAGTAATGCATTATGTTTTGTTCTCTTAGATAGATCTATATTAAATTTTTTACATAGGGAGTCTAAAGAATTAGAAGTCCCAGGAAATTTATTTCTAGCTACTGAAAGAGAGTCAATAACTAAATTTTTATCTAATAATTCTTTTTTAATTGCTCCAAGTTCTCCATTTAAAAAACTTAGATCAAAAGCAGCATTATGTATGATTATTTTTTTTCCTTTAACAAATTGAAGAAATTCATCAGCTACTTTCTCGAAAGTATCTTTATCGCTTAAAAATTCAGATGAAAAACCGTGCACTTTAAATGCTTCTTCGGGAATGGTTCTTTTTGGATTAATGAATTTATGAAAAACTTTTCCTGTAGCCACCAAATCTTTAGTCTCAATACATGCTATTTCTACAATTTTATGGCCTTCTTTGAAAGATAGTCCAGTTGTTTCGGTATCTAAAAATATTTCACTCATATTTTTTTAATATTTTTATCAAATTTTTTTTTAAAACTGTAATACTTTTTTCATTCGTAATTATATGATCACAAAATTTTATTTTTTTTTCATCTTTAAGTTGTTTGTTATTTAAGATATTGAATAATTTTTTGTTCCCACCTTTTAAAATAAATCGTTTGAGCCTTAGGCTTTTCTTTGACTTTAAAAAGAAGATAACATCAAAATTCTTCATTAATTTACTCTCTATTAAAAGTGGTATCTCTAAAAAAATTAATTTTTTCTTTTTATTTTTCTTTAAAAACTTTGTCATCTCCTTTCTCACTAAAGGATGAATTAAATGCTCAAGCTTTTTTATGTTAGACTTGTCTTTTAAGATTTTGCCTTTTAATATTGCTTTAATATTTTTAGCAGTTCTAATTTTAAATTTTTTTCGAATAAGTTTATTAAAAGATTTTTTTGAATATAGTTTTTTTACAACTTGATCGGCACTGAATAAAGGTCCTTTGCCTAAAGATAAAATTTTACTTGCAGTTGTTTTCCCAGAGGCTAATGAACCTGTAATTCCTATTTTTTTCATTTTAGTTTTGATAATAATAATTCTAAAAGTTTATGATCAATTTCTGGATTTATTTTATTCCAAAGATAAAAAGCTTTTTGTCCTTGATATATAAACATCTCTAAACCGTTAAAAACCTTTATGTTCTTATCTTTTAAGTATTTTAACGTTTTAGTTTCTAACGGGTTATAAATTGTATCT
>CACBZI010000009.1 GCA_902543665.1 uncultured Pelagibacteraceae bacterium
TAAATAAAAGAGTAAGTAAGTAAATCATGGAATATTTTATACAACAATTGGTTAACGGGATTACTTTAGGCTCAATTTATGGACTTATCGCAATCGGTTACACCATGGTCTATGGAATAATTGGAATGATTAATTTTGCTCATGGAGATATTTTTATGATTGGAGCTTTTGTAGCTTTAATATCATTTATTATCTTTGGTTTAACAGGGGTGGCATTGCCAATTATTTTACTCTTAGTTTTACTAATAGCTATGTTTTTTACTGCTTGCTATGGATGGACAGTAGAAAAACTTGCTTATAAGCCTCTGCGAGGTTCTTTCAGATTAGCTCCGCTTATTTCTGCTTTAGGTATGTCAATTGTATTACAAAACTATGTTCAAGTTTCTCAAGGTGCAAGAGTAAAACCAATGCAGCCTTTATTTTCAGGCGGATTAGAGTTTTTTAAGAATTCAGAATTTATTGTTACGGTAAGTTATCTCCAAATTTTTATTGTTGTACTAACAATTATTTTAATGGGAATATTTACATATTTAATCACAAAAACTGATTTAGGAAGAGCACAAAGAGCGTGTGAACAAGATAGAACAATGACTGCTTTACTCGGAATTAATGTTGATAGAACCATTTCAATTACTTTCATAATCGGATCTTCATTGGCATCAGTAGCAGGAATGATGTTTGTGCTTTATTATGGAGTAATTGATTTTTACATAGGATTTTTAGCTGGTATCAAAGCTTTTACTGCAGCAGTTTTAGGAGGAATAGGATCGTTACCTGGAGCAATGTTAGGCGGCTTGTTAATCGGACTTATAGAAACCTTCTGGGCTGGATATGTTTCACTTGAATATAAAGATGTTGCAGCTTTCAGTGTTTTAATTGTAGTTTTGATTTTCTTTCCAACTGGATTTCTTGGAAAACCTGACATCGAGAAAGTTTAATGGAAAAGAAAGATATAATTCAGTCATTTAAAGACAGTTTGTTTACAGGCTTAATTGCTTTAGCTTTGTTTGGTCCAATAGTAGGTTTAAGAACTGTATCAAAAGGTGAAGGGCTATTCATAACTCCACAATGGGGAGTAGTTTTTTTACTTGTTGGATTATGTATTCTTGGAAGATTTTTAATTAATATTAATTCTGCAAGAAGAACAGAATTTAAAATTTTTTCAACACTATCATCAAAGTTTTCCAGTATTACTGAGGATAAAGCTAAACATTTTGCAATTACAGGAATTTTGTTTGCAGTAGTATTTCCATTTTTACCGTTTACTGACAGGTACTTTATGGATGTAGCAATAATGATTTTAACTTACATCATGTTAGGATGGGGCTTAAATATTGTAGTCGGTTTAGCAGGTCTTCTTGATTTAGGTTATGTAGCCTTTTATGCAGTCGGCGCTTATTCTTACGCACTAATTGCCACTACGTTCGGTTGGTCTTTTTGGATTTGTTTACCTTTGGCTGGAGTATTTGCAGCTTTTTTTGGAATTTTACTTGGTTTTCCAGTTTTAAGATTAAGAGGAGATTATCTTGCAATTGTTACTTTAGGATTTGGAGAAATTATAAGAATTATTTTGATCAATTGGTATGAGGTAACTAATGGACCTGACGGAATAACAGGTATACCGCGACCATCTTTTTTTGGATTACCTTTTAAAAGATCTCCAGATGAGGGGGAAACAAGTTTTCATTTGTTTTTCAATCTTGAATATTCAACAATGCATCGAATAGTATTTCTATACTATTTAATTTTAGTATTAGCCTTAATAACGAATTACTTCACTTTAAAGATAAGAAAACTTCCTGTCGGTAGAGCATGGGAAGCTTTAAGAGAGGATGAGATCGCTTGTAAATCTTTAGGAGTAAATCCTACGAATACAAAACTAACTGCTTTTGCAATTGGAGCTATGTTTGGTGGTTTCGCTGGTTCATTTTTTGCAACGCGACAAGCATTTATAAGTCCAGAAAGTTTTACATTTATTGAGTCCGCAATTATTGTCGCGATTGTTGTACTTGGCGGCATGGGCTCACAAACTGGAGTCGTTCTTGCATCAATTTTCTTAATTGGAATAACAGAAATGTTTAGAGATTTAGAGCAATTTAGAATGATCGCTTTTGGTGGAGCGATGGTTTTAATTATGGTGTTTAAACCAAAGGGAATATTAGCAAACAGGAAGCCAACTATTCTTATGCACGGAGATAAGAAATGAGCAATTTATTATCAGTAGAAAATTTAACAATGAAGTTCGGTGGCTTGACTGCAATTGACGATTTAAGTTTTGATGCACAAAATAATCAAATTACCTCTATCATTGGACCTAACGGTGCAGGAAAAACTACTGTATTCAATTGTCTAACAGGATTTTATAAGCCTACTAATGGTCAAATGTTTTTACACAAAGAGTATAGCAAAATTTCATTAAGAAAATATACAGATTTTAAAATTGCTTATGTAGCTAAGGTGGCTAGAACTTTTCAAAATATTAGATTATTTCCAGCAATGTCAGTTCTTGAAAATTTGTTAGTCGCTCAACATAATGAATTAATGGTAGCTTCTGGTTACTCTTTATTTGGTTTACTTAATCTTAAAAGCTATAGAGATAAAGAACAGCTAGCAGTTGATAAAGCGAAGTACTGGTTAGATATTATTGGCTTAACTCATAGAGCAGATGACAATGCAGGTGATCTACCTTACGGGGATCAAAGAAAATTAGAAATTGTTCGTGCAATGTGTATTGAACCAAGGTTATTGTGTCTAGATGAACCAGCCGCAGGATTAAATCCAAAAGAGTCAGCTGAACTAAATAAACTTTTAAAATTTATTAAAACAGAAAAACAAACAGGAATTTTATTAATTGAACATGATATGAGTGTGGTAATGGGAATTTCTGACCATGTTGTTGTTTTAAATTATGGTAAAAAAATCTTTGAAGGAACAGCCGAACAAACTAAAAATAGTAAAGAGGTTATCGAAGCTTACCTTGGAGTAGATGAATAATGCTTAAGATTTCTAATGTTGAAACTTTTTATGGAAAAATTCAAGCTCTTAGAGGTGTTGACCTTGATGTAAATGACGGTGAAATTGTCTCTTTAATTGGCTCTAATGGAGCAGGTAAATCAACTTTACTTATGACTATAAGTGGAGTGAATAAAGCTAGAAGAGGAAATATAGTTTTCAATGGCGAAAATATTGAGAACAAAGACCCTCACAAAATAGTTGATATGGGTATTTGCCAAGTTCCAGAAGGAAGAAGAATATTTTCAAGATTGACTGTAGAAGAAAATTTAAGATTAGGAGCTCATGCTAACGAAAAAGGAAAGCACTTTGAAAATGATATTAAGGAAGTTTACGATTTATTTCCTGTATTAAGTGATAGAAAAACGCAAAGAGGCGGAACACTTTCTGGAGGAGAACAGCAAATGCTGGCGATAGGAAGAGCATTAATGAGTAAACCCAAAGTACTTTTATTAGATGAACCTTCACTTGGAATAGCACCTAAACTAGTAAATCAAATTTTTGTTTCAATAAAAAATATTAATAAAGAAAAAAATGTTACTATTTTTTTAGTTGAGCAAAATGCAAAAAAGGCTTTGGAGCTTGCTGATAGAGCATATGTTTTAGTAAACGGGAAGGTGACCATAAAGGGTCCCGGTCAAGAGTTACTCAAAAATAAAGATATACAAGCTGCTTATCTCGAAGGTGGGGCAAAAAATTAACTTTTTTTCATATTTACAATATTGGAATTAAGGTGTTCAATGTTGATAATTAATTAATTAATAACAAAGGGAAATAATATGTTTAGAACGTTCAATAAACTTCTTTCATTAATTGCCGGAACATTAATGCTTGCAACAGTTTCAGCTAAAGCTGACGTTGTTGTTGCTTCTGCTGGACCTATGTCTGGTCAGTACGCTTCATTTGGTGCTCAGTTAAAAGCTGGTGCTGAAATGTGGTTAAAGCACGTTAATAAAAAAGGTGGAATTAATGGCGAGAAAGTCAAATTAGAAATCGGAGATGATGCTTGTGATCCTAAACAAGCTGTTGCTGTAGCCAACAAATTTGCTGGTCAAGGTGTAGCTTATGTTGCAGGTCACTTTTGCTCCGGTTCTTCAATTCCAGCTTCTGCGGTTTACAACGAAGAAGGAATTATACAAGTTTCACCAGCTTCAACAAATCCAGCGTTAACGGATAAAGGTGGTAAATATACTTTTAGAGTTTGTGGTCGAGATGATCAGCAAGGTGAAGTTGCTGGTAAATTCTTAGCTGATAACTATAAAGGTAAAAAAGTAGCTATACTTCATGACAAAACTGCTTACGGAAAAGGTTTAGCAGATGCGACGAGAAAAAATATGAAGAAAGCTGGCCTTAAAGAAGCTATGTACGAAGCTTACACAGCAGGTGAGAAAGATTACTCTGCTTTAGTTTCGAAACTAAAATCTAATAACATCGATGCAGTTTATCTTGGTGGTTACCACACAGAAGGTGGTTTGATCGTAAGACAAATGAGAGACCAAGGTATGAAAACTAAATTAATCAGTGGTGACGCTTTAGTTACAGCTGAGTATTGGGATATTACTGGTGATGCAGGTGAAGGTACGTTAATGACTTTCTCTCCAGATCCAAGAAATAATCCTGCAGCTGCAGATGTTGTAAAAGAATTTAAAGCTGCTGGTATTGAGCCAGAAGGTTATGTTCTTTACTCATACGCCGCTTTACAAGTATTTGAACAAGCTGCTAACCAAGCTGGATCAAACGACCCCGCTAAGGTTCTTAAAGTAATGAGAAAAGGTAAGTTCGATACTGTAATTGGTTCACTAAGTTTTGATAAAAAAGGTGACGTGAGCTTACCAGGTTACGTATTTTATGAGTGGAGCAAAGGTAATTACAAAGAACTGTAATTCAATTGCTTAACTAATTTAAAAGGGGGCTTAGGCCCCCTTTTTTATTTATAGAAAGGAATTTATGGAAATAACTTACGAAGATTTTAAAAAAGTAATAATTAAAGTTGGCACTATCTTAGAAGCAAAAGTAAATGAAAAAGCAAGAAAACCCTCACTAGTAGTCAAGGTAGATTTTGGAAAAGAAATAGGTATTAAGCAATCTTCAGCGCAGATTACCCACTATTACACTCCAGAAAATTTAGTTGGCAAACAAGTTATTGGAGTTTGTAATTTTCCAACAAAAAATATAGCTGGTGTCGTTTCAGAGGTCTTAGTACTTGGAGCAATTGAAAAGGATGGGAAAGTTGTCCTAGTGCATCCTTCTCAAAAAACTGATAATGGTTTAGTAATTGCTTAAATGAGTTCTGAAACATTTAATTGGAGTTGTAGGCATACATGGTCAAGAAGTGCTAAAAATACATTTTGGTGTTTACTTGGTTGCTCTATTGGTGACTTTGGAACTATTTTATTTTTTCAATTAACAAAAATTCCTTTTCCAGTTTTAGCAATTATGGTTTTAGCAATAATCAACGGAATTATTACAAGTATAATTTTAGAAACAATTATTTTATTAAGACAAAACTTTTCTTTTAAGTTAGCTTTTAAAACAGCTATTGGAATGAGTTTAATCTCAATGGTAAGTATGGAAATTGCAATGAATGCTACTGATTATTTTCTTACAGGAGGAGCTATTTTAACTTGGTGGGTTGTGCCGATAATGTTAGCTGTTGGATTTGTTACGCCTTGGCCATATAATTATTGGAGATTAAAAAAGTTCAACGAATCTTGCCACTAAGTAATTTTATTTAAGATTTTATCCTTAAAAATAAAATGATGAACAATCACTGCAAGTATATGTAGACTTACAAGTGCTAATAATAAGTAATTAGCGTAAATATGAACTTGGTAATAAGCATCAGCTAAAACGAAATTATCTTTTTCAAATCCATATTTAAAAAATATAAAATTAAGTGTTTCTCCCATATAAAGTTTTTTAAGAATGCCAGAAACAGTTATAGTAAAAATACTTAAATAAAGTAAGAAATGATTAGCCTTCCCGATAAATACTTGGCCTTTAAAAAAACTTCTAGTTTCAGATGGACTTGGGTTAAAAAATTTCCAAATTAGTCTAAACAAAGTAAGATAGAAAACGGTTATTCCAACTAGGATATGTATATTTTCAAGTTCAATTCTTTCATCAGAGAATTCAAGCCCTACTAAATAAAATCCAAAAGGAACTTGAGCTATTAAGATAATAAATGTAACCCAGTGGAACAATTTGGCCAATAGCCCATATTCCTTTTTACTGTTAAAAATTTTCATTATTAATTATAATTAAATATGTCATTTAAAAACACCATATCTAAATTCATTGTCTTAACAGTAGTAATAATTTCTGTGTTTTATATCTTTAATTTTGTCACAGATAAAAAAGAAGCTTTAGCCAATATTAACAATAAACAAATTGTTGAAGTTTTTAAGACACCCTCATGCGGATGTTGTTATGGGTATGTTTTATTTTTAGAAGAAGAAAAATTCAAAGTAAAACAAACAGATATGAGAAGCCTTCATACAATAAAACAAAAATATAATATCCCAGTAGAAATGCAGTCTTGTCATACTACTATTATGGGCAAATACTTTATTGAAGGACATGTCCCGTTTGAGGCAGTTAATAAATTATTAAAAGAGCAACCTGATATTGATGGTATAGCTTTACCTGGAATGCCGATTGGCACACCAGGAATGCCAGGTGATAAAGATGAGCCCTATGTCATTTATCAACTTAAAGATGGGAAATCTTCTGTTTTCATGACAATATAAATTTTATGATACAAAAGATAAAAATAATAAAAATACTTATTATTATTTTTTCTTTTACCCTTTCTTTTTCTGCTAATGCTCAAACTGTAGAAGAGATTATTAAAGGCAGAAAAGCAATGTTTAGTGAAAACTATCAAAATGCTAAAAAAATATCTATCTTACTGAAATCTAAAAGAATTGAGGAGGCTAAACCTTTAATGAAAAAAATTTCAGATAATTATATAAAATTATTAGATTATTTTCCTGAAAATACAAAAGAGGGATTTAAAACAGGAGCACTACCGAGCATTTGGGAAAATAAAGATGAATTCAATGCTTTGATGAAAAAAGCTTCAGAAGATATGATAAAACTTGCCAAAGCTATTGAGACTTCTGAAGATCTAAGAGCAGCGCAGAAAGAATTAATGTGGAGTAATTGTTCGGCTTGTCATAGCAAGTTTAGAGCGCCTCATTAAATTAAAATGCAACTTTTTCCATTAATATTATTCGGTATTGCAACCGCGTTTTCTCCTGGTCCAAATAATATTATGACATCTTACACGGCTTTTAATTTTGGTTTTAGAAAAGCCATTCCCACTATGCTTGGAGTAATTATCGGATGGACGCTTTTAATTATTCTTTTGCAACTTACATCTGGAGCTATTTTTCAAAAGTATGCATTTATTCAAACTACAATAAAAATATTAGGATCAATCTACTTATTATATATGGCATACAAATTATCTTTTGCAGGACAAACAAAAGATAAAAAAATTGATCCAAAGCCAGTAACTTTTTTAAATACTTTTTGGTTTCAATTCGTAAATCCCAAAAGTATTATTGTTGGATTAACTTCAATTTCTTTATTTATTGATACACAAAATAATTACTTAAGAGACTCGATTGTGCTAACATTTGTTTGGTTTTTGATGGCTGTTGGAAGCCAAACATCTTGGTGTCTAATGGGTAAATACATGAGAAAATTCGCCACAAGTGATAAATTTATTAAGAATTTTAATTACACAATGTCTTTTTTACTTATCCTTTGTGTGATTTTGTTCTATGTATAGCGCATGAAATTTAATAGTAAAAATTCCTTTAAATCATTAGATAATATTTCATCATCTGGTCAAGAATATAAAATTTTCAATTTAAAAATAGCCGAAAAAAATGGTCTAGACGGAATTTCAAAACTACCAAAATCTCTCAAAGTTTTATTAGAAAATTTACTTAGATACGAAGACGATATAACTGTAGATAAAAAACAGATTTTAGCAATCAAAGAATGGTTAAAAAATAAAAAATCTAATACTGAAATAGCTTACAGACCTACACGTACCTTATTACAAGATTATACAGGAATTCCTGCAATTGCTGACCTAGCAGCTATGAGAGATGCAGTCAAAGATAAAAATAAAAATCCAGACAAAATTAATCCATTATCCACTGTTGATTTAGTTATAGATCATTCTGTGATGGTCGACGAGTATGCATCAGGAAAATCATTTAATCAAAATGTTGAAAGAGAATTTTCAAGAAATGGTGAACGATACTCTTTTTTAAAATGGGGACAAAAAGCATTTGACAATTTTAGAGTTGTTCCACCCGGTACAGGAATTTGTCATCAAGTAAATTTAGAATATTTGTCTAAAGTTGTTTGGTCATCAAAAAGCGGAAATGATCTATATGCTTATCCAGACACTTTAGTTGGAACTGATAGTCATACAACGATGGTGAATGGTTTATCAGTCTTAGGTTGGGGTGTTGGAGGAATAGAAGCTGAGGCTGCAATGTTAGGCCAGCCTATCTCAATGTTAATTCCAGAAGTCGTTGGCGTAGAGCTCAAAGGAAAATTAAAAGAAGGTACAACTGCAACAGATTTAGTTTTAATTATTGTTGAAATGCTGAGAAAAAAAGGTGTGGTTGGAAAATTTGTAGAATTTTATGGTGAAGGTTTAAAAAATCTAACATTAGCTGATAGAGCAACAATTGCAAACATGGCCCCTGAATATGGAGCTACATGTGGTTTTTTCCCAGTTGATGATGAAACTCTTAAATATTTAAAATTGTCAGGCAGAGATCAAGAAACTATAACTTTAGTCGAGAAATATTCAAAAGAACAAGGTCTTTGGGCAAGCAATGATGTTGTGTTTACTGATACTCTTTCATTAGATGTTAGCAGTGTAGTGACAAGCATTTCTGGACCTAAACGACCCCAGGATAAAGTTTTACTTACCGAGGCCTCAACTGCATTTGCAAAAGTGTATAAAGAAAATACAAAGAGAGATAAGACTATTGAAGCTAAAGTCGAAGGTACTGACTTCAATATAAAAGATGGCGATATTGTTATTGCTGCGATAACATCTTGTACAAATACTTCGAATCCAAGTGTAATGATCGGTGCAGGTCTTTTAGCGAAGAAAGCACATGAAAAAGGATTAAAAGTTAAACCTTGGGTAAAAACTTCACTTGCACCAGGATCACAAGTTGTAACTGACTATTTAGAAAAAGCAGGTTTAAATAAATATTTAGATGAACTTGGTTTTAATTTAGTTGGTTATGGCTGCACAACTTGTATTGGTAACTCTGGGCCTTTAAATCAAAATATATCAGATGCAATAAATAAAAATGATCTTTACGCTGTTTCAGTTTTATCTGGAAATAGGAACTTTGAAGGAAGAATTAATCCAGATGTAAAAGCGAATTACTTAGCTTCACCCCCACTTGTAGTTGCTTATGCTCTAGCAGGTAATATGAATTTCGATATATACAAATCACCACTTGGTAAAGATAAAAATGGCAAAGAAGTTTTCTTAAAAGATATTTGGCCAAGCAATAAAGAAATTGAGGATTTAATGTTAAGTTCATTAAACGCAGATATGTTTAAAAAAAGATATTCAAATGTCTCAAAGGGACCTAAAGAATGGCAAGCTATCAACACAACAGATAGTGATATTTATAACTGGGAAGCTAATTCTACATATGTAAAAAGACCACCATTTTTTGATGATTTACCTGATAAACCAGAGGGCTTTAAACCAATTAATGACGCAAGAATTCTTTTATTATTAGCTGACACAGTAACTACGGATCATATTTCACCAGCAGGAAGTATTAAAAAAGATAGTCCAACTGGCGATTATTTTATGAAGCATCAAATACAACAAAAAGATTTTAACTCTTATGGCGCGAGAAGAGGGAATCATGAAGTAATGATGAGAGGAACTTTTGGAAATATAAAAATTAGAAATGAAATGGCTCCTGGTACTGAAGGTGGATTTACAACTTTGCAGCCAGACGGAAAAGTAATGAGTGTTTACGAAGCTGCAATGGAATATAAAAAAAGAAAAAATGATTTAGTTGTAATTGCCGGTAAAGAATATGGAACAGGTTCGTCTAGGGACTGGGCAGCTAAAGGAACTAAACTTTTAGGAATAAAAGCTGTATTAGCAGAAAGTTTTGAGAGAATTCATAGATCAAATTTAATTGGAATGGGTGTATTGCCCTTACAGTTTAAAGAGGGCTTTGATCGAAAAAAATTGAATATTACAGGAGCAGAGTTAGTTTCTGTTGTAGATATTGATAAAGGTGTAAAGCCAAGACAAGAGGTGACTTGTGAAATTAAATATCAAGACGGAACAAGCAAAAAAATTCCAATGCTTTGTAGAATTGATACTGCTAATGAAGTGGAGTATTACAAAAACGGAGGAATTTTACAGTATGTTTTAAGAAATATGCTTGCTAATTAAATGAGAGAAATAAAAGTAAAAGTTCATCCGTCAAAATCAAATCTAAAAAAAAAAGATCAATTAGCTTGGAAAATTGCTGAGATTGCATCAGATAAAGCGAAATTAGATAAAGATGCGGTTGATATGGTAATTAATAGAATTATTGATAATGCATCAGTAGCTATTGCTTCTTTTAATAGAGCGCCAGTTACATCAGCAAGAGCAATGGCTCTAGCACATTCTAGAAAAAAAGGTGCTACAGTTTTTGGTTTAAATCCAAAAATTAAAGTAGATTGTGAGTGGGCTGCATGGGCAAATGGAACAGCTGTGAGAGAATTAGATTATCATGATACTTTTTTAGCAGCGGATTACAGTCACCCAGGTGATAATATTCCTGCAATCTTAGCAGTTGCACAACAAAAGGGATGTAATGGTAAAGACTTAATAAGAGGAATACTTACCGGTTATGAGGTGCAAGTAAACTTAGTAAAAGGCATTTGCTTACATGAACATAAAATTGATCATATTGCTCACCTAGGCCCAAGTGTTGCAGCTGGTCTAGGGAGTTTATTAAATTTAAAAACTGATGTGATTTATCAATCTGTCCAACAAGCATTACATATAACCGTCTCTACAAGACAATCTCGAAAAGGAGAAATATCTAGTTGGAAAGCTTTTGCACCAGCACATGCTGGTAAACTTGCGGTGGAGGCAGTCGATAGATGTATGAGAGGTGAGGGCGCTCCTTCTCCAATTTATGAGGGAGAAGATAGCGTCATAGCTTATGTTTTATCTGGACCAGATAAAGAATACATAGTTCCATTGCCAAAAGTAAATGAGCCTAAGCGAGCAATACTTGAAACTTACACCAAAGAACATTCAGCAGAATATCAATCCCAAGCTTTGATTGATTTAGCCAGAAGCTTAAATAAAAAAATTTCTAATATTAGTGATATTGAAAAAATTTTAATTGAAACAAGCCATCATACTCACTACGTAATTGGTACCGGAGCAAATGATCCTCAAAAAATGGATCCAAAAGCAAGTAGGGAAACTTTAGATCATTCAATAATGTATATTTTTGCAGTAGCGCTCGAAGATGGTGCTTGGCACCATGTCAAATCCTACACCCCTAAAAGAGCTCAAAGAAAAAGTACTGTTGAACTTTGGCAAAAAATTTCAACTAAAGAAGATCCAAAATGGACTGAAAAATATCATGATCCTAACCCTAAAAATAAATGTTTTGGCGGTAAAGTAGTCATAAAAATGAAAGATGGGTCAACAATATCAGAGGAAATTAAAGTTGCAGACGCACACCCAGCGGGCAAAAGACCTTTTTCGCGCAAAGAATATATAAATAAATTTAAAAGTTTAACTAAAGACATTATTTCAAATAAAGAGTCGGATAGATTTTTAAAGTGTGTACAAAATCTTCCAAAATTAAAAGCAAAAGATTTAATAGGTTTAAATGTAGAGGTTAACTCATCAGTGAAAAAAAAATCCAAAAGCAGTAAGGGTATCTTTTAATTATTTGATTTTCTTTGCTAAGTCATTAGCACTTAACCAAGCATTCTCAACCTTAGGACCAATAAACCAATCAGCACACAATCCTAACCTTAATTTTTTATTCCAATAACTTTTTAAAGGTGAACCTTTTAAATTATAAGAATATTTCCATCCATGTGTTTTTTTAAAAATAATGTTATTTTTTTTGTAGCCTGTAAAGTTTAAAAATTTTGATACTAGAGTATTTTCTGCTTTTTTACTTTTTTTATAATGATTTATGTTTTTTCTTGCCCATCCAATTGATGACTGCAACGTCCAAAGTGAATTTGAAGAATTAAATCTATTCTTACTATTTTCAAAAGCTGCCCAAGTTAAAATGTCATCATTAAATTTCATACTACTCACAGGAACAGTTCTTTGATTTTTAAAAGCTAACATTGTTGTAATATTTGGCTCCATATTTATTTTTAAATTTGATATTTTTTTTTCTAGATATTTACCTGCTATTTTTTTTGATTGGGGGAAGGGACAAGTTAATATTATCGACTTAGCTTGAATATATTCACCATTGTCTAGTTTTATTTCCCAGAAGAATTTATTATTAAAGATTGATTTTACTGAAGATTGAAAACTTTTTTTTATTTTTTTGGTATAAAATTTAGAGATAAAATTATTGCCTTTCATACCAATAAATTTTTCTGAAATTTCTTTTTTTTCAAATGTAAAGTCTAAATGATTTCCATTCCAAATTTTTGCTTCTTTTTTTTTACAAAGAGTTTTTATAAACTTTAAAAATTCTTTTGATTTTGGAGAAATATATTGAACCCCATGATCGAAACTTAAATTTTGTTTAAATCTTTTATTTGATGCGCGTCCACCTAGACCTCTTGATTTATCAAGAATATGTACCGAGTACTTTTTTGAAAGAAGGTGAGCTATTGTAGAGCCAGATACACCTGACCCTATAATACAAAAGTCTAACATTATAAGAATAAAAATTTATATTTTTCATTAATTGAAAGAACTTCATAACTTACAAGCCCACCAATTATTAATTGTATTGAAATTACTAATATCACAAATAAACCTAAATACCCAAGCCACATATGTTTCTTGATATATTCAGCAAAATAACTTGCGAGAGTAGCAATCAAAAATACTGATAATAGTAAACCTATAACCATTAAATGAAAATTTCCTTTGGAAGCAGCCACAACTGCAATTGTATTATCAAAACTTAATGTAAGATCAGCAATTAAGACTTGATAAACCCCAACACTAAAACTTTTAGTTTCACCTGATTTTAGTTGTGGAGTTTTAATTTTATTTTTACCAAAAAAGTCTTGTCTTAAATTGTTAATAACCCATAAAAGCAAAACTCCGCCTAAGATTTTTATCCATGCAAATTCAAATAAATAATTAGCGCCGGAAGCAAAAACAATTCTGAATAGGAACGCCGCGGCAACACCCCATGCAATAATTTTTCTTCTATTATCTGTTGCAAATCCTGCAGCGATTAAACCTATTATGATCGCGTTATCCGCAGCCATAACTATATCTATGAGGATAATTTGTACTGAGATAATTACTTGCTCTAACATTCGAGAATCAATGTATATAAGGTTATTAAGATATATTAAAGAATAAAATGGAACTGTTCAAAAGCTCATCAAAATTTTCAAAAAAACAAATAATTTTGTTGTCTATACCGGTTTTTTTTTCAAACATGGCTATTCCATTAGTTGGAATAGTTGATACAGGTTTGATGGGTAATTTAAGCGAGACCAAGTATTTAGCAGCAACCAGTATAGCTACGTCAGTTATGACCATGATTGTTTGGAGTTTTGGTTTTTTAAGAATGGGGACCGTTGGAATAGTAGCCCAGGCTTATGGCAGAAGTGATTATAGAGAAATTGTAAAAACAGTTTTAAGAAATATGTTCCTTGCTCTAATTGCAGCATTTATAATAATTATTTTCTTCCCAGCCTTGAAAATTGCAATAAGTAATTTTTTCTCTCCCTCTGATGAGACAGAGGTATTAATAAAAACGTATTTAAATGTAAGAATTTTCTCAATTCCTGCAGAATTAATTATTTATGTACTTGTAGGTTTTTACTTAGGTATACAAAAAACCAAAATTTCAAGTTTTTTAATAGTAGTTCTCTCAAGTTTGAATATTATTTTTAGTTCTCTGCTAGTTTTAACATATGATTTAGGTGTTTTTGGTGTGGCTCTAGGAACATTAATTTCAAGTTATATAACCTTAATTATTTTCACATTATTTACTTATAATTATATTATTAAAAAATTCAAAATTATTCCAAAATTTGAAAATTTACTAGTAAAGTCTAAATTGCTTAAACTTTTGAATATAAATTTAGACATTTTTATAAGAACTTTATTTCTCACATTTGCTTTTCTATGGATTACTTATCTTGGTTCAAAAATTGGAGAAGACTATTTAGCAGTTAATACAATTTTAATGCAATTTATAATTTTTTCATCATTCTTCCTAGACGCCTATGCATTTTCGACTGAAGGAATTATAGGTTACGCTCTAGGAAGAAGAAACCTTAAATCTTTTTTAGAGGTAGTAAAAAATTCTATTCAAGTAAGTTTTATCACTGCTATCATTATCTCAATAATCTATTTAATTTTTTTCAAAGAAATAATTTATATAATTACTGATATTGAGATTTTAAGATTTATTTCATTTCAACATATTTTATGGATAATTATAATCCCACCAATCGCATGTTTTTGTTATCAATTAGATGGAATATTTATAGGAGCATCACAAACAAAAGAAATTAGAAATGCAATGATAGTATCTGTTTTGAGTTATATTGGAGTATCGATCCTCCTTACAAAATATTTAGAAAATCATGGTATTTGGCTATCTCTTTTGTTATTTATGATATTTAGGTCCTTGACTTTACAATATTACTTTAAAAATATTTTAAAAAGATTTTAGATGCAATTTTTATATAAAATACCAGGTTACATTTTACTATTATTTGGTGGATTTTGTTTAAGCTGGGGAGGATTTATAATTAGATCTTTTGAAGAGGCAAGTATCTGGCAAATATTATTTCTTAGATCATTTTTTTTCCTTTTAGCTCTAACAGCTTTTCTTTTGGTGACTTATAAAAAAAATACTATCAATATTATTAAAGAGTCTGGTTTTATGGGATTATTAGGAGGTTTTGTATTATCATTCAGCTTTGTTGCTTTTGTAGTTGCGATGAGCAATACAACAGTAGCAAATGTCGTTTTTATTATAAGCACCCAAACTATGTTTCTGGCAATATTTGGTTACTTTTATCTAAGAGAAAAAGTTTCTTTAATCGGTTTAATATCAATCTTTCTTGCTATGAGTGGTATTATTATAATGATTGGCGACTCTATTTCTGGTGGATCCCTGTTTGGAAACATAGTGGCGTTAGCAATCCCGATAAATTTTGCGATTTTAGTAATGATAATAAGGAAAAATACCAAAGTTGATATGGTTCCAGCAATTTTTTATTCTGGAATATTTAGTTTGATTTACGGTTTTTTTTTAGCAGAATCCTTTGAGTTTACTAAACATGATCTTTGGATGGGTTTTCTTCTAGGAGTTCCTCAATTAGCAGTTAGCTTTATTTGTATAACAATCGGATCAAGAACTGTTGAATCAGCAACAGTAGGACTTTTAATGTTGACGGAAACTTTGTGTGCACCTATTTGGGTATGGTTATTTTTAAATGAAATTCCTCCGATTAGTGTATTTATTGGCGGCGCAGTCATAATTTCTGCAATAATATTGAAGAGTTTTGATAAAAAACATAGAAAGACTTGAGTAATTTGCATTTGACTTTTTACTGTATTTAGAGGAGAGTCCTCAGCGTAACGGGAGAGACCATTTAGGCGCCGAAGGAGCAACCACCCCGGAAACTCTCAGGCAAAAGGACCGTTACCGTAATAACTCTGGAAAGCAGGCGAAAGCCTCACCGAAGGATTAAATCTCTCAGGTACATAGACAGATGGGGTTAGATTTAAGAGTTATTATGGAAGTACAAAAAACAGCTTTATATAATTATCATAAAAACTTAGGAGCAAAATTTGTTCCATTTGCTGGCTATGAGATGCCTATCCAATATAAAGATGGTATTGTAAAGGAACATATTTCTACAAGAACACACGCTGGATTTTTTGATGTGTCACATATGGGACAATTTTTTTTAGAAGGGGATGAAACATTAATAGAGTCTTTAGAAAAAATTATTCCAGCAGATTTAAAAAATTTGAAAGTTAACCATTCAAAATATTCTTTTTTGCTAAATAACGAAGGAGGAATAATTGATGATTTAATTATTACAAGAACAGAAAAAGGTTTTTGTATAATTTTAAATGCAGCTTGTAAGGAAAACGATATTAAACAAATTTCACAATTTTTAAATAAAGATCACAAATATCTTTTAAACAATGATTTATCTTTAATAGCTTTACAAGGTCCCAAATCTGTAGAGATTTTAGAAAAGTTAATCCCAGGTGTCGCTAATTTAAAATTTATGACAGGGAGTAATTTTGAGTATGAGGGTGAAAAACTTTATGTAACAAGATCTGGATACACTGGTGAAGATGGTTTTGAAATCTCAATTTCTAATACAAAAGTTGAAAAACTAATCGATTACTTAATTTCAAATGAAGTTAAACCTATAGGTTTGGGAGCTAGAGATACATTAAGATTAGAGGCAGGTCTGTGTTTATATGGTCACGATTTAAATGAAAAAATAAATCCGATAGAGGCTAATTTAAAATGGGCTATAGCAAAAAAAAGAAAAGAAGTTGGCGGTTTTAATGGATGGGAAAAAATAAAAAATTTATTTGTAAACGGAAGTGAAAAAATTAGGGTTGGCATAAAGCCAGATGGAAAAGTTATAGCTAGAGAAAATACTAAAATCTTTTCGTCAGATAATAATGAAATAGGATTCGTTACAAGTGGTACTTTTGGCCCGAGTGTGAACGCTCCAGTTGCAATGGGATATGTTAAATCAGAATTTTCTGAAGTAGGCACATCTATTCAGCTTGAAGTAAGAGGAAAAAAATATGGGGGTAAGATTTCTGAACTTCCATTTTATAAAAAAAGTTATGTTAAATAAGGGGGAAACAAATATGAGTGAAAAAAAATTTTCTAAAAAACATGAATGGGTTTCACTAGATGGAGACGTTGCTACAGTAGGAATAACAAAGCATGCAACAGAAATGCTCGGTGACATTGTTTTTGTGGAGGTTCCTGATGCAGGTAAAGCTGTAGAAAAAGAAGGTCAAGCAGCTGTTGTAGAGTCTACTAAAGCTGCGAGTGATGTTTATTCTCCTATTTCTGGAGAAATTACTGAGGGAAATAAAGCCATTGCAGATGATCCTGGAAGCGTAAATACTGACCCTGAAGGCGCCAGCTGGTTTTTTAAGTTAAAGATAAAAGATAAAGGTGAGTATGACTCCCTAATGTCAAAAGACGAATATGATAAATTTTGTAAGGAGAACCCTAGTTAATGATTGACGATAATTCAAAAGAATTTATTAAAAGACATATTGGTCCTTCCAAAGAAGATCAGTCCAAAATGTTGCAATATGTTGGGTATAAATCATTAGAGGATCTAATGAGCAATACTGTACCAGAAAAAATCTTATTAAAAGATGATCTTAGAATCGATCAGCCAATGTCAGAGAACGATGCTTTAAAAAAATTAAAATTTATATCTAAAAAAAATAAAATCTTTAAAAATTTTATTGGAATGGGTTACTATAATTCTATTACACCTAATGTAATTCTTAGAAATATTTTAGAAAATCCAGGATGGTATACATCTTATACACCCTACCAACCTGAAGTGGCGCAAGGTCGTCTTGAAATGCTTTTAAATTTTCAACAATCAATAATTGACTTAACGGGCATGGATATAGCTAATGCTTCTTTGTTAGATGAAGCAACAGCAACAGCAGAGGCAGTAGGATTAAGCCAGAGATTAGATAAGACTAATTCAAAAAAAATATTTATTTCAAGCAATTGTAATCCTCAGACAATTGATCTCATAAAGACTAGAACAAATCCTTTTGGTTTAGAATTGATCATTGGTGATGAAAAAAAAGAACTTTCAAAAATTAATGAAGATATAATTTGCGGTGTTTTATCTTATCCGGGAACTTTAGGTGAGATAAACGATCCTAGTGAAAGCATCAGTCAAATTCACAAAAAAAACGGAAAAGCTATTTTGGTTTGTGACTTATTGGCTTTAGCTAGATTAAAAACTCCAGCTGAACTTGGAGCAGACATTGCTGTCGGTAGTGCTCAAAGATTTGGTATTCCAATGGGTTACGGCGGGCCTCATGCTGCATTTTTTGCTACAAAAGAGGAATTTAAAAGATCAATGCCAGGAAGAATAATAGGCGTTTCAAAAGATAGACACGGAAAAAAAGCTTACAGGCTTTCTTTACAAACTAGGGAGCAACACATTCGAAGAGATAAAGCAACAAGCAATATTTGTACTGCTCAAGCTTTATTGGCTATCATTTCTGCTGCTTTTGCAATTTATCATGGACCTGAAGGAATACTTAAAATTGCGAATAGAACTTCTAAATTAGCAAAAATATTTGCTGATAATATTAAAGCAAGCGGTCATAAAATTCTATCAGATCATTTCTTCGATACCGTTACGATTAAAACCAATGAAAAAACAAATTCTATTTTTGAGGCTGCACTTAAAGAGAATATAAACCTTAGAAAGGTTGATAAAGATCATTTATCTGTTGCGTTTGATGAAGCAAAAAAACTTGATGATGTAAACTTATTGTTAAAAATATTTGGAATAACTAAAGTAATTAAACAAGACGTTAAGGTTGAACTGGATAATCTTCCAAAAAATCTTTTAAGAACTTCAAAATACTTAACTCATCCAGTTTTTAACAAATACCATTCTGAAACTGAGATGTTAAGATATCTTAAGAAACTAGAAGATTGTGATATTGCACTTAATAGATCAATGATTGCTTTAGGATCTTGTACAATGAAGCTAAATGCAACAGCAGAATTAATTCCTATTACTTGGAAAGAGTTTTCACTTCCACATCCTTTTGTCCCTACAAATCAAATGGAGGGTTATAAGATTCTTTTTAATGATCTAATAAACGATCTGAAAGAAATTACTGGATATGACGCAGTTTCTTTACAGCCTAACTCTGGGGCTCAAGGAGAGTATGCAGGTCTAATGACTATAAGAAAATTCCATAAAAATAATAAACAAGAAAATCGTAACGTTTGTCTAATTCCTGACTCAGCTCATGGAACTAATCCAGCAAGTGCCCAAATGTGTGGGATGAAAGTGGTTGTAGTCAATTGTGATGAAGATGGAAACGTGGATATAGACGATCTTAAAAATAAAGCTGAAAAACACTCAAAAGACTTAGCTGCTTTAATGGTTACTTACCCCTCTACCCATGGAGTATTTGAAGAAAAAATTATGGATATTTGTGAAGTAATTCATAAGCATGGCGGGCAAGTTTATATGGATGGAGCGAATCTAAACGCACTAGTAGGTGTTGCAAAACCAGGGAAATTTGGACCAGATGTTTGTCATATTAATTTACATAAAACATTTTGCATACCGCACGGTGGAGGCGGACCAGGAATGGGACCAATCGCTTGCGCTAAGCATCTAGCTGATTTTTTACCAACACATGAAATTATTAAAGAGGCAGGCCCTAAGAACGGAATGGGAGCTGTATCAGCTGCACCTTGGGGTAGTTCAAGCATACTTCCAATATCCTGGATGTATATAAAGATGATGGGCGCTGAGGGATTGAAAAAAGCTTCACAAGTTTCAATTTTAAATGCAAATTATATTTCAAAAAAATTATCCAAAGATTACAAAGTTCTTTATACTGGCAAAAATGGAAATGTTGCACATGAATGTATAATTGATATCCGTCCAATAAAAGCAAGTTCAGGAGTCTCTGAGGAGGATTTAGCAAAAAGACTGATTGACTTTGGCTACCATGCTCCAACAATGTCATGGCCTGTTGCTGGTACAATTATGATTGAGCCGACTGAAAGTGAAAATTTGGAGGAGATTGATAAATTTTGTAATGCACTTATAAAAATTAAAAAAGAAATTAATTTAGTGGAGTCATCAAAGTTTGATAAAATTGATAATCCGCTGAAAAACGCACCTCATACTTATGTCGAATTAGCTTCCAGCGAGTGGAAGCATGCTTACTCAAGAGAGGAAGCGGCTTTTCCCACTGAGTATGTAAAAAACAATAAATATTGGGCACCAGTTGCTAGAGTAGATAACGTTTTTGGAGATAGAAATTTAGTATGTTCATGTCCTTCAATGGATGAATATAAAGATGAAGCTGCTTAATCTCTTTAAATGAAAATCGCTGTTATCGGCTCAGGTATTTCAGGATTATCTTCCGCATATTTTCTTTCAAAAAAATATAAAGTTGATCTATACGAAAAAGAAGATCACTTTGGAGGTCATTCTTTTACCTACGAGATAAAAGAAGATGATAAGATTGTTCCAGTAGATCTAGGCTTTATAGTTTTTAATGAGGTTACTTATCCAAATTTAGTAAATTTTTTTAATGAATTAAAAGTTCCTTATGAAAAAAGCGACATGTCATTTTCTGTATCAATTAAGAATAGTAATGTTGAATATAGCGGAAGTGGTTTAGGAGGTATTTTTGCTAATAAATCAAATCTTCTTAATTTAAAATTTTTATATATGATTAGAGAGATAATTTCATTTTATAAAACTGCTCCAAAATTACTTGAGAGTGAAATTAAAGAAGAGACTCTAGGAAATTTTCTTAATAAAAAAAAGTTATCAAAATACTTCATCGAGTATCACTTAATTCCCATGGTTGCTGCTATCTGGTCGATGCCATTTAA
>CACBZI010000010.1 GCA_902543665.1 uncultured Pelagibacteraceae bacterium
AAGCTTAATTTATTTATGTAAAAAGCTAATGAAAAAATATAGACTTAAAAGAGAAAATTTTTTAGGACACTCTGATATAGCTCCTCTTAGAAAAATTGATCCTGGCGAAAAATTTCCTTGGAGGAAATTGAGCAGATTTAAAATAGGATCATGGTATAACAATAAAAGTTTTTTAAAATCAATTTTTAAATCAAAAAAGAAAGAAAAATTATTCTTTAAAAATTTGCACAAAATTGGCTACAGGTATTTTAAAATTGATAAAAGAAGTAAACTAGACAAGTACATTATTAAGGCTTTTCAGCAAAGATATTTGCCTAATAATATCTCTGGGAAAATTGATTTAAAAACCTTTAAAATTAGCCATTATTTATCTTCAAAAGAAAACTCCTTGAAATAGGTTATAGAATGAAATAGATAACTAATGCTAGATAATTGGATTATCGCTGTTAAATTTTTTTAACAGAGGAAAGTCCGGGCTCCATAAGGACACGGTGCCAGCTAACAGCTGGCTAAGGAGACTTAAGGGAAAGTGCCACAGAAAATAAACCGCCTAATCAAGGCAAGGGTGAAACGGCGAGGTAAGAGCTCACCGGTTTTTTGGCAACAAAAAACGCATGGCAAACCCCACTGGGAGCAAGGTTAAATAGAGAAGACAATGCAATAATTGCTAAAAACAGTCTTTAGTTGGTCTTCTGGGTTAACCGCTTGAGCTTAAGTGTAAATTTAAGCCTAGATAAATGATATCTTCAATGACAGAACCCGGCTTACAGATTATCTAGCAAAATCATTAAAATAGCTGTTCTACTTTTGTACTCAACTCGAATACATTGTTATTGACTATTTTTTAAAAACCCATACTATCCCAAATAATCCCATAATGGAGGGTGATTTGAAAAAAAAAGCAAATAAAAGGTTTTTAAAAAACTATGTTTTTATCGAATTTCGAAAACAAAATAGACAAGAAAGGTCGGGTATCAGTGCCAGCTACTTTTAGATCACATCTAAGCACAATGGGTTATAATGGTTTTATCGCTTATCCATCTTTTAATCATGTTGCTTTGGAAGCTTGTTCTCAAGATAGAATTGAAAAACTTTCAAACACAATTGACTCCCTCAATCCTTTTGAGGAAAAAAGAGATTATTTTGCCACATCTGTTTTATCAGAAAGTGAAAACTTACAATTTGATCCTGAAGGTAGAGTAACATTATCAGAAAAGTTACTATCTCATGCAAAAATTAAAAATAGTATTTTATTTGTAGGTCTAGGTAAAACTTTCCAAATATGGGAACCAAAAAACTTTCAAAATTTTAGAAGTTTAGCAAGAAAAAAAGCTTTTCAAAATAGGTCTAACTTAAAATGGGAAACAAAACAGAAAGGGGAGTCCAAATGAGCATAAATGTTGGGGGAGGTGAATTAAGGGAATTAAAACCAAGAATATTAGTTATTGGTGTTGGAGGAGCTGGAGGTAACGCAATTAATGCAATGATTGATGCCGGTATGCAAGGAGTAGAATTCGTTGCAGTAAATACTGATGCTCAAGATTTAAAAATGAGTAAAGCAGATGCTAAAATTCAAATTGGTATGAATTTAACAAAGGGACTAGGAGCTGGAGCAAAACATGATATTGGTCAAGCAGCAGCGGATGAGTCTATAAACGAGATAGTCAATTACATTCAAGGAAGCAATATGATTTTTATAGCATCAGGGATGGGCGGTGGCACAGGTACAGGTGCGTCGCACGTAATAGCTAAAGCTGCTAGAGAAATGAATATCTTAACAGTTGGAGTAACTACTTTACCTTTTGCATATGAAGGTCCAAAAAGAATGAGAAGAGCTTCATTAGGACTGGATGAATTAAAAAAACATTTAGATACTACTATAGTTGTACCAAATCAAAATCTTTTTAAAATTGCAAATGAGACAACAGGCTTTGAGGAGTCTTTTAGTTTGTCAAATGATGTTTTAAAACATGGGGTACAAAGTATTACAGATCTAATGGTTAGGCCTGGTATGATTAATTTAGATTTTGCAGATGTTGAGACCGTAATGAGTTCTAGTGGCAAAGCTATGATGGGCACAGGTGAAGCCGAAGGTGAAAATAGAGCAATGGTTGCAACAGAGCTAGCTTTAAACAACCCACTGATCGATGAATATACATTGCAAGGCGCAAAAGGATTATTATTAAATATTACAGGGGGAAGCGATATCAAGCTATTTGAGGTAGACGCAGCTGTAAATAAAATTAGAGCTGAAGTTGATCCAGAGGCAGAACTTATATTTGGAGCAATTAAAGATGAAAATATGAACGGCAAAATTAGAGTTTCAATTGTAGCTACATCTCTAAAAGGTTCGAATATTTCACCTGACACTAAACCAATTTTAAACGTAGTTAATGGTACAAATTCTAAAAATAATAACTTTACAGAAAATTTATTTTCTAAAACTAATTTAGATCAAAATGTTGTTAGTTCAATTGATGGGGCTACTGCACTTAAATTAGACGATAGCTTAGAAATTAAAAATGATGAAGAACAAAATACACTCATTAATAGGTTTGAAAGTGAAGAGGAAAATATCATAGCTGAGGAAGCACTTTCGCAAAATATAAAAGAAAATAGTGAGATTCCTCATGGGGTTTCTATTGAAAGTGCGTCTTATATGGAAAACAATTCAGAAATTAATAATGAAAACTCAATTTTAAAAGAAAATATTTTTACACAAGAGTTTAATGAAAAAGATCGTTCTCCAAAACTTTTTTCAGAAGAACATGTTCAGAAAGATAATCCAGCTGACCATGATGACTTAACAGAGCATAACCAGAATAATCAGTTATTCGAACAAGAAAGTACAGAGGAAGAAGACTTTGAAATTCCTGCATTCTTAAGAAGACAAAAGTTTTAATGTTCAAAACTAAGATCAATGGAAACACAAACATCATCACTGGACTTGAATCATTATCCGGTGATGTTGAACGAAGTTATTGAAGTTTCTTCTCCTTCACAAGGAGGAGTTTTTGTTGATTGTACTTTAGGAGGCGGCAGCTACTCTTACGAACTTCTAAAATTTCCTAAAACAAAAGTAATAGGAATTGATAGAGATCCTAAAGTAGTCTCTGTAGCCAAAAAAATAGAAAATAAATTTAAAAATAGATTTAAATTTTATAAAATTAAATTTAGCCAGATAAATACTATTAATGAAAATTATGTAGACGCAGTTATTTTTGACCTGGGACTTTCCTCAATTCAACTTAATGATTTGAAAAGAGGTTTTTCTTTCAAATCTAGAGACAATCTCGATATGTCAATGGGTTTATCATCTATATCTGCACAAGACGTGGTAAATAACCTTAGTGAGGTTAAATTAAAAGAAGTAATTAAAATTCTTGGAGAGGAAGCAGAAGCTAAAAAAATTGCAAAAAATATCGTTAAGGCAAGAACAAAAAAAAAAATTACTAAAGTATGTGAGTTAGTAAATATAATTGAAAAGAGTAAAAAAAAAAATTACTTAAGTAAAATTAATCCAAGCACTAAGACTTTTCAGGCTTTAAGAATATTTGTAAATAAGGAAATTACTGAACTTATTAATGGGGTAATTTTTGCTACAAAAATTTTAAAACCTGGAGGCAAAGTTTTAGTAGTAAGTTTTCATTCCATAGAAGATAGAATTGTTAAATATTTTTTTAGTAATTATTCTGAAAATAAATCAAAACCGTCAAGATATTTACCTGAGGAAGATAATAAAAAATTTGCATTGTTTGAAAAGTATAGCAATAAAATATTTAAGCCTTCTAAGGAAGAACTTTTCAATAATAAACCATCACGTTCTGCAAAGTTAAGATTTGCTATTAGAAACAAAAACCCATTTATCTATCCAAAAAATCTAATCGGAAAATTTAGTAGATATATAGATTTGGAGGCAATTAATGTTTAAGCTTAAAATTTGTATATCAATAATAATTTTTTCTTTTTTAATTATTTTTACCTCAATAGTAAAAAATCAAGCAAGGTCATTAGAAAAAAAAATTTACAATTTGGAAAAAGTTGTTCAGATTAAAGAGAAAGACCTTTATGAGTCTCAATTAGACTTTGCTTATATTACCTCACCTTCAAATATAGACCAAAAAATTTCTCGACTCGATTTAGAGGAATATTATCCGATGGAATATTCAAAAATATTTTTAGATATTTCTAATTTAATAAATCTAGAACAAAAAATTGTAACTCAAGATAAACATAATGAAAAAAAAATACAAAAAAAATAAACGATTTAACGAAAATCAATCGAGTTTTTATTTTGAGGACTATTTGGAAACAAACAAAAAAAATAAGATTTTAAAAAAAAAAAATTTATCTCAAGATAGAATATATCTACTATTTTTTTTATTTTTTTCATTGATTTTAATATTTGGTATAAGAATAATTCATGTTTCTTTGAATAAATTTGAAAAATTCAATCAAGAAGGATCTTCTCAAAAATTTACTATGATGAGAAGAGATATTGTAGATAGGAACGGTGTATTGATATCAAGAAATATTAAGTCATTTCATGCAGCAATAAACCCTAATCTAGTTAAAAATAAAGAAAATTTAATAATAAAGTTAAAACTTAATTTTCCGGAATTGCTTACAAAAGAAAAAGAGTTAGCTTTTTACAAAAAAAAATATTTTTATTTAAAAAAAAGAATTACTCAAAATGAAAAAGAAAAATTATGGAGATTTGGGGAAAAAGGAATTATTTTTGAACCATTTCAATCGAGAATATATACACATTCAAATTTATTTAGCCATATAATAGGTCAAGTGGATTTTGATAATTATGGAGTGTCTGGAATTGAAAAATATTTTGATAAAGAATTAAAGAATTCAAAAAAATTAGATGAGCCACTTAAATTAACTTTAGATACCAACATTCAATATTTAATTAATGAAGAATTAAATAAAGCCTTAATCACTTTTAGAGCAACAGGAGGAGCAGCTTTATTAATGAACATTGAAAATGGGGAAATTTTATCATTAGTTTCTCTCCCTAACTTTGACATAAATAAAAGAGAGAGAATTAAAGAAAAAAAATATATGAATAAAATTACAAAAGGAGTGTATGAGCTTGGTTCAATTTTTAAAACTTTCACTATCGCACTAGCTTTAGATAATAATTTAATAACTCCGAAAACGATAATCAAAAATATACCTCGCTCAATTAAATGCTCAAAATATGAGATTTCTGATTTAAAAGAATTTCCAAAAAATTTGTCTGTCGAGGATATAGTAATAAGATCTTCAAATATAGGAACAGTATTAATTGCAAGAAAAGTTGGAGAAGAAAAATTTAAAAAATTCATTAAAGAAACTAAACTTTTGAAAAGTCCCGAATTACAATTAGAAGAATTAGGAAATCCAATAAATTTTAATTGGGATAAATGCAAATTGGAAACAGTTTCCTATGGACATGGGATTACAACAACTCCATTGCAAGCTGCAACAACTTATGCTGCTTTAACAAATGGTGGATTAATTATTCAGCCAAATTTAATCAAAAAAGAAATCAATCAAAATTACGATAGACTAATTTCGATTAAAACTAGTAATGAAATTAATAAAATATTGAGAAAAGTTGTTACTGACAAGGAAGGCACAGCTAGTCTAGCAGATATAGATGGTTATTACGTTGGAGGAAAAACTGGAACATCTCAAAATTATAAAGATAACAAACAAAATTTAAACACTTTTATATCAACTTTTCCTTCATATAAACCTAAATTTGTTTTGTTAGTAATGCTTGAGAATCCGAAAGTGGCGAATGATTTAATTTATAATTATAGAGGGATAAAGATCAAAGGATCAAGAAATGAAGCTGGATGGAATTCTGTATACGTTGCTGGCAAAATTATAAAAAAAATTGGACCAATTTTAGCCATAAAAAATAAAGATTTTAATCAGTATGTTGTTGAAAAAACTAATTAAAAATCTTCCTTCAGAAAAAAAAAATATTCAAATAAAAGGTTTAGCAGCCAATAGCAAAGAAATTAAAAAGGGTTTTATTTTTTTTGCGATAAGAGGAAATGATACAAATGGTGAAAAATTTATTAATAAAGCTGTAAAAAAAGGTGCATCAATAATAATTTGTTCCAAAAATTGTAAATATCAAAGTAAGAAAGTTTTGATCATTAAAACCTCAAACGTGCGATCAATAATGAGCAAGATTGCATCTAAGTTTTATAAATTTAAACCTAAAAATATAATTGCTGTTACTGGCACAAATGGAAAAACATCTGTAGCTGACTTATTTTATCAAATTTTAAAATTAAATAGAGTTCCTGTAGCCTCAATTGGCACACTTGGAATTAAGTATAAAGGTAAAATAATTAAATCTGATTTAACTACTCCAAATACAATTTTCCTTCACAAAATGCTAGAAAAACTTAAAAAAGATAAAATCGAAAATGTTATCATTGAGGCATCAAGCCACGGATTAAGCCAAAAAAGATTAGATAATCTAAATTTGAAAGCAGGGATATTTACAAATTTTAGCCAAGATCATTTAGATTATCATAAAACAATGAAATCATACTTAAATTCAAAACTGTACCTGTTTGAAAGTATTTTGTTAAAAAATAAAACTATAATTACTGATAAACTTATTAAAGAATTTTTAATTATAAAAAAAATAGCAAAAAAAAGAAAATTAAGGTTGCTTGACATTAATTTAATCAAAAAAAAATTAGCAACTGATAATTCTTTTAATTATAGTGATTTTCAATTGAAAAATCTCTCAATGGCTATCGCTGCGGCTAAAATATGTAATTTAAATGAAAAAAAAATTATTAATTCATTAAGCCAGATTAAAGATGTTAATGGAAGATTAGAACTTGTAAAAATTTTTACAAATAATGTAAGAGTTTTTGTAGATTTTGCACACACACCTGATGCTTTATTTAAATCAATACAAGCTTTGAAAAAGTTTTATAGTGAAAATATCTCTGTAGTCTTTGGCTGCGGTGGTGATAGAGATAAACAAAAAAGATCTAAAATGGCAAAAGTAGTGAGCGAAAACTGTAAGAAAATTTATGTCACTGACGATAATCCTAGAAATGAAAGACCCGAGAAAATAAGACAAGAAATAATTAAAAACATAAAAAATAGAATTTTTTCAAATATTGGAAATAGAAAAAAAGCGATCAAAACTGCCATCTTAAACGCTGATCCCAATGAGGTTATTTTGATAGCTGGAAAAGGTCATGAAGATAAGCAAATATACAAAAACAAAATTTTATTTCTTTCTGATAAGCAGATAATTAAAAAACTTAATATAAATACTCTTAAATTATCTAGAAAAAATTTAAATTATTATGAAAATAAGAAAATAATTAAAACTATTAACAATAAAATTAAAATAAAAGATTTTCATGGACTGTCTATTGATACAAGAAATCTAAAAAAAAATAATCTTTTTGTAACAATAAAAGGAAAAAATAGAGATGGAGCAAAATTTGCTTCTTATGCAATTAAAAAAGGAGCTAGATATATTGTTAGTTCAAGAAATATTAAAAAATATAAAAATAAAACTATTAAAGTCAATAATGAAATTCAATTTCTAAATCGTTTTGCATCACAAAAAAGAGAAAACACTAATGCAAAAATTATAGCAATAACAGGAAGTGCAGGTAAAACCTCATTAAAAAATCTAATAAAAGATTTGTTAAAAAATTATGGAGAAACTTATGGCTCACCTAAATCTTACAATAATCAATTTGGTGTACCAATTAGTCTTTCTCAATTAGAGCTAAAACATAAATTTGGAGTTTTTGAGATCGGAATGAGCAAACCTGGTGAAATTAATTTTCTTTCTAGAATTATAAGGCCACATATAGGAATTATTACGAACATAGGAGAAGCACATATTGAAAATTTTAAGAATTTAAAAGGTATTGCAAATGCAAAGGGTGAAATAATAAATAATATTGAAGAGAGAGGTACAATTATATTAAACCGTGATGATAAATTTTTTAAGTATTTAAAAAATAAAGCCGAAATTAAGAAATTAAAAATAATTTCTTTTGGTATGAGAAAAAATTCAGATGTTTTTCCTCTTGCAATATCTCAAAATAAACAAAATGTAAAATTATCTATTAATGATCAAATTTTAAATTTAAAATTTAAAAATTTGAATATCTATAATATTTTAGCTTCAGTAGCATTATTAAGAGAATTAAACTTAGATATAAAAAAGATAACAACATATTTTAAAAATTATGAACCCTCTGATGGAAGAGGCAAGATACATAATATAAAAAGATATAATAAAAATTTTAAGCTAGTAGATGAAAGTTATAATGCTAATCCTATTTCAGTAAAAAATGCTGTAAAAAACTTTGTAAATATTAGAAAACAAAAATTTAAAAAATATTTTTTATTAGGAGACATGTTAGAATTAGGAAAAAAATCTAAAAAACTTCATCAGGATATATCAAAAGTTATTAACAATTCTGATATAGATAAAGTATTTATTAAGGGATCTAGTACCATAAATACTTATAAAAACATTCATAAAAGTAAACGCGGAAACATTTTTCAATTAGACGAAGATATAGATTTTACTTTAAAAGATATTATAGCTAATAATGACTTTTTAATGATCAAAGGATCAAACGCAACAGGCTTAAATAATATCAGCAAAAAAATGATTAAAGGTTACTAAATGTTATTTCATTTTTTCACATCTTTAATTGATCAATATTCATTTTTAAATGTATTTAAATATTTGACTTTTAGAACAGGGTTATCTGTAATGACCTCTTTAATTATAGTTTTTTTAATAGGGGCTCCATTAATTAAATATTTCTCTGATAAAATGATTACTGGTCCAATTAGACAAGATGGTCCAATTGATCATATAATTAAAAAATCTGGCACTCCAACGATGGGAGGAGTAATTATTATCGTTGGAATTATTTTAAGCACTTTACTTTGGGCGGATCTTACAAATATTTACATATGGACTTTAATATTTGTATCTTTAAGTTTAGGAGGCCTCGGACTGGTCGACGATATATTAAAAATAAAGTTTAAAAATTCAAGTGGTTTAAAGTCAAAATTCAAATTTTTAGGCCAACTGATAATTGGCTGTGTTACTTTTTTCATTTTGATTAAGTTTTCTAACCATGAGTATCTGTATGAACTTTATTTTCCTTTTTTCAAAAACCTTATTTTGCAAATGGGACTATTTTTCATTCCCTTTGGGCTATTTGTAATAATCGGAGCTTCTAATGCAGTTAATCTAACAGACGGATTAGATGGATTAGCAACTGTCCCAGTAATGTTAGTGGCTCTATCGTTCACACTTATTTCCTACATAGTGGGAAATACAATTTTTTCTGAATATTTACAAATTCAATATATCCCTGATGTTGGAGAACTATCAATTTTTTGTGGATCTATAGTAGGCTCTTGTCTAGGCTTTCTTTGGTACAACGCACCACCTGCGAAAATTTTTATGGGTGACACCGGATCACTTTCTCTTGGAGGATCATTAGCTGTAATAGCAATTATTGTAAAACATGAGATAGTACTAGCAATTATCGGAGGATTATTTGTATTAGAAACAGTTTCAGTCATTATTCAAGTTATATCTTTTAAACTAACTGGGAAAAGAATATTTAGAATGGCGCCTATTCATCATCATTTCGAAAAAAAAGGATGGGCCGAGTCAACTATAGTAATTCGTTTTTGGATAATTGCTATAATTTTAGCTTTAGTTGGATTAGCAACTTTGAAACTAAGATAAACGGATGGTTCTTGTCAAAAATTTTAAAAAACTTTCTTTTTTAGTTTACGGGTTAGGTTTAACAGGTCAATCAGTAGTTAATTTTTTCCATAGAAACAATATTCAAAATTTCCAAGTATGGGACGATATAAATAGAGACTTATATAAAAGAAGAAGACCTGAAAGTTTAAACAAAGCTCTTAAAGAAGTGAGCTATATAGTTTTGAGTCCAGGCGTTAGTTTGAATAAGTCTAAAAATAAAACTAAACTTACAAAGTATAAAAAAAAAATAATCACTGATATCGATTTAATATTTTTATTGAAAAAATTTTGGAAAAGTATTGTTATAACAGGGACAAATGGAAAGTCGACAACTAGTAAAATTGTACAACATTTACTAATAGAGAATAATTATAAAGCATTATTAGGTGGAAATATTGGTACACCAATTCTAGACTTGCAAATTAGAAAAGATAATATTTTAGTTATCGAAGCCTCATCTTTTCAACTTTCACATTCAAAATTTATTTCTCCTGATTATGCTATTTTACTAAATATTACTAATGATCACTTAGATTGGCATGGGAGTATGAAAAATTATATTGACTCTAAATTTAAAATTTTTGAAAAACAAAAAAAAACTCAATTCTCTTTTGTTAATAAAAATTTTAAAAAAAACTATCAAAATAGAAACTTTAAAGGAAAGCTAATTATTCCTGATGAAAAAAAATATAAAAAATTGAAATTTAAAATAAAAAACCTTTACCTTAATTCTAAAATAAATGATGAAAATATGACTAATGTACTTTCATTAGCTAAAGTTTTTAAAATAAGTGAAAAGTCTTTTTTAACTTCGTTTGATGAATTTAAAGGACTTCCCCATAGATACGAAATTTTTCTAAAAAAGAAAAATTGTACTTTTATTAACGATTCAAAGGCAACCTCTTTTGAAGCATCAAAATTTGCTTTGTTAAACACAAAAAATATTTTTTGGATTTTAGGTGGATTACCAAAAAAAAATGATAAAATTTATCTAAACAATCTAAAATTAAATTTAGTAAAATGTTATATAATTGGCAAACATGTTAACTTTTTCAAAAAACAATTAAAAAATAGTAAAGTAAATTTCACCATTACAAAAAACTTGAAAAATTCAATTTTACAAATTTTAAAAGACATTACTTTATTTAAAAAAAAAGAAAATATAATATTATTAAGCCCATCCGCCGCCTCATTTGATCAATTCCGCAACTTTGAAAAAAGAGGAGAAAACTTCAAAAAATTAGTTAAACAGTATGCTCGAAAATATATTTAAACTAAAAATTATTAATTATTGGCGTAATATTGACAAAAAAATTTTAATATGTTTTTTAATTCTTTTTTTTCTTGGAGTTTTTTTTTCATTCTCATCAACTTCTTCATTAGCAGGTGAGAGACTTAATAAAGATTATTATTTCTTTTTTTCTAAACATCTATTTTTTACATTACTAGCTTTAAGCATAATGTTTTCAATATCTATTCTAGAAACTTCTTTTTTAAAAAAAATTATAATTCCTTTATTCATTATTTCATTAATTCTTTTAATTTTAGTCCCAATTATTGGCGTTGAAGTAAAAGGGGCTAAAAGATGGATAGATTTATATTTTTTTAGGCTTCAACCTATAGAACTTGTTAAACCTTTTTTTATTTTAACTACAGTGAAAATTCTAACCTTTGAAAAGTTTCAAAACCCTAAAGCAAAATATCTTTTAAGTTTTTCTTTATTATGCTCTGTGATAATACTTTTGATTGATCAACCGGATCTTGGTCAGTCCATTTTGTTAATTGTAAGTTGGATCGCCACAGTTTTTATATCAGGAATAAGTTTATTTTTTATTTTTAGTTTTTTCACAATTTTTTTAGTATCAATAAGTTTATTGCTGTATGCGATGCCTGAAAAATTTGGATATATAACTAATCGTTTAATTTCTTTTATTGATCCTACTAAAGGTGACAAATTTCAATCCTCATCAGCTCTGGATGCAATTAAACTTGGAGGATTGTCAGGTCAAGGAATGGGTGAAGGAATTTTAAAAGAAAGCGTCCCTGAAGCTCACACAGATTATATCATAGCAGTAATTTCAGAGGAATATGGATCAATAATTTCAATTCTGATAATTCTTTTGTTCCTGTACATTACGTTCAGAATAATTAAAAATTGCGTCAATCAAGAAGACCAAATTACAAAAATTTCTTTATGTGGATTAGCTTCACTATTACTATTTCAAACATTTATACATATAGGTGTAAATACCAACTTAATACCAACAACAGGTATGACTTTACCATTTCTTAGTTATGGCGGATCTTCATTAATTGGAAGTTCAATTCTTGCAGGAATAATTTTGAATTATACAAAAAATAAAACTTATCTTTATGAATAAAAGAAAAAAAGCTTTAATTGCTGTTGGAGGAACCGGCGGACATGTATATCCAGGATACTATCTAGCTAAACATTTAATAGATAGAAATTTTGATGTAAATTTAGTATCTGATAAAAGAGGTTTAAAATACTTAAATAAATTTAATATAAAAAATATATTTATCTTACCGTCTTCACCTCTTAAAAAAAACAATATATTTTTATTATTATTTACATCAATATTAATTTTTTTTTCAATTTTAAGGTCCTTATTTTTTTTAATTTTCAATAGGCCATCAATTATTTTTGGAATGGGAGGATATGGATCTTTTCCAATTTGTATAGCTGCAAGTGTTTTGAGAATAAAATATATAATTTACGAAAATAACTTAATTGTTGGTAAAGCCAATAAGTATTTGCTTCCATTTGCTAAAAAAATTTTTGTCTCTTCAAAAGAATTAGTTGGTATTCCAAATAAATATCAAAATAAAATCATTGAAATTGGGAACATATTAAAAAAAGAAATCATAAATTTATCTAATAATGAAATAATTAAAATAAATAAAAACAAATTAAATATACTAGTAATTGGCGGAAGCCAGGCAGCAAAAGTGTTTGCTGAAATACTACCTAATATTTTTAAAGAGTGCATAAATCAAGGAGTGTCACTAAAAATTTATCAGCAATGTTTACCCAGTCAAAATAACGAACTAAAGCATTTTTATGAACAAAATAATATAGAATTTGAAATTTTTAATTTCAGTAAGAATCTTATTGAATATTTTTTTAAAACAAATCTTGCTATAACAAGATCAGGTGCATCTATGCTAGCAGAGCTAACTAACGCTAAAATACCCTTTATATCTGTACCTTTGCCCTCCTCTGCTGAAAATCACCAGCAAATCAATGCAGAGTATTACCAAAGAAAAAAGTTTGCTTTTTTAATTGAGGAAAAGAATTTGAATAAAAAACTTTCTAGCTTAATCAAAGATATCTACAGAAATATGTCAAAATTAGATGAATTAATACAAAATCAAAGACAATATTCTGACAAAAACGTCTACAAGAATATTGATG
Organism: uncultured Pelagibacteraceae bacterium; assembly: GCA_902543665.1. Taxonomy (GTDB): domain Bacteria; phylum Pseudomonadota; class Alphaproteobacteria; order Pelagibacterales; family Pelagibacteraceae; genus Pelagilacustribacter. Next base: position 13,239 of record CACBZI010000010.1, read on the forward strand.
AAGCAATAAAAAAATATGATGAAAAAAATTAATTTAGGTCAAAAAGAAATAATTCATTTTGTTGGTATTGGTGGAATTGGCATGAGTGGATTAGCCCAAGTAATGAAAAATATGGGATTTAAAATTCAAGGCAGTGATCAAACTAAAAACAAAAATACTATGAGTTGTACCAGGGTAGGAATTAAAGTTTACATCGGGCACTCTAAAAAAAATGTAAAAAGCTCTACAATTTTAGTCAAGTCTTCTGCTATTAAAAATAGAAACAGTGAAATTTTATATGCAAAAGAAAAAAAAATACCAATTTATTCAAGAGCAGAAGTACTTGCTGACGTGGTTTCACTAAAAAAAAATATTATCATTACAGGCTCTCATGGAAAAACAACAACAACTTCTCTTGTTTCAAAAATATTATCAGATCAAAAACTTGACCCAACAATTATTAACGGTGGAGTGATTAATTCACTTAATAGTAATGCTAAACTCGGTAAGGGAGAATGGGCAATTCTAGAAGCAGATGAATCTGACGGTAGCTTCTTAAAATTACCTTTAAATTATTCTATTGTAACAAATATTGACTACGAACATATTGATTACTACAAAAAATTTAAAAATTTAAAAAATTGTTTTATTGAGTTTATAGAAAAAACACCACCAACTGGAAAAGCAATAATTTGCATAGATAATAAGAATATAAGAAAGATTTTAAATAAATTAAAAAATAAAAATATTCTTACATATGGTGAAAACAAAAGTGCCGATTATAAAATTTCAAATATAAGATATAAGATTGACTTTTCTATATTTGACTTAAGTTATAAAGATATCAAAAAAAAGAAGAGGGTAGTAAAAAATATAAAATTAAAATTGTTAGGAAAACATAATGTGTTAAATGCCACAGCAGCAATAGCAGTATGTCTGAACTTAGGAGCAAATCAAAATATAATAAAAAGATCTCTAAAAAAATTTTCTGGAGTTCAAAGGAGAATGACAAAAATATTTGTGAAAAATAATAATGAATTTTACGATGATTATGCCCATCACCCTACAGAAATCAGATCTATTTTAGAGGGGGTAAAAAATGTTTATAAAGATAGAGAAATTATATCTGTTTTTGAACCTCATCGTTATTCCAGAATTTTGTCTTTAAAAAAAGAATTTGCTAAATCTTTTTTGAAGTCAAATTTAGTACTTCTTTGCCCAATATATGCTGCAGGAGAAAAAAAAAATAAAAAATTTAAATGTATTGAATTTGCAAAATTAATTTCAAAATATTCAAAAACTCAGGTAATAATTATTAAAGATTTTAAAGATTTAGAAAAGTACTTTAAGAATAACTTATCTAATAACGAAATAATCATTGGCATGGGCGCTGGATCTATTTCTAAATTTATGAGGCAATTGAAATTTTCTTTATGAGATCAATGGAAGAAATAACAAAAAAGTTTGGAAGCAATTTATCAAGCAACATAAAACTATCTAAATTTAGCTGGTTCAATTTAGGTGGTCCAGCAGAGTATCTTTTTAAACCTCAAGACAAAATGCAATTATTCGAATTTTTAAAAGAAAACAAGAAAAATAAATTTAAAATAACAATTTTGGGTGCGGGTTCTAATACATTAATTAGAGATAAAGGTATTAAAGGTGTTGTTATAAAGCTAGGATCAAGTTTTTCAAAATTAAACTTAGTTGATGAAAATATAATTGAGGCAGGTGCTGCAACACTTGATCGTAAGATTTCTAATTTTGCAAAAGAAAATGGTATCGGAAACTTAGAGTTTCTCTCTTGTATCCCTGGATCAATAGGAGGAGCTATTATTATGAATAGCGGCTGCTATGGTAACGATATTTCAAAAGTCTTAGTTTCAATTAATGTTATTGATATGCTCGATTGCAAAGAGAGAGAGCTAAAACGCGAGGAAATAAATTTTTTTTACAGAGGAACAAATTTACCTAATAATATTCTAATTACTTCTGTGAAATTAAAAGGCATTAAAACTTCAAAAGTAATAGTTGAAAAAAAGCAGAACGAATTATTACAGAAAAAAAAGTTATCTCAACCTACCCAAGTTAAAACTTGTGGAAGTACATTTAAAAATTTAAGCAATGATAAAAAAGCATGGAAACTTATAAAGGATTCAGGCTGTACTGAATTAAAGGAGGGAGATGCAATCATTTCAAAAAAACATTGCAATTTTTTTATTAACAATGGTGAAGCAAAATCATCTGACATTGAAAAACTGATAAATAAAGTGAAACAATTAGTGTGTGATAAAACAGGGGTTAATCTAGAACTAGAGATTAAAATTATTGGTGAGCATTAAAAAATTCAAAAGAGTTTTAGTTGTACTTGGGGGAAATTCAGGAGAGAGATCAGTGAGTCTAGACAGTGGAAAAGCTTGTGTGAAAGCATTAAAAAAAGAAAATTACACTGTATCAACATTTGACCCAAAGTTTAAAAATTTTAATTTAATCGATAAAAAAAAAATTGATGTAATTTTCAACGCTTTACACGGAAAAAACGGCGAAGATGGTGTTGCCCAAAGTTATTTTGAATACTTGAGAATTCCATATACTCATTCCGGAATAATAAGTTCGTATAATTCTATGAATAAAGCTATTTCTAAAGAAATATTTATTAAAAACAAAATTTTAACTCCAAAGTATTTTTATCTAAGTAAAAATGAAAATAAAAATACAATTTTAAAAAAAAACTTATCAAAAAAAAAAATTAAATTTCCTGTTGTGATTAAACCTGTTAACGAAGGCTCAAGTTTAGGAGTGGTTATCAATAAAGATTTCACTGAACTTAAAAAATCTTCAAAAGTTCTTTTTAGAAAGTATGATCAACTTATTTTTGAGGAATATATTGGCGGCCAAGAAATACAAGTTGCAGTTTTGAACAATAAAGCACTCGGAGCCATAGAGCTTATTCCTAAGAGACTATTTTATGATTATAAAGCTAAATATACAAAATCAGCTAAAACTCAACATTTAATGCCAGCAAGATTAAAAAAAAGTAATTATTCAAAGGTTTTACAAATAGCTAAACGCGCTCACATATCCTTAGGATGCAAAGGAGTTACAAGGTCCGATTTTAAATTTTTTAAAGATAAATTTTATCTATTAGAGCTTAATACGCAACCTGGTATGACAGACTTATCTTTAGTTCCAGAAATAGCGGACTTTAATGGTATAAGTTTTCAAAAACTAGTTGAAAAAATTTTATTAGATGCCAGCATTAATAGATGAGAAATCGATTTATAATCGCAATAACATTATTATTACTCTTAAGTACTTATAAAATACAAATCAATACTGTCTCTAACTCAAAATTGAAAATAGATAAAATTATAATTGAAAATAATACTTTCATTGAAGAAAAAGAGATTATTAAGAAATTATCTTTTTTGTATGATTCCAACCTTTTTTTATTAGAGAAGGATAAAATAAAAAAAAAATTAAATGAAATAGGGTTTATTAATAGTTTCCAAATTAAAAAAGTTTATCCGAATAAAATTAAAATTAAGATTTTTGAAAAAAAACCAATTGCTATCTTACAAGATAAAAAAAAAAAAGGATACTACACAGCTAATGGAGATGTTATCGAATTTTTAGATATGAAAGAGTTTAATGATTTGCCTTTAGTGTTTGGTGACAGTAAAAATTTTAATATCTTTTTAAAGGAAATAAAAAAAGTCAATTTTCCTTTGGATGAGATAAAAACTTTTTATTTATTCGAATCGAATAGATGGGATTTAGTTACAACTAAAAACCAAACAATAAAACTGCCAATAAAAGATTATAATAAAAGTCTTAAAAATTTTTTAAACTTAAAAGATCAGGCTAATTTTGAAAAATATAAAACTTTTGATTATAGAATTTCTAAACAACTTATTTTAAAATAAGCAATGAAGATTTATTCTCCTACTCTATTTATTGAGATAAATAACTACGATTTTATTTTTGCAGTAGTGGATATTACGGAAAGTCATTTTATAAAAATATTGTATAAAAACTCAGTTCCTATTGAGGGTGTAAAAGGCAATACTATAACTGACCATAACTTAATAGTTAATTTATTTAAAAAAAATATCTACTATATTGAACAAAAATTGAATTTTATTTTTAAAGAAGTTATTGTAATTTTAAACAATTTTGATTTCTCATTAATTAATTGTTCTGGCTATAAAAAATTAAATGGATCACAATTAGTAAAAGAAAACATTACTTATTTATTAAATTCATTAAAATCAAAAATTACTGAGGTTGAGGATGATAAAACTATTTTACATATTTTTAACTCTAATTTTCTCTTAGATCAAAAATATACGGAAAATTTACCAATCGGATTGTTTGGCAACTTTTACTCACAAGAATTAACTTTTTATTTAATTAAAAAAAATGATCGTAAAAATTTAGAAAATATTTTTAATAAATGTAATTTAAAACTTAATAAGATAGTTGTAAAAAATTTTATTGAAGGAACAAAATTAATTACTAATAATAAAAATCTTAATAATTTTTTAAAAATTGAAATAAACAAAAATAACTCACAAGTAATATTCTTTGAAAGTTCAGCCTTAAAGTTTAAGCAAGATTTTAAGTTTGGTTCAGATTTGATAATTCAAGATATTTCTAAAGTCATAGGATTTAGTATCGAAAATATAAAAGATTTTTTGTTTAACTCTAATTTTATAAATAAAAATTTTATCGAAGAGAATATAGAAAAAGTTTATTTTAAAGAGCAGCAATTTAGGAAAATTAAAAAAAAATTAATTTTTGAAATTGCTGATGCTAGAATAGAAGAATTTTTGGAAATTTTAGTTACAAAAAATATTAACCTTAAAAGTTTCTTAAAAAAAAAAGATGTGAATATTTTAATAAAATTAGCTGACGAGCTTAACACTAAATGTTTCAAGGAGAGTTATAAAAAAATTTTTTCCAATAAAAGTCAATTTAAATTGAATTTTTTAGAAAAAAATACTTTTGACGATATTTATGTTGATGCGAAAAATATTGTTCAATATGGGTGGAAAACTGAGGCAGTACCCATAGTCCATGAAAACAAGTCATTAATTTCAAGATTTTTTAATCTATTTTTTAATTGAAATTGTTATTTTTAGAAACATTAATTGTTTTAGTTCAGTTGCTCGTATTGTGTATAAAGCGTAATGCAAAAAATTTATCAAAAAACTATTTCTGAAAAAATAGATTTTAAAGGTATAGGTTTACATAGCGGCATAGAGGTGAGTCTAAAAATTAAACCATCTCAACCGAATACTGGAATAATTTTTAAACGAACTGATAAAAAAAATAATAATATTATTTCCGCAGATTTTCAAAACGTTATAGATCCAGTTTTATGTACTAAATTGGAAAATAAAAACGGGGTGAGTATATCAACCGTTGAACACTTAATGGCTGCGTTTTATGGAGAAGGTATAGATAATGCTTTAGTGGAAGTTGATGGTCCAGAAATTCCGATCATGGATGGTTCTGCTGTTGATTTTGTAGATGCCATTAGGTCTGTTGGGATGGAAGAACAAAATGAATTAAGAAAATTTATAAAAGTTTTAAAGAAAGTTGAAGTTCAAGATGGAAAAAAATTTATTTCAATTGAGCCATTAAAACAAGATTTGATTATAGATTTTGAGTTGGTTTACAACAACCCTCTCATCAGAACTAGAAGAAAAGAGTTTAAATTAAGTAATGACGATTTGACAGCAATTTACAATTCAAGAACATTTTGTCTGTATGAAGATATAGATAATATTAAAAGAATGGGTTTGGCTAAAGGAGGATCTTTAGATAACGCCATTGTTGTTCAAGGTGAAAAAATACTAAATGAGAATGGATTAAGGAACAGGCATGAATTTGTATATCATAAAATTTTAGATTGTTTAGGGGATATAATGCTTTCTGGAAACAGAATATTTGGCCATATAAAGACTTCCCAAGGGGGCCATGCTTTAACTAATAAATTATTAAAAAAGTTTTTTTCTGATAAGAGCAATTGGAGATTTGAGAAATTTGACAAAGCAGACAGACAAAATCAAAATTCTTCTGAAAATTCAGTTGCAATTGGCGCTTAGCGCACTAAAAATTTACCATTCCAATATATTCTGATATTAGTCTTATAATGCTATCAAAAATTTTTAAATCAATTTTTTTAATTATTATTTTATTTTCATGTTCTAAAAAAGAAGCTGAAGTTTATAAAACAACTGAAAAATCAAATCCTTATTCACTATATGCTCAGGGTTTAAAAGCATTTGATAAAAACGATTTTTTTTTTGCTAATAAAAAATTTAGTGAAGCAGAATTAAGATTTAATAATGTAGAACTCGCAGCTAAATCAGCGATAATGGCTAGTTTTTCTCTTTATGGAATTAATTTTTATACTGAGGCTGTAGAAAATTTAGAACGTTATCTTAAAACATATCCTGCAGATAAGAATGTTATTTACGCACACTACCTTTTAGCCTCAATTTATTTTGAACAAATATCAGATGAAAAAAAAGATTTAAAGCCTTTGTTGAATGCTAAAGAAAAAATTGACTTTTTTTTAACTGAGTATCCAAATACTGATTATGCAATAGATCTTAAATTTAAAAAAGATTTAATTCAAAACCAATTGGCGGCTAAAGAACTATATATAGCAAAATACTATATTTCTACTCAAAAATGGGTCCCTGCAATCAACAGATTAAAAATTATTATTAAGGAATACGATAAAACAATATTTGTTGAAGAAGCCTTACACAGACTAGTAGAAATTCACTATCATTTGGGTTTAGAAAATGAAGCAAA